>NZ_JARAVL010000013.1:0-223297 GCF_033792725.1 Streptomyces sp. PA03-5A | reverse complement strand
TATCTGGCGTTGACTTTTGGCACGCTGTTGAGTTCTCAAGGAACGGAAGCTTCCTTCGAGACCGTTTCACCGGCCCCTCCGGGCTTTCCCTTCGTTGTCACCAGCTTATCAGACTCTTTCGGGCCCGATTCCCGCCGGCGGGGATTTCCTGCTTTTGCGTTTCCGCCTTTCGGCTTTCGCGCTCCCCGACTTTAGCAGATGCTTTCTGTCGGATTTACCGTTCCGCTGTGAGCACGCACGTCTCCGTGGCGTTCTCGTCGCGGGGGTTGTGACAACGTACTGGAGCGGGGCACCCCGATGCAAATCGGGGTGCCCCGCTCCTGGTGGTGCGTCAGACCTCCACGACCACAGGGAGGATCATCGGGCGGCGACGGTAGTTGTCGGAGACCCACTTGCCGATGGCTCGGCGGATGAGCTGCTGCAACTGACGGACCTCTGCGACGCCGTCGGAGGCGGCGCGGGCGAGGGACTCCTCGACCTTGGGGAGTACGTCGTTGAACGCCGCGTCGTCGATCCCGGAACCGCGGGCCTGGACGAACGGACCGCCCACGACCTTGCCGGTGGTGCTGTCGACGACGATGAACACCGAGACGATGCCCTCCTCGCCGAGGATGCGGCGGTCCTTCAGGGAGGCCTCGGTGATGTCACCGACCGAGAGGCCGTCCACGTACACGTAGCCCGCCTGGACCTTGCCGGTGACCCTGGCGACGCCGTCGACGAGGTCGACGACCACGCCGTCCTCGGCGAGGACGCAGCGCTGCTTCGGGATGCCGGTGGCCTGGCCGAGTTCGGCGTTGGCCCGCAGGTGCCGCCATTCGCCGTGGACCGGCATGAGGTTGCGCGGCTTGCAGATGTTGTAGAAGTACACCAGTTCGCCGGCGGAGGCGTGGCCGGAGACGTGCACCTTGGCGTTGCCCTTGTGCACGACGTTGGCGCCCCAGCGGGTGAGGCCGTTGATCACCCGGTAGACCGCGTTCTCGTTGCCGGGGATGAGCGAGGAGGCCAGGACCACCGTGTCGCCCTCGACGATGCGGATCTGGTGGTCGCGGTTGGCCATCCGGGACAGGGCGGCCATGGGTTCGCCCTGGGAGCCGGTGCACACCAGGACGATCTTCTCGTCGGGGAGGTCGTCGAGCGTCTTGACGTCCACGATGAGACCCGGTGGGACCCGCAGGTAGCCCAGGTCACGGGCGATGCCCATGTTGCGGACCATGGAGCGACCGATGAAGGCGACCTTGCGGCCGCGCTCGTGGGCCGCGTCCAGGACCTGCTGGATGCGGTGGACGTGGCTGGCGAAGCTGGCCACGATGATCCGCTTCTCGGCCTTGGCGAAGACCTGGCGCAGCACCGGCAGGATGTCCCGCTCGTGCGGGATGAAGCCGGGCACCTCCGCGTTGGTGGAGTCGGAGAGCAGCAGGTCGATGCCCTCCTCCGACAGGCGCGCGAAGGCGTGCAGGTCGGTGAGGCGGCCGTCGAGCGGCAGCTGGTCCATCTTGAAGTCGCCGGTGTGCACGACCATGCCGGCCGGGGTGCGGATGGCGACCGCGAGGGCGTCGGGGATGGAGTGGTTGACCGCCACGAACTCGCAGTCGAACGGCCCGATGCGCTCGCGCTGCCCCTCGGCGACCTCGAGGGTGTAGGGACGGATGCGGTGCTCGGCGAGCTTGGCCTCGATGAGGGCCAGGGTCAGCTTCGAACCGATCAGCGGGATGTCGTCCTTCTCCCGCAGGAGGAAGGGGACGGCGCCGATGTGGTCCTCGTGACCGTGGGTGAGGACGATGCCGACGACGTCGTCCAGGCGGTCACGGATGGACGTGAAGTCCGGCAGGATCAGGTCGACTCCGGGCTGCTCCTCCTCCGGGAAGAGCACCCCGCAGTCGACGATCAGCAACCGGCCTCCGTATTCGAAGACCGTCATGTTGCGGCCGATCTCGCCGAGACCGCCTAGCGGGGTGATGCGCAAACCCCCTTCGGGCAGCGCGGGGGGCGGGCCGAGCTCAGGGTGCGGATGGCTCAAAGTATCTCCTCACCACGCACGCCACAGGCCCCGGGCGGACACCCGGGGACACCGTGCGCGCATGACAGCGTGCTTTCTGTTGCGTTGTCCTCATGGAGCGATCATTCAGTTCTTAAGTCTTTGGTTACAGCTGTACCCCGCCGGCGGCGAGATCCTGCTTCAACTGTGCCGTCGCGGCCTCGCCGAGCTCCACGAGCGGGAGCCGGAGCGGGCCGCCGGGCAGCCCCTGCAGGGCCAGGGCGGCCTTGGTGGTGATGACGCCCTGGGTGCGGAAGACGCCGGTGAAGACCGGGAGCAGCTTCTGGTGGATCTCGGCCGCCTTGTGGACGTCACCCGAGAGGTACGCCTCGAGGAGGGCCCGCAGCTCAGGGCTGACCAGATGTCCCACGACGGAGACGAAGCCGGCGGCGCCGACGGAGAGCAGCGGCAGGTTGAGCATGTCGTCGCCGGAGTACCAGGCGAGGCCGCTGCGGCTGATGGCCCAGCTCGCGGCGCCGAGGTCGCCCTTGGCGTCCTTGTTGGCGACGATCCGGGGGTGCTCGGCGAGCCGGACCAGGGTCTCGGTCTCGATCGGGACGCCGCTGCGGCCGGGGATGTCGTAGAGCATCACCGGAAGGCCGGTGGCGTCCGCGACGGCGGTGAAGTGCCGGTACAGGCCCTCCTGCGGGGGCTTGTTGTAGTACGGCGTCACCGTGAGCAGGCCGTGGGCGCCGGCGCGCTCCGCCTGGCGGGCCAGCTCGACGGTGTGGTGGGTGTCGTTGGTGCCGACGCCGGCGACGACGAACGCGCGGTCGCCCACCGCCTCGAGTACGGCCCGGACGAGCTGCTCTTTCTCCACGTCGCTGGTGGTCGGCGACTCACCGGTGGTGCCGTTGACGACCAGGCCGTCGTTGCCTGCCTCGACGAGGTGGGCGGCGAGCTGCTGCGCGCCGTCGAGGTCGAGGGCGCCGTCCGCGGTGAACGGCGTGACCATTGCGGTCAGGACCCGCCCGAAGGGGGTCTGCGGGGTGGAGGTCGGAGCCATGAGTCCAACGCTACTCGGTGCCGGTGCCGGGACACCCCCTCGGGACCTGCGATGAGGACTCCGGCGCTGCCTGCTCGGGGGTTCAAGCAGCACCGGAATCCGTTTCTGAAGACTAGACGAACAGCACGAAACCCGGCAATCGGAAGATTCCGGATGAGTGGTGACCTGCTACGGAGCGACCCGGCCGTTGGCGTTGAAGGCGGCGTGGGTGAGCGGCATGAGCTTCGTCCATTCGGCTTCCATCCGCTCCCCGACCATCTCGATCTCCCGCTGCGGGAAGGACGGGACCGTGGCGAGCTCGTGCTGGGTGCGCAGGCCGAGGAAGTGCATCAGCGAGCGGGCGTTGCAGGTGGCGTACATCGACGAGAACAGGCCGACGGGCAGGGTGGCGCGGGCGACCTCGCGGGCGACGCCGGCCGCCAGCATCTTCTGGTAGGCCTCGTAGGAATGCCGGTAGGAGGCCTCCATGGCGTCCACGACGGCCTGGTGCTGCTCCGGGGACCCGTGCACGAACTCGTACTTCCCGGGGCGGCCCTGCTGCACCAGCTTGCGCTCCGTGGACGGCACGTAGAAGACCGGCTGCAGCTCGCGGTACCGGCCGGACTCCTCGTTGTACGACCATCCGACGCGGTGGCGCATGAACTCGCGGAAGACGAAGATCGGGGCGCTGATGAAGAAGGTCATGGAGTTGTGCTCGAAGGGGCTGCCGTGGCGGTCCCGCATGAGGTAGTTGATCAGGCCCTTGGAGCGCTCGGGGTCCTTCGTCAGCTCCGCCAGGGACTGCTCGCCGGCCGTGGAGACCCGGGCGGCCCACAGCACGTCGGAGTCGGCGGCGCTGTGCTTGACGAGCTCGACGGTCACGTCGTCGCGGAACTGCACGGAATCGTCGGCGGGGATGTCGGTCACCGGGCGTCCTTCCTCATGGAGCTTGGGGCGGCGCCCAGCCTATGCGCCCGCTCCGACATCGCCCGACACCCGTCGACACCGGCCCCACCCCCCGCAAAGCGGAGCAAGGCAGACGACCGGCGGACCACTGCTGGCCGGTCCCGGCGGGGCCCGCTAGCCTCACCGATGTGTCTCTGCCCTTCCTCGCCGCCGACAGCGGCCACGACGAGTACGCCGCGGACGCCGCCCTTCCGCACCGGGTCCAGGACGGGTGGATCCGTCCCTACCGCCCGGGGCCCTGGCGGGTCGCCGCGGCGGCGATGCTGCTGGTGCTCGCCTCGTACCTGCTCATCGCGGGAGTGATCATGGGGCTCGCGGGCAACGGGCCCGGGGTCGCCGCTACGGTCGTCGCCGCCGTGCTGGCCATCGTCTGCGCGCTGCGTCTGCTGCGCGTGGGGTTCTGGGTGAGCACGCGCGGGCTGCGGCAGGTGGGGCTCTTCTACACCACGACGCTGCCCTGGAACCGCGTCGGGGCCGTCCGTACGGCCCAGCAGCCGGTGAAGTGGCTGGGGCTGCCCCGGACCGTCCAGGGCCAGGCCCTGGTCGTCACGCGGGCGGACGGCCAGCGGTTGCGACCGCTGCTCACCGACCACAACGCGGACTTCCTCGGCCGTACGGAGGCCTTCGACCAGGCGGCCGACGCCATAGAGGGCTGGGCCTCCGAGCTGAGCCGCTGAGGGCTCAGCGGGGAACCACGCCACGCCCCGGTCCGGGAGGCACACGGTGGCGGGAGACGGCGTGGAGGCGACAGCCGGGCGTCATCGGGGGTTTGCCTGCGGCTGTTAGCGTCCGGCCGACCCGGCCCGCCGAGGACCTGGAGCGACTCTTGCTCGCACCGCCGCATCCCGACACGCTCCTCACCCATCCCGCGCCGCTGCCCGCGCTGGAACCGCTGCGGGGCCGCACCGTCGTCGTGAAGTTCGGCGGGCACGCCATGACCGACGGGACGTTGCTGCGCACCTTCGCCGAGGACGTGGTGCGGCTGCGGCGGACCGGGGTGCGGGCCGTGGTGGTGCACGGGGGCGGTCCGCAGATCAGCGCGCAGCTGGACCGGCTCGGCGTACCCGCGCACTTCCTGGGCGGTCAGCGCGTCACCACGCCGGAGACGCTGGACGTCGTGCGGATGGTGCTCGCCGGCAAGGTGCAGCGGGAGCTGGTGCGGCTGTTCAACGAGCACGGCCCGTACGCCGTCGGGCTCACCGGCGAGGACGCGCACACGCTCACCGCGGTGCGCCGGTACGCCGAGGTCGGCGGGGAGCTGATGGACATCGGCCTGGTCGGGGACGTCACGGAGGTCAACACGGCCGCCGTGGACATGCTGCTGGACCACGGGCACATCCCGGTGGTCTCGCCGCTCGGCCGCGGCACGGACGGCGAGGTCTACAACGTCAACGCGGACGCGGCCGCCGGCGCGCTCGCCGCCGCGCTGGGCGCGGAGGCCCTGGTGGTGCTGACGGACGTGCCCGGGCTGTACGCGGACTGGCCGTGCCGGGAGCGGGTGCTGGACCGGCTGACCGCCACCGAACTGGAACGGATGCTGCCGTCCCTGGGGGGCGGCATGGTGCCGAAGATGGAGAGCTGCCTGCGCGCGGTCCGCGCCGGTGTCGGTACCGCACGGGTACTGGACGGGCGCGCCCCGCACGCCCTGCTGCGCGCGCTGACCGGCGCCCCCGGCGAGGCCGGGACGACCGTCCTGCCGGGCTGAGGCCGGGCCCCTTTCAGGGGGTCTGCGGCGCCTTCCCGCGCAGGGCGATCGCCCGCTGCATGGCCTTGCGCGCCCGCGGGGTGTCGCGGGCGTCGTGGTAGGCGACCGCGAGCCGGAACCACGTCCGCCAGTCCTCCGGCGCGGCCTCCGTCTCGGCCTTGCGCCGGGCGAAGACCGCGTCGGCGGAGGCGCGGTCGACGCGCCCGCTCGGGGTGCGCACCAGCTCGTCCTCCGGCAGGCCGCCCTCGGCCTCCAGTTCGCGGGCCAGCCGGTCCGCGTTGCGTGCGAACTGCGTCGTACGGACCAGGAACCAGACGCCGACCAGCGGCAGCACGAGCACGGCCACGCCGAGGACCACCGTGACCGGGCGGCCGTCCTGGATCAGCCAGACGCCGCGGGCGCCGGCCAGCACGAAGTACACGACCAGCACGGCCGCGAGGACGAAGTAGGTGATCTTTGCGCGCATGGTGGGCGAACCGGCTCTCGGTTGGTCGTCTCTCGGTCGGTCAGTCGAGGTCCATGAAGTGCTCCAGGCCGAAGGTGAGTCCCGGCGTGGAGACGACCCTGCGCACACCGAGCAGCACGCCCGGCATGAAGGAGCCGCGGTTCATGGAGTCGTGACGGATGGTGAGGACCTCTCCGGCGTCGCCGAAGAGCACCTCCTGGTGGGCGACGAGACCGCGCAGCCGCACCGCGTGCACGGGCACGCCCTCGACGTCGGCGCCGCGCGCGCCGTCCAGGGCGGTGGCGGTGGCGTCCGGCTGCGCGCCGAGGCCGGCCTCGCGGCGGGCGTCGGCGATGAGCTGCGCGGTGCGCACGGCGGTGCCGCTGGGGGCGTCGACCTTGTCCGGGTGGTGGAGTTCGACGATCTCCGCGGACTCGAAGAAGCGGGCCGCCTGGCGGGCGAAGCGCATGGCCAGGACCGCCCCGATGCCGAAGTTCGGGGCGATGAGCACACCGGTGCCCGGCGTGGCACCGAGCCAGCCGCGCAGGGTGTCCAGGCGCTCGTCGGTCCAGCCGGTGGTGCCGACGACGGCGTGGATGCCGTGCCGCAGGCAGAAGTCGAGGTTGCCCATGACCGAGCCCGGGGTGGTCAGTTCCACCGCGACCTGGGCCTCGTTCTCGGCCAGGGTCTCCAGCTTGTCCTCGCGGCCGATCGCCGCCACGAGCTCCAGGTCGTCCGCGGCCTCGACGGCCTTGACCGCCTCGGCGCCCATCCGGCCGCGGGCCCCGATCACACCCACACGGATCTTGCTCATCGTTCCAGTCCTCCGGTCCAGACGTTCGAGACGGTCGGTACGGCTCAGGCTCAGACGACGGACTCGTGCAGGCGGGCGGCCTGCCGGTCCTTCAGCGGGCCTATGACGGCCAGCGAGGGACGCTGTCCCAGGACGTCGCGGGCGACCGCACGCACCTCGTCGGGGGTGACCGCGGCGATCCTCTCCAGCGTGGCGTCCACCGACATCTGCTCGCCCCAGCAGAGCTCGCTCTTGCCGATCCGGTTCATGAGCGCGCCGGTGTCCTCCAGGCTGAGCACGGTCGAGCCGGAGAACTGACCGATGGCGCGGTGCAGTTCCTCGTCGCTCAGCCCGTGCTCGGCGACCTGGTCGAGCTCCTCGCGGCAGATCTTCAGGACCTCGTGGACGCGGCGCGGCTGGCAGCCGGCGTACACACCGAACAGGCCGCAGTCCGCGAAGGACGAGGTGTACGAGTAGACGCTGTAGGCGAGGCCGCGCTTCTCGCGGACCTCCTGGAACAGCCGGGAGCTCATCCCGCCGCCGAGCGCCGTGTTGAGCACGCCCAGCGCCCAGCGCCGGTCGTCGTGCCGGGACAGCCCCGGCATGCCGAGCACGACGTGGGCCTGCTCGGTGCGGCGCTCCAGCAGCTCCACCCGGCCCTGGCCGCGGATCGTGCGGGCGCCGTCGCGCGGCGGGCGGGGAACGGCGTCCGCGTCACGGAGGGCGCCCGCGTCCTCGAAGGCCTTGCGCACCTGGCGGACGACGGTGGCGTGGTCGATGTTGCCCGCGGCGGCGACGACCAGCCGGGTCGGGTCGTAGTGCTTCCGGTAGAAGCGGGCGACCTGGTCGCGGGTGAGGGCGTTGATGGTGTCGACCGTGCCGAGGACGGGGCGGCCCAGCGGGGAGTCGCCCAGCATGGCGGTGGCGAACAGGTCGTGGACCTGGTCACCGGGGTCGTCCTCGGTCATCGCGATCTCCTCCAGGACCACACCGCGCTCGGCGTCGATGTCCTCCTGGCGGATCAGGGAGCCGGTCAGCATGTCGCTGACCACGTCGATGGCGAGCGGCAGGTCGGTGTCGAGGACACGCGCGTAGTAGCACGTGTACTCCTTGGCCGTGAAGGCGTTCATCTCGCCGCCGACGGCGTCGATGGCCGAGGAGATCTCGAGTGCGCTGCGCCGCGCGGTGCCCTTGAAGAGCAGGTGCTCCAGGTAGTGCGTGGCGCCGTTGAGTGCCGGGGTCTCGTCGCGGGAACCGACGCCGACCCAGATGCCGAAGGTCGCGGAGCGCACGGTCGGCAGGGTCTCGGTGACGACGCGCAGTCCCCCGGGGAGGACGCTGCGCCGGACCGTACCGATGCCGTCGGCGCCGGGCAGGAGGGTCTGCGTGCGGACGGCCCGCCCCTTGGTGGAGGGGCGGGCCGTCACGCGTGTGGAGCCGGTGGTCACTTCTCGGACGCGTCCTCGGCCTTGTCGTCGGCCGCGGTCTCTTCGCCCTCGATGACCGGGATCAGCGACAGCTTGCCGCGCTGGTCGATCTCGGCGATCTCGACCTGGACCTTGGAGCCCACGGCGAGGACGTCCTCGACGTTCTCGACGCGCTTGCCGCCGGCCAGCTTGCGGATCTGCGAGATGTGCAGCAGGCCGTCCTTGCCCGGGAGCAGGGAGACGAAGGCACCGAAGGTGGTGGTCTTCACGACCGTGCCCAGGTAGCGCTCGCCGACCTCGGGCATCGTCGGGTTGGCGATGCCGTTGATCGTGGCCCGGGCGGCCTCGGCGGACGGGCCGTCGGCGGCACCGATGTAGATGGTGCCGTCGTCCTCGATGGTGATCTCGGCGCCGGTGTCCTCCTGGATCTGGTTGATCATCTTGCCCTTGGGGCCGATGACCTCACCGATCTTGTCCACCGGGATCTTGACGGTGATGATGCGCGGGGCGTTCGGCGACATCTCGTCCGGGGTGTCGATCGCCTCCATCATCACGTCGAGGATGTGCAGACGGGCGTCGCGGGCCTGCTTGAGGGCCGCGGCCAGGACCGACGCCGGGATGCCGTCGAGCTTGGTGTCCAGCTGCAGCGCCGTGACGAACTGCTTGGTGCCGGCGACCTTGAAGTCCATGTCGCCGAAGGCGTCCTCCGCACCGAGGATGTCGGTGAGGGTGACGTAGTGGGTCTCGCCGTCGATCTCCTGGGAGATCAGGCCCATGGCGATGCCGGCGACGGGGGCCTTCAGCGGCACACCGGCGTTCAGCAGCGACATGGTGGAGGCGCAGACCGAGCCCATCGAGGTGGAGCCGTTGGAGCCGAGCGCCTCGGAGACCTGGCGGATGGCGTACGGGAAGTCCTCGCGGGCCGGCAGGACCGGGAGGATCGCCCGCTCGGCCAGCGCGCCGTGGCCGATCTCACGGCGCTTGGGGGAGCCCACGCGGCCGGTCTCGCCGACGGAGTACGGCGGGAAGTTGTAGTTGTGCATGTAGCGCTTGCGCGTCTCGGGCGCGAGCGTGTCCAGCTGCTGCTCCATGCGGAGCATGTTGAGGGTGGTGACGCCCAGGATCTGCGTCTCACCGCGCTCGAACAGGGCCGAGCCGTGCACCCGCGGGATGGCCTCGACCTCGGCGGCCAGGGTGCGGATGTCGGTGACACCGCGGCCGTCGATGCGGACCTTGTCCTTGATGACGCGCTCGCGGACCAGCTTCTTGGTCAGCGAGCGGTAGGCGGCGGAGATCTCCTTCTCGCGGCCCTCGAACTGCGGGAGCAGCTTCTCGGCGGCGAGACCCTTGACGCGGTCCAGCTCGGCCTCGCGGGCCTGCTTGCCGGCGATGGTCAGCGCCTGCTTGAGCTCGTCGGAGACGGCGGCCTCGAGCGCCTCGAACACGTCGTCCTGGTAGTCCAGGAAGATCGGGAACTCGGCGGTCTCCTTGGCGGCCTTGGCGGCGAGGTCGGCCTGCGCCTTGCACAGCACCTTGATGAAGGGCTTGGAGGCCTCCAGGCCCGCCGCGACGACCTCCTCGGTCGGCGCCTCGGCGCCGTCCTCGACGAGCTTGATCGTCTTGGTGGTGGCCTCGGCCTCGACCATCATGATCGCGACGTCGCCGTCCTCGAGGGTGCGGCCGGCCACGACCATGTCGAAGACGGCGTCCTCCAGCTCGCTGTGGGTCGGGAAGGCGACCCACTGGCCGCGGATCAGCGCGACGCGGACGCCGCCGACCGGGCCGGAGAACGGCAGGCCGGCCAGCTGCGTGGAGCAGGAGGCGGCGTTGATGGCAACCACGTCGTAGAGGTGGTCGGGGTTGAGTGCCATGATCGTCGCCACGACCTGGATCTCGTTGCGCAGGCCCTTCTTGAAGGACGGGCGCAGCGGGCGGTCGATCAGGCGGCAGGTGAGGATCGCGTCCTCGGAGGGACGGCCCTCACGGCGGAAGAAGGAGCCGGGGATCCGCCCGGCCGCGTACATGCGCTCCTCGACGTCCACCGTCAGCGGGAAGAAGTCGAGCTGGTCCTTCGGGTGCTTCGAGGCGGTGGTGGCCGACAGCACCATGGTGTCGTCGTCCAGGTAGGCCACGGCGGAGCCAGCGGCCTGACGGGCCAGGCGGCCCGTCTCGAAGCGGATCGTACGGGTGCCGAAGCTGCCGTTGTCGATCACGGCTTCGGCGTAGTGGGTCTCGTTCTCCACTATGGGGATTCTCCTCTTTCGTGCCCCCGGGCGTCTTCCCGGGAGCCGTCGGTGGAGGGGCGTCCCGCCGGGCCGGTCTTCGATCGAAGCCACCGGGACGTACGTGCTGCCCGGGGGCCACTACCGAGGACCGGCTCTGGTGGCGTTTAGGAGGACGCTCCCTCCGCATGCTCTATGGCGTTGTGTATGGGACCAGACTACAAAGCTTCGGTCCCGGTCTCGCGCCCAGCGCGGTCCCGTACGTACGCCAAGGGAGCGGCTCCCGGACGGGAACCGCTCCCTTTACGGCGTCTCAGCGGGCGCCGGCCGCGCCACGGCGGATGCCGAGGCGCTCGACGAGCGCACGGAAGCGCTGGATGTCCTTCTTGGCCAGGTACTGCAGCAGGCGGCGGCGCTGGCCGACCAGGATCAGCAGACCACGACGGGAGTGGTGGTCGTGCTTGTGGGTCTTGAGGTGCTCGGTCAGGTCCGAGATGCGGCGCGAGAGCAGCGCGACCTGGACCTCGGGGGAGCCGGTGTCGCCCTCCTTGGTGCCGAACTCGGCGATGATCTGCTTCTTCGTCGCGACGTCGAGCGACATACGGTCTCCTTGTGGTGTCGGTGCCTCCGAGCGCCCCTGGTCTGCGTCACAGGAGAAGCTGCGATGACTCGGAAGGCATGACGCGCCGCGCATGGGCGGACGCATCGGTTACACAGAGTACCACCCCGGGCCCGGTGCGATGTCCGGGGCCGGGGTGGCGGTGCTGCGGGCGGCTCGCGGGCGTCCCGGCTCAGCCGCTGGTCATGCCGCGGGCCTCGGCGTACAGGTCGAGGACCGCGAGGGCGAGCGGGATCAGCGAGAGCAGCACGGTCGCCTCGGCGAGGTCGAGCATCCGGCCCCAGAAGGGGGTGACGCCCTTGCTCGGGACGATGAGGGCGATCGCGACCAGGAGGGTGGCGCCCAGGGCCACCGCGGCGGACAGCCACACGGTGCGGATGTCGAGCGAGGAGTGGTTGCCGCGCAGCAGGTCGGTGAGGACGTCGGTCGGCAGGTTGAGGGCGAGACCGATGATCAGCAGCCCGATGGTGATCACACCGGCCACCATCAGCGTCACGACCTGCGAGGTGTAGCGGAACAGCCGGGCGCGCATCAGTGTCGCCAGGCCCATCGCGAGGGCGAGCAGCTGCGCCCAGGCGCTGTCGGAGAAGCCGAGCACGACGCCGGCGGAGCCGACGATCGCGGCCGCGCAGCCGCCGACCAGCCCCAGCAGCAGCTCGTGGCCGCGACGGGCCTGGTTGGTGATCCGGTCGAAGTCGACCGGCTCCTCCTCGCCCTGCCGGTCGCCGTCGCCGCGGTGCCGGGCCTGGACCTGGTCGGGCGAGCGGAAACCGATGGGCAGCCGGGCGAAGCGGGCGGACCAGCCGGGCAGGAAGCCGATGACGGCGATCATGACGACGGCGGTGACGGCGGCCGCCTCGCGCGGCGCGGCGTCCGTGAGGATCGCCACGAAGGTGGCCACGGTGCCGACGCCGGCCGTGAAGGAGGCCGCGACGAACGGCGCGTCGCCCTGCGGCAGCATCAGCACGAGAAGCACGGCGGCGATGAGCACCACGACGCAGCCGATGAGGAAGTGCAGCCGGCCGGGTCCCTCGGTCTTGCCGACGCCCATGACCCCGGAGCCGGCGACGAGCAGCAGCGGCAGGGAGGCGAGGCCGAGGGCGACGGCGGAGTGCCGGTCGTCGTACACGCGGGCGCGCACCGAGGCGAGCGCCACCAGCACCAGGCCCGCGGCGCCGGCGAGGATGCCGGGCAGGCCGTGCATGTCGTGCTTGACCGGCTCGGAGAACCAGAGCACGAAGGCCATGAGGGCGAGCAGGATGACGCCCGCGGTCAGGCCCACGCCGCGCATGAGGCCGTCGTTCCAGCTGCGGCGGTCGGTCTGGACCGCGGCGGCGACGGCATCGACGACGTCGTCGAACACGGCGGGCGGCAGCGAGTCCGCGAACGGACGCAGCAGCAGCAACTCGCCGTCGTGGACGCGCTGTTCGGCCAGGGACAGGGTGTCGTCGAGGACACGCCCGTCACGGCGGACCAAGTTGTAACCGGTGGGGGCGGCTTCGTCGGGCGTCTGGCCCGACAGGCGCAGTATCTCGGGATGGATGTCGGAGAGCGGTACGTCCTCCGGAAGTGCCACATCGATCCGGCTGTTCGGCGCCGCCACCGTGACTCTGCAGAATCCCGTCGCTGAGATCGTGCTCACCTGGAGTGGTCCCCCTCGTCCGGTGATGGATGGGTAGAGGTCGGGTCCACGCGGCCGTCCAGGGTC
Organism: Streptomyces sp. PA03-5A; assembly: GCF_033792725.1. NCBI lineage: Bacteria > Bacillati > Actinomycetota > Actinomycetes > Kitasatosporales > Streptomycetaceae > Streptomyces > Streptomyces sp. PA03-5A. The sequence continues at coordinate 210,392 of NZ_JARAVL010000013.1, read as the reverse complement.
GGACCCCCGTTCCGCGCTTCGCGATCCGTCACCCTACCGGGTACCCCAAGTCCCTTGTCCCTCACCCGTCCCAGTGCCCTGTGACTGTCATGCCCAGTAGGATCGCCACCTGCCTGTGGTCCAATGCCCGCCCCGTGCGGGGGCGGAGCGCGACCGGGACGTGTCATACGGGGGACCGTCGCCACGGGGGCGGCCCGAAACTGCGATTCGCGTGAAGGACTGGTGCATCGGTGAGCGTGGTCGTCATCAAGCGCCCGCCGCGGGTTTACCCGCCGGAGGTGCCGAATGAGGAGGTACGGCTCGAAGCCCCGCCCGAACTGCCACGCGGCGAGGACCAGGGCCTGTTGATGAACCTGCTGCCGATGCTCGGCATGGGTTCGTCGGCGGCGTTCTTCTTCCTGCCGACGGGGTCGGGGACCTCCGGCGGATTCATGAAGGTCATGGGCGTGCTCATGATGGGCTCCACCGTGGCGATGGTGGTGGCCCAGATCGTGCGCTCCCGCAAGGGACCGTCGGGGCAGATGGCGGAGGCCCGCCGGGACTACCTGAAGTACCTGGCGCAGATACGCCGCGGGGTGCGCAAGACCGCCCGCAAGCAGCGCGACGCACAGTATTACCTGCACCCCGCGCCCGAACAGCTGTGGGCGCTGGTCGCCGAGGGCTCGCGGGTGTGGGAACGCCGGCTCACCGACCCCGACTTCGCGCAGGTGCGGGTGGGCCTGGGGCCCCAGCAGCTGTCGACTCCGCTGGTGGCGCCGGAGACCGCCCCGGTGGACGAGCTGGAACCGCTGACCGCGCACTCGATGCAGCAGTTCATCGCGGCGCACGGTTCGCTGGACAACCTGCCGCTGGCCGTCGGCCTGCGCTCCTTCTACCACGTGACGGTCTCCGGTGACCCCGACACCGTCTACGGGCAGACCCGCTCCATCGTGGGCCAGCTGTGCTCCCTGCACTCGCCGGAGGACCTGGTCGTCGCCGTCGTGGCGGCTCCCGGCGCGCAGTCGGAGTGGGAGTGGGTCAAGTGGCTGCCGCACGCACAGCACAAGGAGCACGACGGCGCGGGCTCGCGCCGTCTGATATGCGGCGACCTGGGTGAGGTCGAGGAGCTGCTGGCGGACGAGCTGGACGGCAGGCCGCGCTTCAACCGCGAGGGCCAGACGGTGCTGGACCAGCCGCACGTGGTGATCGTGCTGGACGGCGGCGGCGTGCCGGCGGACTCCGTGATCGCCTCCGCCGAGGGCCTGCAGGGCGTCACGATCCTGGAGGTCGTCCCCGGCGAGCTGGACGAGGCGCGTGGCTCGCTGTCCATCCAGGTGTGGCGCGACCAGCTGTACCTGGAGGCCGGGGCCGGCACCTTCACCGGCGTCCCCGACGTGCTGTCCCCCGTACAGGCCGAGTCGCTGGCGCGGCAGCTCGCGCCGCTGCGGCTGGGCGCCGCCGACGCCGACGAACCGCTGCTGGCGAACCTGGACTTCACCGACCTGATGGGGATCGGCGACGCCTCGTCGGTGGACGTCGCGCGGACCTGGCGGCCGCGGACCCTCCATGAGCGGCTGCGGGTGCCGATCGGCCTGGGCGAGACCGGCGAGCCGGTCATGCTGGACGTCAAGGAGGCATCGCAGGAGGGCATGGGCCCGCACGGCCTGTGCGTCGGCGCCACCGGTTCCGGCAAGTCCGAGCTGCTGCGCACGCTGGTACTGGGACTGGCCGTGACGCACTCCTCGGAGACCCTCAACTTCGTGCTCGCCGACTTCAAGGGCGGCGCGACCTTCACCGGCATGGGCACGATGCCGCACGTGTCGGCGGTCATCACCAACCTGGCCGACGAGCTCACCCTGGTGGACCGCATGCGCGACTCCATCACCGGTGAGCTGACCCGCCGCCAGGAACTGCTGCGGCAGTCCGGCAACTACGCCAACATCACGGACTACGAGAAGGCCCGCGCGGCGGGCGCGGCGCTCGACCCGCTGCCCTCGCTGATCCTGATCATCGACGAGTTCTCCGAGCTGCTCGCCGCCAAGCCGGACTTCATCGAGATGTTCATCCAGATCGGCCGCATCGGCCGTTCGCTGGGTGTGCACATGCTGCTGGCCTCGCAGCGCCTGGAGGAGGGCAAGCTGCGCGGCCTGGACACCTTCCTGTCGTACCGCATCGGTCTGCGGACCTTCTCCGCCGCCGAGTCGCGCACCGCGATCGGCGTGCCCGACGCGTACCACCTGCCCAACGTCCCCGGCGCGGGCATCCTGAAGTACGGCACCGACACGATGGTGCAGTTCAAGGCCGCGTACGTGTCCGGCACCTACCGGGCGCCGGGCACGCGGACGGCCAGCGGGGCACGCATCGACCGCTCCCCCGTGCTGTTCACCGCCTCGCCCGTGCCCGTGCGCATCGTCACCGAGCCGGAGCCGCAACCGCGCGCCGGGCAGGTGGACGACGCGCTGGCCGACACCGTGCTCGACGTCATCGTCGGCCGGCTGGAGGGCCAGGGGCCGCCCGCCCACCAGGTGTGGCTGCCGCCGCTGGACGAGCCGTTCAGCGTCGACCAGGTGCTGCCGCCGCTGACGGTGAGCGCCGAGCGGGGTCTGCACGCGGACGGCTACACCGCCACCGGCAAGCTCCAGGTGCCGGTCGGCCTGGTCGACAAGCCCTTCGAGCAGCGCCGTGACGTCATGTACGCGGACCTGTCGAGCTCCGGCGGTCACGCGCTGGTCGTCGGCGGCCCGCAGTCCGGCAAGTCGACGCTGGTGCGCACCCTGATCGCGTCGTTCGCGCTCACGCACACCCCGAAGGAAGTGCAGTTCTACGCACTGGACTTCGGCGGCGGCGGCATGCTCGCCCTGGACGGGCTGGCGCACGTCGGCGGGGTGGCCTCGCGCCTTGACGCGGAGAAGGTCCGCCGTACGGTGGCCGAGGTGCACGGCATCCTCAACGCCCGCGAGGAGTTCTTCCGCACCAACGTCATCGACTCGATGAACACCTTCCGCTCCCGCCGGGCCTCGGGGCACTTCCCCGACCAGCCCTGGGGCGACGTGTTCCTCGTCATCGACGGCTGGAGCACCTTCAAGACCGACTACGAGATGCTCGACCCGGTCATCAACGACATCGCCACCCGCGGTCTGGGCTTCGGCATCCACCTGGTCATCACCGCCACCCGCTACACCGAGATCCGGCCCGCACTGCGCGACCAGGTCCTCAGCCGGCTGGAGCTGCGGCTCGGCGACCCGATGGAGTCCGAGTTCGACCGCAGGCGCGCCGAGAACGTGCCGGTCGGCAAGCCGGGCCGCGGTCTGTCCCCGGAGAAGCTGGACTACCTGGCGGCGCTGCCCCGCGTCGACGCCTCCTCGAACGTGGAGGACCTCTCCGAGGGCATGGCGCAGTTCGTGGCCACGGTCAACGCCAACTGGTCGGGTCCCACCGCGCCGAAGGTGCGGATGCTGCCGACGATGCTGCCGTCGACCGAGCTGCCCAAGGGCGGCGACTTCTCCGACCGCGGCATCGCGATCGGCGTGGACGAACTCACCCTGTCGCCGGTGTTCGTGGACTTCGAGACCGACCCGCTGTTCGTCATCTACGGCGAGAGCGAGTCCGGCAAGTCCTCGCTGCTGCGGCTGATCGCCAAGCAGGTCAGCGAGCGCTACGAGTCCGGCAAGGCGCTGTTCGTGGTCTCCGACTTCCGCCGGGCGCTGCTCGGCCAGGTCCCGGAGAGCCATGTGTACAAGTACTGCGCCTCCGGTCCGCAGCTGCAGGAGGTCATGGAGTCGCTGGCCGGTTCCATGAGCCGCCGGATGCCCGGCCAGGACGTCACGCCCGAGCAACTGCGCAACCGCAGCTGGTACAGCGAGCCGGACGCCTGGGTCTTCGTGGACGACTACGACCTGGTCGCCACCTCGATGGGCAACCCGATGCAGGTGCTGATGGAGTACCTGCCGTTCGCCCGTGACCTGGGTCTGCGCATCGTGCTGTCGCGCAGCACCTCGGGGGCGTCTCGGTCGTCCTTCGAGCCGTTCCTGACCCGCGTCAAGGAGCTGGGCGCGACCGGTGTGCTGCTCTCCGGCGACCCGGGCGAGGGGCCGGTCTTCGGCAACGTCAAGGCGTCCAGGCTGCCCCCGGGCCGTGCGCAGTTCATCACGCGGCGCCGCGGCAACCAGCTCATCCAGACCGGCTTCCTGCCGGAGAGCTGAGCCCGTTCCGGCGCGCGGCGCCGGGACACGCGAGTGGGGGCGGGCCGGACGGCCCGCCCCCACTCGCGTGTCCGCGTTCAGTCCCGCGGGGCCGGTGGCCGGTAGGCGGGCGGGACGTCCCGGGGGTCGCGCCGGACGGCGGCCGGGCGGTGGCCGCCGGACGCCTCGTCCTCCCGGTCGTCCCCGGCTTCCCCGGCTTCCTCCTCGGCCTGCTGCTCGAACCAGCGCCGGGCGCGCTCCTCCTGCGCGGCCCGCTCCTCGGGCGTCAGCCGTTCGTCGGCCCGCTTCAGCTCGGCCAGGCGGTCGCCGATCGCACCGAGGTAGGCGCTGGAGGCCAGTGCCTCGCGCATGCCGAGGCGACCGGAGAGCACCTCCCGCGCCGTCTCCTTGAGCGTGCCGTCCACGGTGGGGTTGTCGGCGAGCGTCCTGAGCGCCTTGTGCAGTCGGCGGGCCTGTGCGGGGTCGTCCGCGACGTCCATCAGGTCCGCGTCGCTGATCTCCTTGCTCATCGGTCCGTTCCCCCGGTCGAGAGTGTGGTGACGGGTGTGCTCATGCCATCGTGCCACCAGGGGGACGCCGCAACCACGGTCAGCGGTCGCGGGCACCGTCGCGGGTGCGCGGGCCGAGCGGCACCGACACGCTTCGTCAACCTTTCGGACGTCCTTCCCGGAGCGCTGATCGGAGTTCCTCGATCAGATGTGGCACGGTCTGTCTGAACGATGCCGAAGGAGGCGACGAGCGATCATGTCCTACCCCGAGCCCCGTTACCTCGGAGAACAGGGCGAGATCAGCGCACTGTTCCGCTCCGCCGACACCGCCGCGGACGTGGTCGCGCCGTCGGGCAACCGCACCCACTACCTCGCCACGCACACGTCGACGGACGGCGGCTTCGGCCTGTACCGGATCGACATGGGCCCGGGCTCCCCCGGCCCCAGCACCCACTTCCACCGCTCGATCTCCGAGTCCTTCTTCGTCCTCTCCGGGGCGGTGCAGCTCTTCGACGGGGAGCGCTGGATCACCGCCCGTCCCGGGGACTTCCTCCACGTGCCGCCGGGAGGACTGCACGCCTTCCAGAACGACTCCGACGAACCCGCGTCGATGCTGCTGCTCTTCGCGCCCGGCGCGCCCCGGGAGGAGTACTTCGAGCGGGCCGGTGAGATGGCGCAGCGCGGGGGCACGGCGTTCCGGGAGTTCCTGCTCCGCCACGACAGCTTCTTCGTGGACCCGCCGCAGGTCGGGCCGGAACCGCTGTGACATAGGGGGCGGCGGTCAGCCGACGCTCTTGTCGATGACGCAGAACCGGTTGCCCTCGGGGTCGGCCAGCACAACGAAGTCCGGGTCCGGGGGGTAGAGGTCCCAGTCGACCCGCCCGGCGCCCAGGGCGACCAGTCGCTCCACCTCCGCAGCCTGTCCGGCGGCGTCGTCCGCGTACAGGTCCAGGTGGACCCGGGGGTGCTCCTGGACCGGGGTGTCGCTGGTGCCGAGCGCGATCCCGGGTCCCGCCGCTCCCGCGGCGGGCACCAGCACCGCCCAGTCGTCCTCCGCCCGCACCTCGCCGTCGCGGGGCACGTAGCCGAGGGCGGCGCCCCAGAAGGCCGCGGCGCGCCGCACGTCCGTCACTCCGAGCACGATCGTCCCGAGGGTCAGCATGCGTCGATTGTGGCAGCCGGCGCCGGACCCGGACGGGCCTGCCCGGATGGGGACATGGCCCGCGTCACCCGTCGCCCGCACCGCCGACCTGGACGCCGCCGTGCTCGGCGCGGCGCGCTCGCTGCCGGACACCGCCTTCGAGGGCGACCTGTCCGGCTCCGACGGGGAGCACGCCCTCGGCGGCATGCACGCGGTGGTGTGGGAGGACAGCGGCCTCGCCGGGCACGCCGCCGCGCTGCTGGACGCCCTGGAACGGCTGGTGCGCGGCACCCACGGCCTGGGGCGCCGGCCGCCGCCGACGGAGCCGGCGCCTTCTGCGCCGCGCGCGGCTGGCGGCCCTGGCGCGGCCCCACCGCGGCACTGACGCCGGACGGTGTCGTCCGCACCCCCGGGGACGACGGTTGCGTGCTCGTGCTGCCCGGGCCCGCCCCGCTCGACCTGTCCTGCCCGCTCATCTGCGACGGGCGCGACGGCGACCTGTGGTGACCGCGGCCGGCGTCACGGGACGTACAGCTCCAGGCGCCAGTCGTTGCAGCGGATGGGGTGCCCCGGCGGGTACTCGAAGTCGCACTCCTCCACCAGCGTGAAGCCGAGCTTGCGGCAGATCGCGTTCGAGGGGTGGTTGTCGACCTTGGGGAAGGCGTGCAGGAAGCGCGGGCCCTTCTCGGCCGCCGCCCGGGCGATGACGGCCGCCCCGGCGGCCGCGGCGACCCCGCGCCCCTGGAACTCGGGCAGGACGCCCCAGCCGGTCTCGTACACCGTCCCGCCGCGCCAGGACTTCTCCCAGTAGCCGATGCTCCCGGCCGGGACCCTCTCGGGCAGCAGCACGATGCTGAACATCCCGCCACCGCCCTCGCCGCCGCTCGCCAGGTACCGCTCGTGCCGGACGAGCAGTTGCTCCTCGGTCTCGGGGCCGCCGAGGTGGCGCATCATCCCCGGCGCGTTCGCCCGGCGCAGCAGGTCGAGGTCACCCTCCGCCCACGGCTCGATCCGTACCTGCGCTGCCATGTTCCGCTCCCTCGTCGCTCCTGCCGATCACACCACACGGGTCGGACACCGCCACCGATGAGTTCCGCCGGCCCGGCCGGTCCTACCTCCCGGAGCCGTTCCGCAGTGGCCCGGCCCGACCAGGAAGGCAGCATCATGAACGACATCACCATTACCCGGGTCTTCGACGCCCCGCTCGCCAAGGTGTGGAAGGTGTGGACCGAGCCGGAGTACTTCGCCCAGTGGTTCGGCGCCCCGCTGCCCACCGTCGCCAGCGACGTCCGCCCGGGCGGCGCCTGGCGCGCCACCATCACCACGCCGCAGGGCGAGATGCCGCTGAGCGGGGTGTACCGCGAGGTGGAGGTGCACAAGCGCCTGGTGTGGACGATGGACGTCCCCGGCGCACCCGAGGTCGTCATGGACGCCACCTTCACCGACCGCGGGGACAGGACCGAGGTCGTCTACCACCAGCCCGGGGTCCCCGAGGAGCACTGCGCCACGGCCGAGGCCGGGGCCAACCACATCCTGGACAGCTTCACCTCCGTCCTGACGAAGTCCTGAAGGGAGGGCGGACGGACGTGACGGAGACGACCTTCGTCCTGGTCCCCGGGGCGGGCGGCGGCACCTGGTACTGGCACCTGCTCGTGCCGGAGCTGCGCCGCCGCGGCCACGCCGCGGTCGCGGTGGACCTGCCCACCGCGGACGACTCCGCGGGCCTGCAGGAGTACGCCGACGCGGCCGTCGCCGCCGCGGGCGACCGTGCGCCGCTGGTGCTGGTCGCCCAGTCGATGGCCGGCTTCAGCGCGCCCCTGGCCTGCGAACGACTGGGGGACCGGCTCGTCCTGCTCGTCCTGGTCAACGCGATGGTCCCGGTCCCCGGCGAGACCGCCGGGGACTGGTGGGCCGCCACCGGCCAGCCGGAGGCCCGGCGCGTCCTCGACCTCGCCGAGGGACGTCCGGTGGACGGGGAGTTCGACCCCCTGGTCACCTTCTTCCACGACCTTCCGCGGCCCGTGGCGGACGAGGCCCTCGCTCAGGGGAACCGGCAGTCGGACACCCCGTTCGGCGTGCCCTTCCCGCTGCCCGCCTGGCCGCAGGTGCCCACCCGCGTCGTCGTGGGCCGCGACGACCGGCTGTTCCCCGCCGCCTTCCAGCAGCGGGTGGCCCGGGAACGGCTCGGCGTCGAACCGGACGTCCTGCCGGGTGGGCACCTGGTGGCGCTCGCCGACCCGGGCGGACTGGCTGACCTTCTGGTGGGCTATCTGCCCGGCTGAGGCAGCGACCGGCGAAGGTGCAGGGCGCCGGGGCTCCACTGGTCCCGCCCCGTGCCGCGTACCTCCGCCGTCCAGCCCTGCGCGGCGGCGACGGCGGAGGCGCGGTCCGGGCCCGCACCACGGAAGAGCCGGGCGGGGACGGTGACGGCGAGCACGGCCCCGCCGTCGGCGTCCCGCGCCCGGTGGGCCGCCGGCCGGCTCTCGGCGGCGGCGATCCGGGCGCGGATCCGCTCGGTCGCGTACGCGTCCCACCGGGCGGGGTCGGCGGCCCACTCGAGCCGGAACCGGGGCCAGGTGAGGGCGCCGCGCCACGGGTTGAGCCACGCGAGCGGCGGGTTGGCCCCCGCGGACGCGATCGCGACGAACAGGCCCAGGGCAAGCGCGCCGACGGCCCACAGCGGCAGCCAGAGCCACTGCAGGACGAACTGCGCGAGCAGCCCGGGCCTGTTCCTGCGCGGGGCGGCGAGGAGGGGCGGGGCGGTCACGCGGTGCCGTGCGAGCGGTGGACCACGGCCTGCGCGTACGCCACCCGTACGTCCAGCCGGTCCGTCCGCACCTTGTACCGCTCGGACATCCCGTAGTACTTCAGCGACGCCGGCGAACCGGCCCCCTGCCGCCAGGCCGTCCGGACGGGCAGCGACCAGGCGGAGTCACCGGTGCCGCCGACCGCCCAGAACAGGTTGAGGACGAGCCACAGCGGCGACAGCAGCACGAACACCACCCACGAGGTCGTCGTCCCGCCGTGCCCGGCGAGCACCCGGCCGCCCGGCAGCCTGATCTCCCAGCGCGGCCGCCACCGCGCCCGCTTCGCCGGGGTCCCCAGCTCGCCCAGTTCCTCGCCGCCCGGCCCGAGCACCGACAGCCGCCCGCCGGACGACTGCCCGCCCACCGGCCGGACGACGTAGCCGAGCGTCTCCCGTCCGGCCAGGTCCCGGTACATCGCGAACCGCGGCTTCGCGTCGGCCCCGGAGCCGCCGGCGGGAGCACCGTGCCCGACGTACACGGTCTCGCCGCCCCGCCGGGGACGGATGACCTTCTGCAGCTTGAAGCCGGCCTGCCGGCGCTCCTGTTCGGAGGGCGGCCGTACCTGGAACGAAACGACACTCATCGGATCATGTCCTGTCCTGTGTCACCCGAAGACGGAGCGGACGTCGCCACCCGCGCCGGGCTGCTCCGGTGGGCCTGCGGGGGCGCCGCCGGAAGTGCCGCGGTCGCGTGCGAAGTGCACGCTCCCCCCGATCTCGGACATCAGCGAGACGTACACGGGCAGGTCCGCCAGGCTCGGGGTGCTGAGCGAGAAGACGACGAGGTAGCCGCCGAACGGCGACGGCACGTAGAGCTCGATGTGCAGGAACGCGAAGGGGGCCGCGATCTGTTCGCCGTCGACCTCCGTCGCGTGGAACGACACCACGGCGGGACCGCACTCCAGGTCCACCTGGTGGACGTCCCGGTGCGGCTCCAGCGAGAGCATCTCGTGCAGCGCCGCCGCCGCGATCCCCGGGTCGCCCGGCTCGACCTCCTCGATGCGCACGAGCAGGTTGGCCGTGCTGATCCGGTCGTCCTCGCTGGCGAACAGGCCGAGGGCCGCGTGCAGGACCCCGTCGGCGTCCAGCGACCCGGCGACCTCGCGGTACACCGCGGCGGTGGCCTCCCGCTGGAAGTCGGTGCCGCCCGGCCAGATGCGCGCGGCCAGTTCGGCCACCTGCGCGTCCAGGGCGTCGGGCGGCAGGTGCAGCGGGATCTCGTGGAAGACGTCCGGGGACTCGAACTCGACGAGCACGCCCGGCGCCTCGTGGAGCGACGTGCTCATCAAAGCCTCCCGGCCGCAGGCGTGTCCGAATTGTTGAACATGTTGTAGACGCCGGTCACGATACCGGGAGCCTGCTGCGCGACCTGCGGTCCCTTGGCCCACCACGACATGGGGTCGAGCGTGCCGTCGGCCCGGATGGCCGCGCCGAGGGAGTTCTTGACGCTCTGCGGGGCGAACTTCTCCACCGCCCAGCTCAGCGCCTTCTCCTTGGCGGAGGATCCGACGGTGTCCAGGACGTGGTTGTCCCAGGCCATCTTCATGCGGTTGCCGAAGCCCTCGGCGCTGACCATCTTGCTGCCCGGCAGTGCCTCCCGCCGCAGCAGGCCGACCTTGCCCTCCAGCTTCTCGACCGTGTAGCCGGCGTTCTTCAGCGCCCGGATCTTGGTCACGTGCTCGATGGAGGCGATGGTCCTGCCGTTCACCTTGTAGAGCTTCATCGGGATCTTGACGCCCTTCATCGCGACCTTCCCCAGCTTGCCGATGGGGATGACGCCCAGACCGTCACCGATCAGGTCCATCGCGCTGACGTCCGCGCCGCCCAGTTTCGCCGCCCCGTGCGTGGCCAGGGCACCCAGCGACAGCGCGCCGCCCGCGAGCGCGAAGGCACCGGAGAGCGGCGGGCACCAGAGGGTGAGCAGGGAGAGGACGCCCATCACCGTCGAGGCGATGCTGAGCCAGTCACCGATCTGCTTGAGCAGGTCGGCGTGCTCGACGCACCAGTTCTGGATGCTGTGCCCCAGCTTGGTGAACGCGTCCGCCAGTCCTTCGAAGAACCCCGTGTCGGGCGCCTTGTCGTTGGCCTTGCGCAGCCGGTCCGCGATGCCCCGGGCGTCGGACTGGTGGTGCTCCAGCAGCTCCTCGGCCCGCTTGATGATGTCCTCGAGCTCCTGCTGCGCCTTCTCCAGCTGGTTCCCCGCGGAGTCGAGGTCCTTGCCCGCCTGGTTCAGCCGGTTCGACGCCGCGTCGATCTTCGCCTGGGCGTCGGCGAGTTCGCTCTGCGTCGCGTAGTACTGGCCCGCCAGGCGCAGCGCCGGGTCCGCGGCCGCCTGGTTGTAGGCGGCCGTCGCGCGGTCGTAGGTGCCCTGCCCGGTCTTCTCCCGCTCCTTGGCGGCCTTGGCCTGCGCCTCGTACTCCCGGGCCTTGTGCTGGTACTCCGCCAGCTTCGAGCGCCACGACGACAGCTGGAGCGAGGCCTCGCGCAGTGCGTCCCGGCTGTCGCCCACGTAGCGCGGCAGGTCGCCGACCTTCTCGGCGAAGGCGCTCGCGGCCTCGCCCTCCCAGGTCTTGCCGCCCTTGGTGATCCCGGTGAGCGTCGTGTAGGCGTTGTCCAGGCCCGTCGCGGCCCGCGAGAGCTTGGAGGTGAGGTCCTCGACGCTCTCCAGCTTCCCCGGTGCCGGGTCGAAGCCTATGGAGGGGTATTCCACCGCCGTCATCGCGCACCTGCCGTGGGCCGCGCCTCGGGGGACGGGGAGGGCGTGGGCTTCGGCGCCGCGCCCTGCGTCATGGCGTCGCGGATCGCCTGCTCCGTGGCCTCGTAGTTGTCCTTGGTGGCCTTGAGCTTCTCCTCGATCTGCTGCGTGCCGTCCGCGATCTTCCCGATGGCGTTGTCCCAGCTGTCGTGGAACTCGTCGCAGGCGTTGTCCAGCGCCTCGCTGCCGGTGCTCTTCGGACCCACGTCCTTCAGCGCGTTGAGCGCCTTGCGCATGTCGTCCTGACTGTCGTGCAACTGCTTCAGCAGCCGGTCGAGGTCCTGGACCTCGACCTTGAAGTGGTCACCCAATGTGTGTCCCCCGCGTGGACCGCCCGCCGTGCTTCAGCACCAGGGGCGGTGGTTTCAGCCGACCCACCGAGGCTACCGCTCCCCCACGTGCCGCTTCACCCCCTCCCGGGTGCTCCCCGCAGGATCTCTACGTGCCCCGACGCGGGCACGGTGTGCGCGGGTTCCTCACGGGATGCAGGGCGCCCGGTGCGCCCCGGACGTGATCCGGTATGTTCGGGTGCAATTGGCATGTCCTCGCTTAGGCGATGGCGCGGTTCCGGAGTCAGGGGACCGCACGCACGGCGGACGTGCCGGGATCGCAGTCAACGGGGATGGGACAAAGGGATGAGCACTCCCTTCGACGGTTCACAGGGCGGCGGAGCCACGCGGATGCGGCTGAACTCCGTTCCCGCGGATCCGGGAGGCGGCGGTACGTCCGCCGGGACGACGAAGGTCGACACCCAGCGCCTGGACGAGGCCGCCAACGCGCTGGTCGAACTGCGCGGTGACACCGAGAACGTCGACAACCAGGCCGACGAGGACACCCTCGGGGCCGTCACGGGCCTCAACAAGCACACCGCTCCGGGTCCGCCCGACGGGGGCTCCTGGGCCACCGCGGGCTCCCTCATGAGCATGGACGTCCGCTGGGGCGACCAGGTCCTCAACCTCAAGAGCATGCTGCAGGACATCAGCGACAAGCTCCACACCAGCACCGGCCACTACACCCGCACCGAGCAGGAGGAGCAGGCCCGCCAGGCCTCGCTCCACACCCCCTTCGGTTAGGGCCCGCCCTCCGGCCCGGGACGCCCGGGCCACGTGGCACGGCCGCAACGCACACCCATACCCGTCCGCAGGGACGGACAGGAGCTGACGCACACATGGTGTCCATCCCCTACCTCGACAAGGCCGACCTCGGGCCGCTGTCCGACGCCGCCGCCTCGTGGGGCGCGCTGCCCGCCAAGTACGAGGCCCTCCAGCGCGAGTTCGAGCAGCGCGTGATCAACCACCTCAAAGGCCACTGGGAGGGCGACGCCGCGACCGCGGCCTTCGCCACCATGGGCAAGGCCCGCACGGAGTACGAGAACGCCGCCACCGAGGCCGGCCGCGTCGCCAAGCTGCTCAAGGACGCCCACACCGAGTTCGCCGCGTACCAGAAGCAGCTCCACACCCTCCTCGACGAAGCCCGGGCCGACAGCTTCCACGTCTCCGAGGACGGGGCGATCAAGGACGTCGACTCCCGCTGGGACAGCCCGACCGCCTCCGCCTCCCCGGGCTTCGCCGCCGAGCGCAAGGACAAGCTGGACTCGCTCTCCTCACGCCTGACGCGCGTGCTCGAACTGGCGACCGCCGCCGACGAGGCCGCGAGCGCCGCCCTGGAGCGCGACGCCAACGGCGACAGCCGGTCGTTCAACACCAGCGTCTACACCAGCCTCGACGCCGTCGAGGCCGACCAGGCGGCCGCGCTGATGACGAAGAAGGGGCGGCTGTCCGACGCCGAGCTCACCAAGCTCGACCTGCTGCTCTCGGCGAACAAGAACGACCCCGAGTTCTCCCGGGAGTTCGCGGTGAAGACCGGCGGCGAGAACATGCTCGCCAAGTACAACGAGATCGTCACCCCGCCCGCGGGGACGCACCTGTCCAAGAGCGAGCTCGCCCGGCTCAAGGACATCCAGAAGAACCTGGGCACCACCATCGGGACGGCCACCACCTCCGACGACCGCGCCGGCCACCCAGACCCGGCCATCACCAAGTTCCAGGACGACCTGCTCGAGGCCGGCCGCCGCGATTTCAACGCCAACCCCACCGAGACCCCCTACGGCCTCAGCGGCTACCAGCTGACCAGCAGCCTGATGAGCCACGGGAAGTGGGACAAGGACTTCCTCCAGGCCTACGGAAACGACCTCCTCACCGCCGAGACGAACGGCACCAACAGCGGCCAGAACCCGGACGCCTACTGGACCGGCAACATGACCCGTTCCCTGGGACCGGCGAACATCGGCGCGCTCGACCCCATGACGGGCTTCATGGACGCCCTGGGCCACAACCCGGCGGCCTCCACCGCGTTCCTCTCCTCCGAGTCGGAGGTCAACGGCGAAAAGGTCGACCACCTCGACTACCTGATGAAGGACCGCCACTGGCCGGAAGGCGCGGGCTTCACCGGCGACTCGAAGAACCCCAGCGGCTACGACAACCTGGGGCACGCCCTGGAGTCCGCGACCACGGGGCACCCGTACGACGCCAGCCCCTCGGCGGACACCCCGGCGCACAACGCGGCCCAGGCCCGCCTGATGGAGGAGGTCGTCCACTCCGTCTCCCAGGACTCCGAGCTCGCCCACGACGGGATGCAGGACAGCCTCGGCCGGATGGCGGGCGAGTACATGCCGGACATCCACCAGTCCCTGACGAACGACCGCTCGGGGAACCGGGACCAGTTCTACCCGATCGAGGGCACCGCGGCGCACCTGAACGAGCAGGACACCTCCCGCTTCCTCATGACCGTCGGAAAGGACCCGGACGGCTACGCGGCGGTCAACCTCGCCGAGAGCGCGTACACCTCCAACCTCATCGACTACCACCTGCAGCACCCCGAAGCGTTCGACGGGTCCACGGACACCGCGCTGCGGGAGATCGCCAGGTCCTCCGGCGAGGTCCAGGGGAGCATCGCGATCGGCCGGCGCGAGTCGGACATCGGCGACGCCGTGGAGGCCGACAAGGCCTACAACGACGCCATGGGGAGAGCCGGCAGCTACGCGTCCGGGATCGTGGGCACCGGCATCGGTGTCGGCACGTCCTTCATCGCCACACCTGCCGTCGGCGCGGGCGTCGGCGGCGTGGCGACCACCGTCACCGGGGACCTGATCAACCAGATCGTCAGCGGTTCCGAACGGGACACCATGGGCAACGCGGTGTATTCCAGCGGCACCGACTGGGAGGACGCGAAGTACTCCACCACCGCGGTCCTCCAGGACGCCTACCGGAACTCCGCGCAGGCCCAGGGACAGGGCCACGTCGCCGACTACCAGAACATCCTGGCCAACGAGGTCGAGGTGGGCTTCCACTCCGCCGACAGCAACCTGGACGGCTACGGGCAGGACAAGAGGGGAACCGGGCAGGGCTGACCACCGGGCCCCGGAGGGGCCCGGCCACCACGACGGACACCGCCGACACGGTCGGCCCAGGCATCGCGGACAGGGATTACGGCACATGAAGTGGAACGACCGGATTTCGCTCCGGAAGAACGGCAGGCGCAGGCTGCTCGTCTCAGCGGTGACGCTCGTCGCCCTGGGCGCGGGATGCTACGGATTCCAGCTGCAGTACCCGGCCGCGAAGGCAGGCCGGGCCTGCGGCGGGATGCTGCCGGTCGACCCGGTGCTGGATCTCGCCGGGAAGTCCCGGATGAGCCTGTTCGGCGGGGGCTTCGACGTCGGCAGCCGGCAGTTCGACGTGTCCGACGACGTGAAGGAGCCCGCGGGCCTCGCCGTGCGGTGCGACGTCGGTGGCGTCGAGATATCCGTCGAGACCACGGCGGGCGCCCTCAATGCCTTCGGCGTCTACACGTTCCAGGACGAGCAGGAGTCGCTCCCCGTGCCCTTGGACGCGGGCTGGCAGGGCTTCATGGTCACCAAGGACGCCGGAGCGACCGCGTCCGTGGTGCTCGGCTGCAAGAACTGGGCGCCCGACGAAGGCGGCGGGATACTCGTGACGGCCGCGTCCCCGTCCGGCACCGAGGTCACCGACGACGTGCGCCTCGCCCTGGCCCGCACCGTGACCGGGACTGCGCAGCGAGCGGCGGACAGCACCGGGTGCGCGGCGGAGCCGGGTGACGCGGCCAAGCTGACGGCCCCGGCGGCGTCCGCCACCACCGTGCCGGCCGCCGAGGCCGAGGGCACCTGCAAGGGGCTGACCTCCGCCACCGAGGTACGCGAGACACCCGCGGAGGCAGCGCCGGTGGAGGAGTGCGTGCTCTCGGGCCACCTGCAGCTGGCCGCCGCGTACGGCGCCTTCAACGACAACTCCCAAGCCGTCATGAACGGCGCCTACGGGGGGCACGACAAGCCCTCGGGAGCCGACGGCACGTCGGTGTGGACCTCGGCCACCTGCCCGGGGGCCCTGGGCATCGGCTACTTCCACGCGTCGCCGGTCGACGGGAGCGACCGGCGCTTCACCTCGAAGCCGCTCACCGCCTCCGAGCGGGCCGATCTGCAGCGCTTCGCCGAGCAGTCGGCCGCGCGCCACGGCTGCGACAGCCCCGCGAAGCTCTCCTGACGGCCCCGCTTGCTCGCTCTGCGGACAGCGAGAAGGACGGCACGGCGCAGCCCCGCGCTTGCTGCGGGAAAGGTCGCTTTCAGGCCCCGGCTACTGGTTCGACCACTGCTGCCCCGGGCCCTGCGGTTGCTGCTGGTACGGATTGCCGCCCTGGCCCGGATACTGCTGCTGGTGCGGCGGCTGCCCGTACTGCGGCTGGCCGTTGCCGCCCCAGCCGGAGGGCGTTCCGGGCCCGCCCGGGCCGCCACCGTTGTTGCCCTTGTTGCGGCGCGCCAGCTTCACGATCAGGAAGACGACGAGCGCGAGCACCAGCAGACCCACCACGCCGATCACGCTGAGCGCGATGACCTGCTTGCGGTCGGCGGCCGCCTGCTCGTCGTCGCTCATGCCGCCGCCGATGGCGTTGGGGGCGGAGGCGGAGGGGTTGTCCGTGGTGCCCTGGCCGTCACCGCTCTGCCCGGCCTGCAGCGACTCCGGCACTTCGAGCGGGCCGAACTCGGGCCCCGCGGGGATGTCCTGGGTCAGGGCTGCGAGAGGCTGGATGAAGCCGTAGCCATAGTGCTTGTCCGGGAGGGACAGGCCCTTTGCGGACGGGGGGAGACCGGCGGTCTTGGTCAGGCGGTTGACGATCTGCCCCGCGGTCAGGTCCGGGAACTTCGCCCGGAGCAACGCCGCCGCGGCGGAGACGAAGGCCGTCGAGTCGGACGTGCCCGTACCCGATCGGTACGTGGTGTCGGACTTTCCACCGGCCGACACGATGAACGTGGCAGGCGCAGAGACGAGGATCTTCTCGCTGTAGTTCGAGTTCTCCCAGATCTCGGCGTTGTTCTTGACCCCGCCGACGGCCACGACCCCTGGATAGCCGGCCGGGTAGCCCGCCGGACCGCCGTCGTTGCCGGCGCCGACGACAATGAGGACGTCCTTCTGCAGTGCGTAGGCGATCGCCTTGGTCTCCGCCTCCTCGGCGATGGGACCGGCGAATTCCTGCGAGATGTTGATCACGGAGGCGCCATGGTCCACGGCGTAGCGGATCGAGGAGGCGAAGCCGTCGCCTTGGCGGCCGTCGTCCCTGATGTCCAGGATCTTGGCCTTCGGGGCGAGTCCCATCACGCCGTCGGCCCCACCGGCGCCGTGGCCGTGAGCAGCGATGATCGAGGCCATGCCGGTTCCGTGATCATCGTCGGGGTCCTGGTCCGACATCCCCCCGTTCACGAAGTCCTTGCCCTTGATCACGTTGCCCTTGAGGTCCACGTGGTCGGCGTTCACCCCGGCGTCGATGACCGCGACGGTGACTCCCTTGCCTTGCGAGACCTTCCAGATCGACTGCGCGTCGAAGGCCTCCAGCGGCCACTGGTCCTGCCTGGTCTGGTCCGCCGAGGCCGGCGACGCAGACGCGAAGATCAGTGCACTCACGAGAGCTGCGCCGGCTGCTGTGCGCAGCGTCCGTGCGAAGGGCATCTCCAGTCCTCTCTCAGGGCAGTGTGGGAGCGCGACACTCCGTCGTGCCGCACCCCCACACTTTCTACATGCTGACGGGCACCGACTGACTACTCGATGACCCGGGGAGCGTTGTTGCGCTCGGGCGTCCAGGTCTCCTCGTCCTCGACCAGGTAGTCGGGACGCTCGCCCTCGCGGCGCTCTTCCTCTTCCGTCCGATCGGTCTGGCCGCGGCCCATCATGCGGTTCGCGCCCCTGCCGGCGTTGCCGCCACTGCCGGCACCCGCCGCGCCGCGGCTCCTGTGCAGGCCCGAGCCGCCCGGCGTACCGCGGGTGCCCGAACCGGTGCCCTTGGCGGCACCGACGACGCCGCCGCCACGGCGGGCGAGGCTGCCGCCCCGCCCGGCGGTCGCGCCGCCTCTGCCGCCTGCACCCGCGCCCGCACCACCGGCGCCGGGCATACCGCCGCGGCCCGCAGCGCCACCGCGTCCGGCACCACCTGCACCTGCGCCGCCCGCCGTACCGCCACGTCCACCGAGGCCGCCCAGGACTCCCGCACCGGCTCCGGCACCGGCCGAGCCACCGGCGCCCACGCCACCGACACCGCCGACTCCGCCGCCGACACCCGCGGTCCCGCCGCCGTACCCGCCGGACCCGGCGGTGCCTCCGGCGATGCCGTCGATCGCAGTACCCACCTGCGGCTTGGTGCTGGCCACCGGCTTCTGCACACCACCGGTGATGCCCGATTCACGGGGCGACTTCACCTCGCGCGACGGCGTGAGGGTGCCGGTGGTGCCCCCCGTCCTGCCGCGGCCGGTGTCGCTGGGACGGGGGCTGCCGACCTCGGAGGGGATCGGCATGGGTACGGGCGCGACGCCGCCCGGGTCTCCGGGGTAGTCGTCGCGGTCGTCGACGCCGCCGCCCGGCGGCGGCTTCCTCGTCCACGTCCCCATCGTCTTGGACTGCGCGTTGTAACCCGCGCCGAGTTGCTCCATCTTCACAGCCATCTCGAGCTGTGCTTCCTTGCCCGCCGACAGCGAGCCGCGGTTCTTGTCGAGCGCGGACTGCGTGCCCATCCCGTTGCCGAGGTCGGAGTGAAGCTGCGCGTCGCTGCGGTCGAACCCGTCGCCGAGGGCGTCGCCGAAGCTGGACAGGGTGCCCGGCTTCTCCATCGCGTCGACCTGCGGCTTGATCGTCTTCAGGATCGACGCCGCGTTGGTCATCGCCTGCGACGTGTACCGCGCGTACGTCGAGCAGTCGCTGATCATCTTGGTGATGACCTTCGCCTGGGCCTTGAAGCCCTCGGCCGCGGCGCCCTCCCAGTGCTGGGTGATGTGCTCGACGGCCGCGTCGAACACGGACTTGGCACTGCCGCTCCCCACCACGAGCTGGTCGTGGACCTGCATCCAGCCCTTGGCACAGGACTCGACCTCGACGTGGTCGGCGTTGGCGACCATGCCCTTCATCTGGTCCATGTTCTTGGTGCCGGCGAAGTCCGTGCTGTGCTCACCGACGTAGCACTGGGTGGGGGCGTTGTACTCGTAGTACGCCCCTTCGGTGTCAGTCATTGGTTAACCCCCTTGGCGACCGGCACGACGTTCCTCACTGCGCTCACTGCGCCCATCCTCAGCCCTTGCCAGAGCCGGACATACCGCTCTGCGCGTCGTATTCGGCGTCCGAATAGTGGCCGTGCACCTTCTTCGTCTTGCTGCCGAAATCGTTCATGACACGATGGATGTACGCGACGACCGACTCGATGTGCGTCTTCATGTCCTCGTGCGCACGCGCCAGTTTCTCGGCTTCGTCGAATCCGGCGCCGAGCGCGCCGGGCGGCAGGTAAGTGTCGTTCTTGGCACAGACGTTGGCCACGCCCAGTTGGCTGATGACGCCGTTGAGCTTGGTGATCGTGTCCTCAAGCTCACTCAGATCGACCTTGTACTGGTCACTCATCGTGTCGCTTCCCCGTTCCTACTCATGTGTTGATCCCTCGCTTGCGACGCCAGTCGCCCAGCACCACGCCACCGCCCACCAGCAGCGCGACACCGCCGATCGCGCCGCCGACCGTGTAGACGGCGTAGCGCTCGGTGCGTTCCTGGGGGCTCTCGCCGAGGATGACGGTCGCCGCCTCGATCTTCTCGTGGGCCCCGGCGTTGACGACGGGGTCCGGCGTCGGGGCGTCCTTCGGGGTGGTGGCGTCGTCGTTGACGGCGGCCACGGGGTCGATGACGCCCCATCCGACGAAGTCGTCGCGGCCCGGCTTGCCGCGGTCCGCGGTCTGCTCGATCTGGGTGATGACCTGGCGGTAGGTCCAGTCGGGGTGCTTGGCCCGGATGAGGGCCGCGACGCCGGAGACGTACGGCGCGGAGAAGCTGGTGCCCTGGTCGATGCAGTGGCCGCCGAAGGGGACGGTGGAGACCATGTCGACGCCGGGGGCGGCGATGCCCACGAAGGAGCCGGGCTGCGAGAAGTTGGCGCGGGCGTTGTCGCGGTCGGAGGCGCCGACCGCCAGGACGCCGTCGTAGGAGGCGGGGTAGGTCAGCTTCTCCTGCCCCCCCGCGCCGTCGTTGCCGGCGGAGGCGACGATCAGCGCGTCGCGTTCCTGGGCGTACCTGACGGCCTGCTCCAGTGCGGAGTCGGGCGGCATCGTCGTGGCGGTGTCCTGCGAGATGTTGATGACCTTGGCACCGGCGTTCGCGGCGTACTTGATCGCCTCGACCATGGTGCTCACCGTGCCGCCGCCCTGGTTGTCGTTCTGGCGGATGGCGAGGATCGACGCTCGCGGGGCGATGCCGACGAAGCCGGTGTCCTTGGAGGGCCGGGCGGCGATGATGCCGGCGACCTTGGTGCCGTGGCCGACCGGGTCCTTGGTGCCGTCGTTCTTGCGGTCCCGGTCGATCAGGTCCTTGCCCACGCCGAACTTGACGGCGGTGGCGAGCTGCCTGTTGTTCTTGTCGACGCCGGTGTCGATGACGGCGACGACCACCCCGAGGCCCTGGGTGTCCTTCCACAGCTGCTCGAGGACGATGCGCTGGAGCGACCAGGGCGTGCCCTTGATCACGTCGGACGGGAACGAGCACTGGGTGTCGTCGATCTGGAAGCGCCCGTCGTCGCCGTCGTCGGCGAGGACCGTGCGTACGTCGCCGGCGGACGACGCCGAGGCGACGCCGGCGGCCGGCAGGCCGAAGGCGGCGAGCGCCGCTGCTGCGGCGATGGCGGCGATGCGCCTCACGGCGTGCGATCCCACTGGTGTTCCGTCCTCCCGTTATGTGCGGTTCGTGGTCAAACCGCCGACGAGGGCGAGCACGTACGTCGCCGTACACGCCCGCCCTCATCACCTGTCACGCGGCCAGGCGCGCAATCAGCCCCAGATCTGCCGGTTCTTGTTCTCGGTGGCCTGGTAGCTCTGCGCGGCCGTGTCGAGGGCACGGGCGATGGCCTCCAGCGTCTGGTGCATGGACGCGGCGCGCTGGTCCCACTCGGTCTGCTTGGTGCGGTAGGCCTCCTGCGCGGAGCCCTCCCACGTGGTCGCGATCTTCTTCACGCCGGCCTCGAGGTCGTCCAGCTGGCGCTTGATGTTGTTGGCCGTCGTACGCACGTCGGTCGCGGCCTGGGAGATGGTCTGGAAATTGACCAGGATCTGCCCGGACATGTGATGTCTCCTCAGATGTTGGATTCGGATGGCTGGTCCGGCCGGCGCGGCGTCAGGTCACCGCGCGGGGACGGTCATCCGAACGGGTTGCTTCCCTGCGCCGAGATGCTCTGGATGGACGCGCGCTGCTCCTCCTCGGAGGCGGAGTAGTTCTTGGTGCTCGCGTCCACAGCTTCCTTGATGTCGCCCAGGATCTGATTGATCTTGTTGGCGTCCTCGTTCACCTGCGACTGCAGGTTGTTGTACGCCGTGGCGGCGGAGCCCTTCCACCCCGAGGTGATCGTGTCGATCACGGTCTGGAGGCGGCGGATCTCGCCCTGGATCGAGGAGTTGACCGTGGAGATGCGGTTGCTGAACGCAACCATCTCCTCCTCGGTCATGGTGAACTGCTGTCCAGCCATGTCTGGCGTCCCCCATGAGACGTAGAAGATCGGATTCGTCGCACATCGGAAGATGTGGTCGGTCTTCAACTCTAGCCAATAGCAGTGACAAGGCGAACAGGTACCCGGTTCCGTATCGGGATCCTGACCTTCATCACCAAACCCTCACGTTGCCACGGGTGTTGATGGCTTGGCCAATGGATTGTCAAATGCTCAATCAATACCCGTGAAGGTCCGCGGAAATACCAGTTCAGGAGCCCTGCGCCTGCTTCGCCGCGTTCACGTCGAGCGTCGGCCCGCTCGCGAGGAGGTCCGACCAGATCCGCGGCACCGGCACCGGGGAGTTCTTCGCGTAGCCGAGCTTGGTCTGCACGACGCCGACCGCGTCGTCCTGCTTGGCGGCGCCGCCGCTGTCGCTGTCGCCCGTCGTCGGCACCGAGTAACGCAGTCCGGTGTCGGTGACCAGGAAGATGGACCCGATGCGCTTGTCGGTACCGTCGTACGCCTTGTAGAAGAGGCCGCTACCGGGCGAGACGTAGGTGTTCGTACCGCTCTGCGCCACGTCCCGGGGGAACTTCTTCCCGGCCCACATCGTCATCGCCGGCTTCTTGGTCACCTTGTCGTCGACACCGCTGTACACGCTGCACGCGACGCTGCGACCGTCCTTCTCGTCCTGGGTGTTGGCCTGCGTGACCGCCTTCTCCGGCCAGCCGAGGTCGTCCATGAAGGTCTCGCTCGCCTGGGCCGAGGTGACTTCGCCCACGTTGACGGAGACCGCCTCCGGCGATCCGTCGTACAGCGACCTCGCCTGGGGGCTGTTCAGCAGCAGCTTCGCCATGAAGGCGGTGACGCGGACGACCCGGTCCCGCTGCACCACGTACTGGTCGTCGTTGGCCTTCAGCACCAGGCCGACCTTCGCGTGCCCGGCGCTCAGGCCCGGCGCGGTGGACGTCTCGCCCATGCCGTCGACCTGCGGGAAGGAGATGGCGGCGCCCGGCACGTTGTTGAGGGTCGACAGGAAGTCGGCGTCGACCTTCTGCGGCTGCGCGGAGGCGCCGAAGATGACCTGGCGCAGGGTGTTGACCAGTTCGGGCTGCTGCTTCCCGGCGGGGCCGCCGAGCAGGTAGGGGAAGCCCCGGTCCGTCACCAGGTACTGGTCGCCGCCGGGCACCTCGATGTACATGGCCTCGTCGTCACGGAGCTGGTTCGCGCCCCCGACCAGGGCCGCCTCCTTGGGCTTCTGCTGGTTGATGACGAGGACCGCCCGCTGGGCCGAGCGGTCCGTGCCGCCGCCCGGGGTCTCGCACAGCGCCCAGGTCTTGGGCTTGCCGGCGTCGTCCTGGCTGGGCAGCCGGTCCGGGGCGTAGGGGATGCCGATGGTGCTGCCGAGCGTCATGCCGCTGTTGTCGAGCACCGACTCCTTGACCTTGATGACCTCGAACTTCTCGGGGTCGAGCAGCAGTCGGGCGGAGGCGAGGTTGAGCACGGGGTGCAGCTGCGCCTCGCCGTTGGTCTTCAGCACGACGTAACGGGTGGTGGACTCGTCGCCGACGATGACCTTCTGGGCGGGGGTGTCCCAGCCCTTGGGCGCGGCGGGCTTCAATATGCCCCAGAATCCGAAGCCGACGACGACCAGCAGACCCACGACGAGGCTCGGGGCGACGGTCTTCAGCGGGCGCGGGGCGGCCTCCTCCGAACCGTGCGGGGAGGGCTGGAGAAACGCGGCCACCGTGCGCCTGCGCGCGAACGAGTAGGCGTTCAGCTCATCCCTACGTGTCGCCATCCCTGCGTCAACTCCCCGTATGTCGCTGCTTTGTTGTGGCGTTCCCCGGTCCCGTCTGTCCGCCGCGGTGGCGGCTGTGGTGACGGCTGTGATGAGGGGGACCCCTACTATGCCGTGTGACGATCGCACCGTACGGTACGGGGTAGCGCGATCGGCCCGCCAGCGGCACCCGGAGCGTCCCACGCCGGCAGGGCGACGGACGCGAGCGAGCGCTGGACGGCGCCGGGCGCCGCCCACGCGGCACAGGTACCAGCAGAAGCAGAAGGGTTGTACGGGGGATGACCACCGCGACCAGGTCCCGGCGCAGTCCGGGCGACGAGCCACCGGAGCAGTACGCCGGACCACCCGGGAGCGGGCACGGCGGCTCCCCCACGGCGCGGGCCGGGGCGGCGGCCCCGGTGATGACCCGCAGGCCCGGGAGCATAGGCCCCGTGCGGGTGCAGCAACTCGTGCTGATCGAGCTGGCACTCGCACTGCTGCTGGGCGGCTGGCTGATCCACGAGGTGGTCGGGCCCGTCGTGGCCGCGGTCATCGCCGTTCCGCTGCTGCTCTTCGGCCTGCTGCGGCGGCGCGGCCGCCCGATGCCGGAGTGGATGGCCAGCGCCCGCGCCCTGAAGGCCCGTCAGCGGCGCAACGCCGCCGGCGTCCCGCAGGGCACCGACCCCGGTTTCGTACCGGCCGTGGAGTGCGACCCGGCGCTGCGCACCTACGGGTACACCGACGAGCGCGAGCAGCGCGAGATCGGCATGATCGGCGACGGCACCTTCCTGACGGCCGTCGTCCAGGTGCAGGCGGTCGACGAACCGCTGCGCCCGGCCCGCGGAGTCCGCTCGCTCCCCCTGGAGCTGCTGAACGGCCTGCTGACGGTGGACGACATCCGGCTCGCGTCGGTCCAGGTCGTCCAGCACACCCAGCCCGCCCCCGCCCCGCACCTGCCCCCGCAGGCGCTGGCCGCGCGCTCCTACGCACCGCTGCAGGCGCAGAGCCGGACGCCGGGGCTGCGGCTCACCTGGATCGCGATCAAGCTCGACCCCGAACTGTGCCCGGAGGCGGTGCAGGCGCGCGGCGGCGGCATGGCCGGGGCGCGGCGCGCCCTGCTGCGGGCCGCCGACCACCTGGTGAGCCGGCTGGTGGGCACCGGGCTCGAGGCCCGCGTGCTGACCGAGCCCGAGATCATCGCCGCCGTGGCGACGTCGAGTTGCGTGAACCCCCTCGCCACGACGGGCGGCGCCGCCCTCGACGGCAGCCGCCAGGCACGCCGTACCTCCGAGAGCGCGCGGGCGTGGCGGTGCGACGACCGCTGGCACACGACCTACTGGGTCAGCCGCTGGCCGCAGCTGGGCACCGGCGCCGCCGCGCTGCCCGACCTGGTCGGCCTGCTGACCTCCTCGCCCGCGCTGGCCAGCACCTTCTCGCTGGTCCTCGCACCGGGCGGCAGCCGGGCGGCGCTGCTGTCCGGGTACGTGCGGCTGACCGGCCGCAGCGAGAACGAACTGGTCGAGGCCCGGCACCAGTTGGAGCGCCGCGCGACCGCGTCCCGGCTGGGCCTGGTGCGGCTGGACCGCGAGCAGGTGCCCGGCATCCTGGCCACGCTGCCCTTGGGAGGTACCCGCTGATGTCGGCTCCGACCGTTCCCGCCTTCGGCGGACAGCGCCCCGGCGCGGGCTCCGGTTTCCCCGGCGGCGGGCCCCGCCCCTCGCACCTGCCGCAGGGCGCCGACCCGCGCGGCTCCTCCTTCGCCGGCGCCGGACGGCGCACGCTGCGTGCCGCGTTCGGGCTGCTCGGACCGCGCCGCGACCGGCACACCCTGACGCCCGGGCAGTTGTCCGGGCTGTCCCTGCCGATCGGTGACGACGGTGTCGTCATCGGGATCGACGCCGCCAACCAGCCCGCCGTGCTGGCGCTGAGCCGCCCGGCCCGGCTCGACGTCGTGCTGGTCGGCAGCATGTGGCTGGCGCAGGTGCTGTCGCTGCGCGCCGCCGCGACCGGTGCCCGGGTCGCGGTGGAGACCGCCCGACCCCAGTCGTGGGCGCCGATGGCGCAGGCGGCGGGCGGCGGCCAGCAGTGCGTGACGGTGCACGAGGTCGGGCGGATCGCCCCGCAGGGTCCTTCGGTGCACAGCCCCGTCGTCATCGTCCGTGACTGCGGCGCCCGTCCGCCGCGCAGCCGGGTGGCGGCGCAGTCCTGGCAGTCGGTCATGACCCTGCTGCCGTACCTGGGGCCGACGGCCCCGCGGTTGCTGGCCGGCGCCGACGTGGTGGGGCTGCAGCGGGTCTCGCCCCAGGAGGCCGAGGTCATCGGCCAGGTGATGGGCCTGTCGGAGGCCGACGTGGCCGCGCTGCCGACGCTCGGCGACAACGTGACGATGTGGTGCACGCGCAAGCGCCGGCAGTTCGTGATGACGCAGCCCACGGACGCGGAGTCCGGCCTTCTGGGACCGGCCCGGCGGGTGGACTGACCCGGGGCCACCCGCCGGGGCGTTCCGGACGCTCTCGTGCCGCGGCGGTTACCCGGCCGCGGCACGGGGCATGGGCACAGGGGTCCCGGTATCCGCAGCAGCCGTGTCCACGCGTGGACGGCGCGGCTCCGTGCGCGGCGAACGGTGCATCACGTCGGCGTTCCGGTCGTGATGCCGACGGCGCTTGCCCTACCCACGGGCCGGATGATTAGGCTCTTCCGGTGAGCCGCGGCAGCTGTGCCGCGGGAACTCCGAGACGGGGGAATCGCGTCCGCTCCGACGGACCGGGCGCGTACTTGAGTTGACCAGGAGGCACAAGTGAGCAGCGATCAGGACGACATCCGCACCGGCGGGGCCGTCCCGGACGGGGATCAGTCCGACGCGGACCTCACGGGCGAGTTCCAGATCGACTACGCGCCGCCGTCCTGGTACACGCAGCAGGCGGGAGGAGGCGCGCCCACGCCCTCACCCGCTCCCCCGGCTCCGGCCCCGGCTCCGGCTCCCGCGGTGAGCCCGCCGGTGGCGGCCGCGCCCGAGGCGACGTCGCCGCAGGAGCCGCAGGTGCCGCAGAACCCCCGTCCTCCGCAGGCCGCGCAACCCCCCGCCCCCGCGGAGCCGCAGCCCGCTCCGGCGGTCCCCGACGCCGCCCGCGAGGCCGCCGCGGCGGCGGTCTTCGCCGACCCCGAGCCCGTCCGGCCCGAGGAACAGCAGCCGGTGGAACCGCAGCCGGTGGAGGCGCCCGCGCCGGTGGCCACCGAGGTGACGCCCGCGCCCGCGGAGCCGGACGCGGGGCCGCAGCAGCCGCCCGTGCCGCAGCCCCGGCAAGCACCCCAGGGGGAGACCGCGGCCGCTCCCGAGCAGCAGCCGCAGCCGCCCGCTCCGGCGCCGCAGTCCCAAGTGCCGCCGCTGCCGCCGGAGTACCAGCCGGCCACCCCGCAGGAGGCACCGCAGCAGCCTGCCCCGGTGCAGCCCCCGCCGCAGCAGGGGTACGGCTACCCGCAGCCGCCGCATCAGGGTGCGCCGTGGGGCGACCCCAACTCGCCCGCGCCGCAGCAGCCTTACGGCTACCCCCAGCCCGCCCCGCCGCCGCACGGTTACGGGTACCCGCAGCCGAACCAGGGCGCGCCCTGGGGTGACCCCCACGCGCAGCAGCCGCCGTACTCGCAGCAGGGGTACGGATATCCGCAGCCGGGGCCCGGGCCGTACGCCCAGACGCCCCCGCAGCAGCCCCCGGCTCCCGCGCCGGGGCCGCTCCCGCAGCAGGGGCAGCAGCCGATGCCGCCGTACGCCGACGGAGCCAACCCGCCGGCACCGCCGCACGGTTACGGCTCTCCGCAGCCGGGGCCCGGCCCGCACGACCAGCCCCAGCCCCAACCCCAACCGCCGGTGCAGCCCCACCCCCCGGTCCTGCCGCAGCAGCAGCCCGCCCCGCCCGTGGACCCGCGCACGGCCGCCGGCTGGGGCGGTCCCGGTCCCGGCCAGGAGCAGCAGCAGCGGGTCATGCACGGCGCCCCGCTCGGCTACAACGCGGCGGTGGAGCTCTCCTCGGACCGTCTGCTGCGACAGCAGCCGAAGGCGCGCAGGAACAACAACCAGGCGTCGCGCTTCAAGATCGGCGCGAAGAAGGAGGAGCAGGAGCGCCAGCGCAGGCTGGACCTGATCCGCACGCCGGTGCTGTCCTGCTACCGGATCGCGGTGATCAGCCTCAAGGGCGGCGTCGGCAAGACGACGACCACCACCGCCCTGGGTGCCACGCTCGCCTCCGAGCGCCAGGACAAGATCCTGGCCATCGACGCCAACCCGGACGCCGGCACGCTCGGCCGCCGCGTGCGCCGGGAGACCGGCGCGACGATCCGGGACCTGGTCCAGGCGCTGCCGCACCTCAACAGCTACATGGACATCCGCCGCTTCACCTCGCAGGCGCCCTCGGGCCTGGAGATCATCGCCAACGACGTGGACCCGGCCGTCTCCACCACCTTCAACGACCAGGACTACCGGCGCGCGGTGGCCCTGCTCGGGCAGCAGTACCCGGTCATCCTCACCGACTCCGGCACCGGTCTGCTCTACAGCGCCATGCGTGGCGTGCTCGACCTGGCCGACCAGCTGATCATCGTCTCCACCCCGTCGGTGGACGGTGCCAGCAGCGCCAGCACGACCCTCGACTGGCTCGGCGCGCACGGTTACGCCGACCTCGTGCAGCGCAGCCTCACGGTGATCTCCGGGGTCCGCGAGACCGGCAAGACGATCAAGGTGGACGACATCGTCGCGCACTTCGAGACCCGCTGCCGCGGAGTCGTCGTGGTGCCCTTCGACGAGCACCTCGCCGCGGGCGCCGAGGTCGACCTCGACATGATGCGGCCGAAGACCCGTGAGGCGTACTTCCACCTGGCGTCGCTGGTCGCCGAGGACTTCGTCCGCGCCCAGCAGGCCCAGGGCGTCTACCCGCCCCAGCAGCAGATGCCGCCGCAGCAGCAGGGCGGCTACCCGCCCCAGCAGGGGCAGCAGCCGTACCCGCCGCAGCAGCCGATGCCCCCGCAGCAGGGGTACGGCCACCCGCAGCAGCCGCCCTACGGGCAGCCGGCCCCGCCTCCCCCGCCCGCGCAGGGCGGCATGCCCCAGGGCTGGACCCAGCAGCCGCCCCCGCCGCCGCAGGAGGCGCAGCCCGGGCAGCAGCCCCCGGCGCAGGGGCAGGTCCCGCCCGGCTGGACCCAGCAGCAGTGACGGGAAGGGCCCGTCCCGCCATCGTGGCGGGACGGGCCCTTCGTGTCGGTCGGTCAGCGGCGCTCCGGCCGCCGGTTCACCCGGCGGCGCCGTAGGCGTCGACCAGCTCCCGGGCGCGCTTGACGTCGTCGGCCATCCGCTCAAGGAGCGCGTCGATCGTGTCGAACTTCTCCATGCCCCGCAGGTAGGTGAGGAAGTCGACGGCGACGTGCAGCCCGTACAGGTCCAGCCCGACGCGGTCGATGGCGTACGCCTCGACGGTGCGGGCGGTCCCGTCGAAGGTGGGGTTGGTGCCGACGGAGATCGCGGCGGGCATGGCCTCGCCCTCGACGTGCAGCCAGCCTGCGTAGACCCCGTCCGCGGGGATCGCGGTGTGCGGCAGCGTCTCGACGTTCGCCGTGGGGTATCCGAGGTCCCGGCCGCGCTGCGCGCCGCGGACGACCACGCCCTCGACCCGGTGCGGCCGGCCCAGGATCTCGGCGGCGCCCGCAACGTCGCCCTCGGCGATCAGGCGGCGGGTCATCGTGGAGGAGAACGGCTGCCCGCCACCCGCCTCGCCCGTCAGGTAGAGGTCGACGACGTCCACCTCGTAGTCGTACTTCAGCCCCATCGCGGACAGGAACTCCACGTCACCGGCGGCCTTGTGCCCGAAGCGGAAGTTCGGGCCCTCGACGACGGCCCGCGCGTGCAGCGCGTCGACCAGCACGGTGCGGACGAAGTCGCCCGGCGAGAGCTGCGAGAACTCGGTCGTGAACGGGAGGATCAGCAGGGCGTCGACGCCCAGCTCCGCCATCAGCTCGGCGCGGCGGTGGTGGGCCGCCAGCAGCGGCGGGTGGCTGCCGGGGCGGACCACCTCGCTGGGGTGCGGGTCGAAGGTGACGACGACGGAGGCGACGCCCAGCTCGCGGGCGCGTTCCACGGCCCTGCCGATGATCAGCTGGTGCCCGCGGTGTACGCCGTCGTAGGAGCCGATGGTGACGACGCTGCGTCCCCAGTCCCCGGGGACGTCCTCCAAGCCTCGCCAGCGCTGCACAGTGACCGCTCCTCGACCGCCGATGATTCTTCGATGTGCAGGTCCAAGCCTGCCATGCCGGGGGGCCCACCGGCGCAGCGCCCCCGGTGACGCGGCCGTCGCGGACCTGGCGCGCCCCTCGCCCGACCGGTGGGAGCACCCCCTCCGCCCGGAAGGGACGCGGTACGTGGCGGGACGCGGCGCCGGAGGCACGCGGTCCAGGAGTGCCGGCACGGTGAGCAGCGGCGCAGCACGACGGCCGGCCGGGGCATGAGGTGCACGGACCGCAGCGGGCACGTGACGCCGCCCCCGGATGGTCCCTGGCCGGTCAGAGGCCCACCGCCTCCGCCGGCGCCAGCTGGTCGCACATGCGCCGGGCGCTCGGGCCGATCACCGCGTCCCACGCCCCTGGGCCCGCGCCGTCGAGGCCGTCCGCGGCCAGCCATCCGCGCACCAGCCGGGCGAACCCGGGCGACCCGCTGACCAGCTGCACCAGCCGCCGGTCGAAGAGGGCCGCGCCCTCGGGCGTACGGCAGAGCAGGAGGCCCACCCGGTGCACCAGGTCGCGGGTCATCGGGGCCGGCCGCCGGGCGCACCCGTCGGCGGCCGCGCCGAGGAGGGCGTCGAGCACGGCCGGGTCGCGTTCCTGGTCCAGGAGGACGTCCAGCAGCTCCTGGCGCAGCGGGCGGGAGAGGTGGCCGCCCGGTGCGGCCAGCACGGGCGCCAGCACCCTGCGCACCTGCGGCGGGTGCTCCCGCAGCAGTCCGGTGACCAGCGGGAGGAGGACGGCGCGGGCGGCCGGTCCGTGCTCCAGGCGGCGGTCGAGGTAGGCCGCCGCGTGCCGGGCGTCCTCGGGACGGTGGCCGAGGTGGTCCCACACCAGGGCGGCGGCCCGGCGGGCGAGCGCCGGGGTGGACACCTCGGCCAGTTCGCGCAGTACCTCGGCGGCGCCGGGGCCCGGTTCGCGCAGCCGGGAGTGGAACGCGGCGAGCACCTGCTCGGGGTGCGTGGGGAGGGCCGCGGCGAGCGCCGCGGCCGGCAGCAGCGGGTCGCCGGCGGCGAAGCCGTCCAGGGCCGCCCGCAGGTGGAGGCAACGGGTCGCCGGGTCCCGCACCAGGAGGCCGAGCGCGGCGCCGTGCAGGGTGCGGTCGGCGGGTCGGGCCAGGATCGCCAGGGCCGCGTAGCGCAGCAGCTCGCGGTCGGCGGCGAGTGCGGCGTGCGGGGCGGCGAGCAGGCCGTAGGTGGCCGCGGCGGCGTGCCGCTCCGGCCGGTCCTCGTGCGCCCAGCGGTCGACGGCACGGCACACGGCGGACGGCTCGTCCTCGGCGAGGGCCGCCAGCAGTTCCTTGGCACGGGGGTGGTCCGTGGCGGCCAGGACCTCGGTGAGGTCGTCCACCGCCTGCCGCCGGTGCGTGTGGAGGAGGGCCTGCGCCGCGGAGGCGACCGTCGGCCGGGGGCCGCAGGGCGCGGACTGCAGCAGCCGTTCGTCGGTGAACCAGCCGCACAGCGCGGGCAGCGACGGCCGCGGCGTGGCGGCCAGCACCTCGCCGGCCGCCGTCAGGAACCGCTCCCGCGTGCGGTCCGCGGCGCGCGGCGGGCCGTCGGCGGGCAGCAGCAGCCGCAGCAGCGCCAGGCGCTCCTCCGGGGGGAGCCGCAGCCGCCGCCAGAACCACGGACCGAACTCCCCCAGCCCCGCGCCCTCGTGGAAGCCCCCGGCCTCGATCGAACGGACGGTGACACGCTCCGCCAGCAGCCGCAGCACCTCCCGGTACCGCGTCGCGTCCGGCACCCCGAGCAGGGTCTCCCCCAGCAGGTGCGCCGCCCACCACACCGCGTCCGCGCGCCGGGCCGCCGCCCGGCCGGCGCCGTCGCCCTCCCCGCGCGGCCGTGGCACCCCGTCGAGCAGCACCGTCGCGCCACCGCGCGACGCGGGCGCGGCGGCGTCGCGGTCGAGCACCTGGACCAGTTGCCGCAGCCTGCGCCCGAGGACGTCCGGCCCCGAACGGCGGGCGGTGAGCAGCAGCGCCTGTACGACCGGGCCGATGCGGTGCCGCGGCACGGGCACGCAGCGCGGCTCGGAGGGCGGGGCGAGCGGCGGTGCGGGCGGCACCGGCGGCACGGCCCTGTGCCGCGGCTGCGCCCCGGCCCGGGCGGGCAGGCGCACGGGGGCCTCGGCGCAGCCGTCCCGGTCGCCGGCCGACCAGCGGTGGACCAGGGCGTACAGCGCCTCGTCCAGGTCGAGTTGACCGCCCTGCAGCCAGTCGCCGAACTCCTCGTGCGCGAAGCGGTACCCGGCACCGGCCGGCACCACCAGCCCCTCCGTGAGCACCGCCGCCGCCCACCCGGGGCGCCACGGGAACAGCTCCTCGAAGGACGCCCGGTCCAGTTCGCCCTGGCCCGGACCCAGGCAGCGCCGGGCCGCCTCGTGCGCCTGCCCGGCGACGCGGGCGGCCAGCCGCCGTACCTCCGTTGCCCTCGCGGGGGCCGTGGCTGCCGCGATCCGATGGGCGATCCGCAGGCACAGCAGGTCCAGGTGGGCCGAGAAGACCTCCGCCCGGCCGGGCCGTCCCGTCAGGCCACCGCCGGCGGCCCGTACCTCCGACAGCAGCCGCAGGGCCAGCGGATGCGCCGCGTCCTGCTCGGCGAGGGCACCGGCGGACAGCCCGTGGCGCTCCCGGGCGAGCCGTGCCGGCTCCTCCGGCAGGCCGCCGAGGCGCAGGCAGGCGGGCAGCGCCCGGGCGCCCGGCGGGGTGCCGGCGTCGTGGAGCAGGCCGGGAGGGAAGAGGGCTCCGGCCTGCTCCCAGTACTCGGGGCGGCACGCCACGATCAGCCGCGCCCCCGTCGTGCCCAGCCACCGCGCCGTCTCCGCGGACCACTCGGGCAGCGCATGGGCGAGCAGCGGTGGCATCTCCTCGGGAGCGTCCAGCACGACGAGCAACCGCTGCCCCATGGCGCGCGCCAAGCGGGCGACGGCATCGGGCGACGCGTCGGCCGGCGCGCGTTCCGGCGCCCTCCCCGCGTGCACGATGCGCCCCGCGGCAGCCAGCGCCCGCGCCGCGGCGTCCCTCAACCCGGCGTCGCCCGCCCGCAGTTCGGCCCCGCGCAGCCACAGCGTGGGCGCCGGGTCCGGGCCCGCGGCACGCCGGGCGGCCAACGCCTCCAGTGCGGTCGTACGGCCGCTGCCGGGGGCGCCGACCAGCCCGAGCACGCAGGCGCCCGCCTCCCCCGTGAAGCCTGCCAGCTCCGCCTCCGTGTCCGGGCGCGCCTCGGCCTCGCGCCAGGGCCGCGGCCGGGCCGCCGAAGCGACGGAGCTCGCGGTCAGCTCCAGCGCCCCCGCGATGTTGAGGTGCGGCCCGTACGCGGGCACGGTCGCCGCGTTGCGCGCCAGCGCGTCCGCGAGCGCCCCGCCCTCCGCCGGCGCCCGCAACGGCACCGCGAACCCGCCCGCCCTTCGTCCCGCGTGCAGCGCGGTCACGACGACGCCGTGCACGGCACCGGTCTCGGCGTCGATCACGGGCTCCCCCGAGGCGACGGCACGAAGCGGTTCGTCGTCGCCGCGTGCACCGGCGAGCTCGTACGCCGCGTCGAGGAGGTGGAAGCGGTCCGTCGCGGTGTACGTCACCGGCGCCGTCCCCGCGATCGTGGCCTCCACCCAGGCCGCGCCGCGCAACCGCACGGCCCGCCCGTGCCCCGCGGTGCGCGCGAACCCGGCCACCGGCAGCGGCGGCACGTCCAGTCCCTCCGTCGCCACGAGCGCCAGCCCCAGCTCCGGCAGCGGGGTGATCGCGGGCGCCTCGACGAGGGTCGTCTGCTCCCCGTGCGCATGCAGCACCAGCCGCACGAGGCCGTCCACGGCCTCGTGGCTCGTCACGAGCGTCCCCCGTCCGTCCCGCGCCTCGACGAGGAACCCCGTCCCCCGCGGCCGTCCGGCCAGGTCACGGACGCGCACCAGCGCCCGGTCGACATCGGCGGTCGGTACCGCCATCTGCGCACCTCCCCGCCACAGTGCCCGTTTCGACCGTAGACGTCCGTTGATCGACACAACAGATCCCACGTCGAACGCGCCCCCAAGCGCTCCCTCTCTTCACTCCGAGCGCCTGCCCGTTGGAGTGAATTGATCTTGCCGGGTGGATAGGGACGGGGAGGGAGGGGGATCGTGCAGCGCGGGCCGCGAGGGGGGGAGGGCCCGCGCTTCACGGTTGCGCCGCGAAGCCGTCCGGGGTGCCCGTGTCGCCGCGTGCGCGCGGTGCGTGGTTGCGGTTAGGTTTCTTCCCCCGCCCTCCCGCCCGATTGCCCGGCGCGGTCAGTGCGGGCCTGCGCTCTGTTGGGGTGGGGTCGGGGCCGCGCCGGCGCACTCCCCCAGCCTTCGGCCGGGGGGACCCCCACAGCGCTCGCGGTTTACGTCCACATCGTTCGGCACCCGGGTCCGCCGCTCGTCTCCCCCAGCCTTCGGCCGGGGGGACCCCCATGGGCGCACCCCGCCACACCCCCTCATGCCGGTTGGGGCGCATGACGGCCGGTGGGGGTTCAGAAAGGCACTTGCGGCAACCCCGGACCGCTCTCTGAACCCCCACCGGCCGTTGGTCGCGGAACCGGCGGAGGGGGCGGGGGAGGTGGGGGCACCTCCGGCCGAAGGCTGGGGGAGGGTGGGCGTTCTGGACGCTGACGTGTATGTGTTGTGCGGCACAGACGGCACAACAAGTACCGCCCGCCACGCACATAAATATGCGGTCCAGAATGCCCAGCCCCGGAGGCCCCGACCCCGGCCCACCCACGAACCGCGCGAGGCCCGCACCAACCGCGCCGGATGGGGGTCCCCCCGGCCGAAGGCTGGGGGAGGGAGGGTGGGGGAGGGAGGGTGGGGGGATGCCCGCCGCAGGCGCAAGCGACCCGCACACAAACACCGGGCCCCACAGACACCCGGCACCGCAAGCGCAGCGTCAGGCGAGGTTGGCCAGGATCTTGGCCTGCCCCTCCCGCGCTTCGACCAGCGCCAGAAACTCCCCCTCCGGCCCGAACACCGCCGTGGGCACCGCCCCCAGGGACGGGGGCGCGTCCAGCCGCACGCCGTGGCCGAGCAGTCGCGCCTGCCGGGCGTCCACGTCCCACCGGGGGAACGCCGCCGCCGCGGCCTCCGCGATGGGCAGCACCGCGAACGCCTCCGTGAGCTGCTCCAGCGTACGGGCGAGCCCGGCGCCGTAGGGGCCGACGCGGGTGCGCCGCAGCGCGGTGAGGTGGCCGCCGACGCCGAGCCCGGCACCCAGGTCGCGGGCGAGGGCCCGGATGTACGTGCCGGAGGAGCACTCGACCGTGACGTCGACGTCGACCACGTCACCGCCCTCGTGCCGCACGTGCCGGACGTCCCGCACGACGAACGACGACACCGTGACCGGCCGCGCCGCCAGCTCGAAGTCCTCGCCGCCGCGCACGCGGGCGTACGACCTGACGCCGTTGACCTTGATGGCGCTCACCTTGGACGGCACCTGCATGATGTCCCCGGTCAGCGGCACGACGCCCGCGTCGATCGCCTCGCGGGTGACCCCGTCCGCGGGGACGGAGGCCGTGACCTCGCCCTCGGCGTCGTCGGTGACCGTGCTCTGGCCGAGCCGGATGGTCGCCTCGTACTCCTTGCGCGTGAGCGCGAGGTGCCCGAGCAGCCGGGTGGCCTTCTCGACGCCGATGACGAGGACGCCGGTGGCCATGGGGTCGAGCGTGCCCGCGTGCCCCACGCGCCGTGTCCCGGCCAGCCTGCGCAGCCGGGCCACGACGTCGTGCGAGGTCATACCGCCCGGCTTGTCGACGATGACAAGCCCGTCCTTCATCGGTCGCCGTCCTCCTCGTCGTCGACCTCGTCCTCCGCCGGCTTGCGGTAGGGGTCGGCGTCGCCGGCGTAGGTGGCGTCCGTGGCGGTCTTGCGGACCTCCTCGTCGGCCTCGCGGGCCTTGGCGAGCAGGTCCTCGATCGTGCGCGCGTTCTCGGGGATCGCGTCGGCGACGAACGTCAGGGTGGGCGTGAAGCGCACGCCGGTCTGCCGTCCGACCTCCGAGCGGAGGACGCCCTTGGCGCTCTCCAGCGCCGCCGCCGAGGCGGCCCGCTCCTCGTCGTCACCGAAGACCGTGTAGAAGACGGTCGCCTCCCGGAGGTCACCGGTGACCCGGGTGTCCGTGATCGTCACGTAGCCCAGCCGCGGGTCCTTGATCCGCCGCTGGAGCGTCTCCGCGACCACGACCCGGATGCGGTCCGCCAGCTTGCGCGCCCGCGCGGTGTCGGTCATGCGTGCTCTTCTCTCTTCTCATCACGCTTCGGAACGTGAGTGTCAGTCGTCGTCCCCGTGCACCCGCTGCCGCGCCGACAGCAGATCCACCTCGGGGCGCGAGGCCATCCAGCGCTCGCAGCGTCCGAGGACGTCCTTGATGTGCCCGGGGTCCCCGGACACGACCGCCACGCCGATCTCGGCCCTGCGGTAGAGGTCGTGGTGGTCGACCTCGGCGACGCTCACCGCGAACTTGCGGTGGAGCTCGGCCACGATCGGCCGGATGACGGACCGCTTCTCCTTCAGCGAACGGACGTCGCCGAGAAGCAGGTCGAAGGACAGCGTCCCTACATACATGGGCATCAGGTCAAGCCGACCTGTGGGGCCTCGTCGTGAACGGTGCGAACACCGTGAACAGCAATCACCACAGTAAAGGCAACGGCCGGGGCCGATCGACGGAATTTTCCCTCCGCCAACCGGCCCCGGTCAGATGTCCCTCGATCAGACGCGAGGCTTCTCGCGCAGCTCGTAGGTCGCCACGACGTCGTCGATCTTGATGTCGTTGTAGTTGCCGAGGTTGATACCGCCCTCGAAACCTTCACGAATCTCGGTGACGTCGTCCTTGAAGCGCCGCAGACCCTCGATGGTGAGGTTCTCGGCGACGACCTTGCCGTCACGCAGCAGGCGCGCCTTGGCGTTGCGTCGGACCTCGCCGGAGCGGATGAGCACACCGGCGATGTTGCCGAGCTTGGAGGAGCGGAAGACCTCGCGGATCTCGGCGGTGCCGAGCTCCACCTCCTCGTACTCGGGCTTGAGCATGCCCTTGAGCGCCGCCTCGATCTCGTCGATGACCTGGTAGATCACCGAGTAGTAGCGGACGTCGACGCCCTCACGCTCGGCCAGCGACGTGGCGCGGCCCTCGGCCCGCACGTTGAAGCCGATGATGATGGCGTCGGAGCCCGCCGCCAGGGTGACGTCGGTCTCGGTGACCGCACCGACACCCCGGTGGAGGATGCGCAGGTCCACGTCCTCGCCGACGTCGAGCTGGAGCAGCGAGGACTCCAGGGCCTCGACCGAACCGGACGCGTCGCCCTTGATGATGAGGTTGAGCTGCTGGACCTCGCCGGCCTTGAGCACCTTGTCCAGGTCCTCGAGGCTGACCCGGCGACGGGTCTTGGCGAAGGCCGCGTTGCGCTCGCGGGCGGCGCGCTTCTCGGCGATCTGACGGGCCGTACGGTCCTCGTCGACCACCAGGAAGTTGTCGCCGGCACCCGGCACGTTCGTCAGACCGAGCACCAGGACCGGGGTCGAGGGGCCCGCCTCGTCGACGGTGTTGCCACTGTCGTCGAGCATCGCGCGGACACGGCCGTACGCGTCGCCGACCACCATGGTGTCGCCGACCCGCAGGGTGCCGCGCTGGACCAGGACGGTCGCCACGGCACCGCGGCCGCGGTCGAGGTGCGCCTCGATCGCGATGCCCTGCGCGTCCTGCTCCGGGTTGGCCCGCAGGTCGAGCGCGGCGTCCGCGGTCAGGACCACGGCCTCCAGCAGGCTGTCGATGTTCAGGCCCTGCTTGGCGGAGATGTCGACGAACATGGTGTCGCCGCCGTACTCCTCGGCCACCAGACCGAACTCGGTCAGCTGACCGCGCACCTTCGTCGGGTCCGCGCCCTCGACGTCGATCTTGTTGACCGCGACCACGATCGGCACGTCGGCCGCCTTGGCGTGGTTCAGCGCCTCGATCGTCTGCGGCATGACGCCGTCGTTCGCCGCCACCACGAGGATCGCGATGTCGGTGGACTTGGCACCGCGGGCACGCATGGCGGTGAACGCCTCGTGACCCGGGGTGTCGATGAAGGTGATGGCCCGGTGCTCGCCGTTGACCTCGGTGGCCACCTGGTAGGCACCGATGTGCTGGGTGATGCCGCCGGCCTCGCCCGCGACCACGTTGGTCTTGCGGATCGCGTCGAGGAGGCGGGTCTTGCCGTGGTCGACGTGACCCATGACGGTCACGACCGGCGGACGAGCGACGAGCGCTTCCTCGCCGCCCTCGTTCTCGCCGAACTCGATGTCGAAGGACTCGAGGAGCTCGCGGTCCTCCTCCTCCGGGCTGACGATCTGGAGGGTGTAGTTCATCTCGTCGGCGAGCAGCTGCAGCGTGTCGTCGGAGACGGACTGGGTCGCGGTGACCATCTCGCCGAGGTTCAGCATCACCTGGACGAGCGACGCCGGGTTGGCGCCGATCTTCTCGGCGAAGTCGGTCAGCGAGGCACCACGGGAGAGGCGCACGGTGTCGCCGTTGCCGCGGGGCAGCAGCACGCCGCCCACGGACGGGGCCTGCATGGCCTCGTACTCCTGGCGCTTCGCCCGCTTCGACTTGCGGCCACGGGCCGGACGGCCACCGGGGCCACGGCCGAAGGCGCCCTGCGTGCCACCGCGGCCACCCGGACCACCGGGACGACCGCCGAAGCCGCCACCACCGGGGCGACCGGCGAAGCCGCCGCCACCGCCACCACCGGCGCCGGCAGGACGCGGACCGCCGAAGCCGCCGCCACCACCGGGACGGCCACCGCCGCCACCGCCACCGGGACGACCGGCGAAGCCGCCGCCACCGCCACCGGGACGACCGGCACCGCCGCCGGGACGGGCGCCGGGACCGCCGGGACGACCCGGACCGCCCGGACGACCCGGCGCGCCGCCGGCAGCGGGACGCTGCGGCATCATGCCGGGGTTCGGACGGGGGCCGCCGCCCTGCGGACGGGGCATGCCGCCCGGGGTCGGACGCGGACCGCCGGAGGCGGCACCGCCGCCGGGGCGCGGAGCGCCACCCGGACGGGGACCGGAACCACCCGGAGCGCCACCGGGGCGCGGGCCGGACTGGCCGGGGGCACCACCCGGACGCGGCGCCTGCGGGCGCGGCATACCGGTGGAGCCGGAGGTGAAGGGGTTGTTGCCCGGGCGGGGACCGGCCGGACGGGGGGCACCCGGACGCGGCGCCTGGCCACCGGGACGCGCACCGGGGCCGCCCTGGCCACGGCCGCCGTCACGCTGGCCGGGACCGGAGGGACGGGTACCGGGACGCGGGCCGGGGCCACCGGGACGCCCGGCAGCGGGGCGCTCGCCCTGAGCCGGACGCTCCTGGGCCGGGCGCTCCTGGGCGGGACGCTCCGGGGCCGGCGGGGCGGAGAACTCCGCCTGCGGCACCGGGGTGACCGGCGCGGGCTTGGCCGGGGCCGGCTTGGGACCCGGGGTCGGGCGCGGGCCCGGCGTCGGCGCGGGGCCACCGGCGGGCTTGGTAGTGGGGGCTGATCCCGTGGCCGGCTTGGGAGCCGGCGCAGCGGGACGGGCCGGCGCACCCGGAGTGGGGGTGGCCGGCTTTGCGGGCGCGTCCTTGCGCGGCGCCGCGGGCCTGGCAGCCGAGGGCTTCGAGGAGGCGGAACCGCCACCGGAACCCTGCAGTGCGTCGGTCAGCTTGC
Source organism: Streptomyces sp. PA03-5A (assembly GCF_033792725.1). NCBI lineage: Bacteria > Bacillati > Actinomycetota > Actinomycetes > Kitasatosporales > Streptomycetaceae > Streptomyces > Streptomyces sp. PA03-5A. The sequence goes on along the minus strand of NZ_JARAVL010000013.1, from coordinate 171,296 downwards.
GAACAACCGGCGCCTCGATCGTCGAGGACGCCGAACGGACGAATTCGCCAAGTTCTTGGAGCTTGGCCATGACGACCTTGCTCTCAACTCCGAACTCCTTGGCGAGTTCGTATACCCGGACCTTAGCCACTTCGCTCCTTCATGAGGTCCGGGGTGGTCGTCCGCCGGACCGTCGCTACTTCATGGGCGTACTCATCGCGTGCTCATCGAGTGCTCATCGCAATCTCGACCTACTTCCAACTCGCGGGGTACCTGGCCGTACGGTCGCCCGTACGGTCTTCCTGCCTACTCACGGTGTGCCTGCTCCACGTAGCCGCGGAGGTCCGCGGTGTCCAGCGGTCCCCGGGCCCGGAAGGCCCGCGGGAACGCCCGGCGGCGGACCGCCAGGTCGAGACAGACGGTGTCGGGATGCACATACGCACCCCGACCGGGCAGCGTACCGCGAAGATCGGGAACACAGAATTCCCCGACCACCGCCACACGCAGCAGATCTCGCTTGGCCGCCCGCTCCCTGCACCCGATGCACGTTCGCTCCGGGCGTGCTGGGTCATGCGTCCGGCCAGACATCCTTAGTCTACCTCCCCGCGCCGACCTCACCCCTCCGGGTTATTCGACGCACGGTCGTTCATCGGTTACCCGCCGGTGCTACTGCTCGGCGAGCTCGGTGTCGGGCCGGATGTCGATCCGCCAGCCGGTGAGCCGTGCGGCCAGGCGGGCGTTCTGCCCTTCCTTGCCGATCGCCAGCGACAGCTGGTAGTCCGGCACGGTCACCCGCGCGGAGCGGGCGGCCATGTCGACGATCTCCACCTTGCTCACCCGGGCGGGTGACAGGGCGTTGGCGACCATCTCCGCCGGGTCGTCCGACCAGTCGACGATGTCGATCTTCTCGCCGTTCAGCTCGGCCATCACGGCGCGCACCCGGGCGCCCATGGGGCCGATGCAGGCGCCCTTGGCGTTCAGTCCGGAGCGGCCGGAACGGACCGCGATCTTCGTACGGTGCCCGGCCTCGCGGGCGATCGCGGAGATCTCCACGGAACCGTCCGCGATCTCCGGGACCTCCAGCGCGAAGAGCTTCTTCACCAGGTTGGGGTGGGTGCGCGAGAGCGTCACGGACGGACCTCGCACACCCTTGGCCACCCGGACGACGTACGAGCGAAGGCGCGTGCCGTGCTTGTAGTCCTCACCGGGCACCTGCTCCTGCACGGGCAGGATCGCCTCGAGCTTGCCGATGTCGACCAGCACGTTCTTGGGGTCCTTGCCCTGCTGGACCACACCGGTGACGATGTCGCCCTCGCGGCCGGCGTACTCGCCGAAGGTGATCTCCTCCTCCGCGTCCCGCAGCCGCTGCAGGATGACCTGCTTGGCCGTGGTCGCGGCGATCCGGCCGAAGCCGCTGGGCGTGTCGTCGAACTCCCGGGGCTCGGCGCCCTCGGGGGTCTCCGACGGGTCCTCCTTGGCCCACACGGTGACGTGCCCGTTCGTGCGGTCGAGCTGCACGCGCGCGTTGCGGCGGCTGCCCGGCTCGCGGTGGTACGCGATGAGGAGCGCCGACTCGATCGCCTCGACCAGCAGGTCGAAGGAGATCTCCTTCTCCCGCACCAGACCCCGCAGGGCACTCATGTCGATGTCCACGGCTACGCCTCCTCCATGCTCTCGTCGCCGTCAGTATCGGCACCGGCCGGGTCCTTGCGACTGAATTCGATCTCCACCCGTGCCTTGGCGATCTCGCCGAAGGAGGCACGGGCGGGTTTGGGCTTGCGTCCCTTGACACCCGGGACCTCCAGGTCGAGCCCGTCCTCGTCGACCGCGAGGATCCGCGCGACCAGCTCGTCACCGGCGGTCGTCGTCAGCTTGACCAGCCGACCCTCGTTGCGGCGGAAGTGGCGCGGCTCGGTGAGCGGGCGGTCCACGCCCGGCGAGGAGACCTCCAGCAGGTACGCCGCCCCGCCCATGGCGTCGGCGTCGTCGAGGACCTGCGAGATCTCCCGGCTCAGCTCCGCGAGCGTGTCCAGCGGCGCACCCTCGTCGGAGTCCACGATCACCTGGAGCTGCCGCCGGTTTCCAGCGGCCGTCACCTTGACCTCTTCCAGTTCGAGCCCCGTCTTCACGACGAGCGGCTCGAGCAGCCCGCGCAGCCTCTCGCTCTGGGTGGTGCTCATCCGGGTGACTCCTCGGCCGCGTGTGCTGTTGTGGTGGAAGGTCGTGTGTCGGGCCAAAGCCTATCGGTTCAGGCCCCGGAACGACGATTCGGCGCAGCGGAGGGCGCCGTCACGGCCCCCGGGCGTCGCGCGGGTACCCTCACGTGAGGTGATCACGGGAAGGGGCACTGTGCCGCTCAGCAACATTCCCCGCCGGCGCGCGGTACGCGCCGCCCTCGTCCTGCCGGCCGCCGCCGGACTGCTCGGCGGTTGCTCCGACGGGACACGGCCCGAGGGGACGTCCGCGAAGGGTTCGCCGGCCGCCGACGCGACCGCGGCGCTGCGCAAGCGGGCCGCCCGGGACAGCGCGGCACTGCTCGCGCAGTACGACGCCACCGTCGCGGCGCACCCGGACCTCGCGCAGCGACTGCAGCCGCTGCGGGCCGAAGTGGCCCGCCACGCCCAGGCGTTCGGCACGTCGGCACGGGCGGCGTCACCGTCCGCCGCGCCCTCGTCGTCGTCCTCGCCGATGTCCTCCCCGTCGCCGTCGGCCTCGCCGTCCGTCCCCGCAGGGGCCGCAGCCGCGTTGTCCGCGCTGGCGGCGGCCGAACGCATGCTCGCGGACGCCCGGGCGACCGCGCTCCTGGACGCGCCGCCCGAACTCGCCCGCCTGCTCGCCTCGGTGGCCGCCTGCGGCGCCGGGCACGTCCTGCTGCTCAAGGAGCACTGACCCGACCCATGGCACAGCAAGCGCTGCTCAAGGCCGTCCAGGCCGCACTCTCCGCCGAGCACGCCGCCGTGTACGGCTACGGCATCGTCGGCGCCCGCGTCGGCGGCGAACTCGGCGAGCAGGCCCAGCAGGCGTACGACGCGCACCGCGCCCGCCGCGACTCGCTGCGCCGCACCGTCGGCGACCTCGGCGGCGAACCCGTCGCCGCCGAACCCGCGTACGCCCTGCCCTTCGACGTGCCGGACGGCAAAGCGGCCGTGCGTCTCGCCGCGGAACTGGAGGACCGGGTCGCCGGGGTCTACGCGGACCTCGTGCGCGCCGCCGACGCCGATCTGCGCCGCGGGGCGGCCGACGCGCTGCGCGAGGCGGCGGTCCGCGCCGTGCGCTGGCGCGGGGGGAGCGTAGCCTTCCCGGGGCTGGCCGAACGCGCGCGGACGGCAGCGGAGAAGGTTTAGCACCAGGAGGGACGTACCCACGCATGGCCTCGGCACCACAGCCCCAGCACCTGGAACCGCCCGAGCGGCTGGTCCGCACGGTCAGCGCCTGGGAGGGCGAGGCGGGCCGCACCTGGCTCGCCGGCCTCCCCGAGCGCGTCGCGGACCACCTCGCGCGCTGGGAGCTGACGCCGGAACGGGTGCTCTCCCCCGGCGGCCAGATCAGCATGGTCGTCCTCGTACGGCAGGCCGACGACACCCCCGCGACCCTCAAGGTCGGCCTCGTCACCGACGAGACCCGGCACGAGCACGCCGCGCTCGCCCGCTGGGACGGCCGTGGCGCGGTCCGCCTGCTGCAGGCCGACCCCGACGCGGGGGCGCTCCTCCTGGAACGCCTGCACAGCGACGTGTCGCTGCGCTCGCTGCCCGAGCAGAAGGCGATGCTCGAGGCGTGCGCCACCCTGCAGCGGCTCTGGGTCCCCCCGGGCGAGGGGCACCCCTTCGTGCCGGTCGCCGAGCACACGGCGCGCCTGGCGGCACTGCTGCGGGAGCGGCGCGAGCAGCCATACGTCCCGGAGGAGGCCCGGGCCCTGGTCGACGAGGCCCTCGCGGTCCGCGACGAACTGTGCGCGGCCGCCCCGGGCGAGGCCATGCTGCTGCACGGCGACTACCACCACGGGAACGTGCTCGCCGCGGACCGCGTGCCGTGGCTGGCCATCGACCCCAAGCCGGTCGCGGGCGAACCCGCGTACGACCTGGCCTGGCTCGTCCGCGACCGCCTCGAGACGCTGGTCGCCACGCCGGGGTCGCAGTCCGCGGCCCGGCGGAGGGTCGCCAAGCTCTCCGACTCCCTCGAGGTCGACCGGGACCGCGTCCGCGGGTGGGCCCTGTTCCGGGCCGTCGAGGCGGGCGTGTGGGCGTTCTCCGTGGGCGACCGTCAAGGCGGGGAACTGCTGCTGGAGTTCGCGGCCTGGCTTTAGTTCTTGCCGGGGGTGCGTTCTCTGGGGCCCGGTTGTCGTGTGCGACGCCGTCGTGGTTGCGGTTGGGGTTTCTCCCCCGCCCTCCCGCCCGATTGCCCGGCGCGGTCAGTGCGGGCCTGCGCACTGTTGGGTTGGGGTCGGGGTCGCGCCGGCGCACTCCCCCAGCCTTCGGCCGGGGGGACCCCCACAGCGCTCGCGGTTTACGTCCACATCGTTGCGTACCGGGTTCGCCGCTCGTCTCCCCCCGGCCTTCGGCCGGGGGAACCCCCCATGGGCGCACCCCGCCACACCCCCTCCCGTTGTGTGGGCGCATGACGGCCGGTGGGGGGGGTGAGTAAGGCACCTGCGGCAACCCCGGACCGCCTCCTAACCCACCACCGGCCGTTAGTCGCCCCAACCGGCAGGAGGGGGTGTGGCGGGGTGCCCCCACAGGCGACGAGCGGAGCACGCGGCGCCCAATGACGTAGACCAGCGCCGCGAGCGCGGAGGTGGGGGTCCCCCCGGCCGAAGGCTGGGGGCGTACCCCGGCGCAGCACCGACCCACAACGCACGCAGCGCCAGGCGGTCACTGACCACGCCGGGCAATCGGGAGGGCGGGCGGGGGACGCCCGCCGCAGGCGCAAACGAGCCGCACACGACAACGGGCCGCGAGGGGCCCCCCGCATCCGCTACGCGGATACGCGGGAGACCGCGTCCGCCACCGACAACTCCTCGCGCTCCCCGGTGCGGCGGTCCTTGACCTCGACGACCCCGTCCCCCGCGCCGCGCCCCACGACGAGGATCGTCGGCACCCCGAGCAGCTCCGCGTCGGTGAACTTCACGCCCGGCGAGACGCCCGCGCGGTCGTCGACGATGACCCTGACCCCGGCCGCGTGCAGCTTCTCCGCGACCTCGAGGGCCAGTTCCGTCTGCAGCGCCTTGCCCGCCGCCACGATGTGGACGTCCGCCGGGGCGACCTCGCGCGGCCAGCACAGGCCCTGCCCGTCGGCGGTCTGCTCGGCGAGCGCGGCGACGGCGCGGGAGACGCCGATGCCGTAGGAGCCCATGGTGACCCGGACCGGCTTGCCGTTCTGGCCCAGGACGTCGAGCTCGAAGGCGTCGGCGTACTTGCGGCCGAGCTGGAAGATGTGGCCGATCTCGATGGCCCGGTCCAGCTTGAGGCCGGCGCCGCAGCGCGGGCAGGGGTCGCCGGGCTCGACGGTGACGACGTCCAGGTACTCGTCGACCTCGAAGTCGCGGCCGCAAACGACGTTGCGGGCGTGCGTGTCGGGCTTGTTGGCGCCGGTGACCCAGGCGGTGCCGGGGGCGACGCGGGGGTCGGCGAGGTAGCGGACGCCGGTGAGGCCCTGCGGGCCGACGTAGCCGCGGACGAGGTCGGGGCGGCCGGTGAAGTCCTCGGCGGTGACGAGTTCGACCTCGGCGGGGGCGAGGTGCTCGGCGAGCTTGCCGAGGTCGACCTCGCGGTCGCCGGGGACGCCGACGGCGACGATCTCGCCGTCGACCTTGACCAGCAGGTTCTTCAGGGTCGCCGAGGCCGGCACCCCCAGGTGCGCCGCGAGGGTCTCGATGGTGGGGGTGTCGGGGGTGTCCACCTCCTCGACGGCCGGATGGTCCGCACCCTCGACCGGGGGCACCACGGTGGTGACGGCCTCGGTGTTGGCCGCGTAGTCGCACGCGGGGCAGTCCACGAAGGTGTCCTCACCGGCCGCGGCGGGGGCGAGGAACTCCTCGGAGGCCGAGCCCCCCATCGCGCCGGAGACGGCCGAGACGATGCGGAAGTCGAAGCCGAGCCGCGAGAAGATCTTGATGTAGGCCTCGCGGTGCAGCCGGTAGGCCTCGGCCAGGCCCTCGTCGGTGGTGTCGAAGGAGTAGGAGTCCTTCATCTGGAACTCGCGGCCGCGCAGCACGCCGGACCGGGGCCGGGCCTCGTCGCGGTACTTGGTCTGGATCTGGTAGAGGATCACCGGCAGGTCCTTGTAGGACGCGCACTGGTCCTTGACGACCTGGGTGAAGATCTCCTCGTGCGTGGGCCCGAGCACGTACTCCGCGCCCTTGCGGTCGCGGAGCTGGAAGAGCAGGTCGCCGTATTCTCCGGCGCGCCCGGTGAGCTCGTAGTTCTCCCGCGGGAGCAGGGCGGGCAGCAGGACCTCCTGGCCGCCGATGGCGTCCATCTCCTCGCGGACGACGCGTGCGACGTTCTCCAGCACCCGCTTGCCGAGCGGCAGCCAGGTCCACACCCCCGCCGATGAGCGGCGGACGTATCCGGCCCGGACCAGCAGCTTGTGGCTCGCGGTCTCGGCGTCGGCCGGGTCGTCGCGCAGCGTCTTGAGCATCAGCCGGGACATGCGCAGGACCATGGGGGCTCTCCAGGGGGTTTCGTACCGTTGCGCCGAGGATATCGAGCCGTGGTGCGCTCCCGGAAACGCGTTATCGCACGAGCGGCAGGCGGGCGCCCATGACGGCGTACGGGCTGGCCGCGCTGGGGAAGTGCACGGGCCGGGCCAGATCGGTGTAGCCGAGGGCGCGGTAGAGCCGCCGGGCCCGGCTCTCGGTGTCGATGGCGGACAGGATGCTGCGGGGCTCGTCGGCGCCGTCGGTGATGGTGGTGATGAGGGCGCGCCCGATGCCGCGGCCCTGGAAGCCGGGGTGGACGTGCAGCTCGGTGATGGTGAAGGAGTCGTCGAGCCACTCGTCGGTGCCGGTGCGCCGCAGGTAGGGCTCGACGACCGTGGACCACCAGTGGATCCGGCTGTTGGGCATGCCGTACACGAAGCCGGTGAGCCGTCCGTCGGGGGTGAGCGCGCCGAGCGCGCGGACGCCGGGAAAGCACAGGTGCCGCAGCACGATCTGCCGGCGGATGGCGACCTCCTCCGCGCCCAGCCCGAAGGCGACCGCCTGGACGGCCAGTGCCTCGTCCACCCGTGCCGCCAGGTCGATCGGCTCGACCGCCACGTCCTCCATGGGCGGCGACACTACTAGAACAGGACGCTCATGAAGGCGCCGACCTCGGTGAAGCCCACCCGGCGGTACGCGGCCCGGGCGGGCGCGTTGAAGTCGTTGACGTAGAGACTGGCCACGGGGGCCACGTCGCGCAGCGCGTAGTGCAGGACGGCGGCCATGCCGGTCTCGGACAGGCGGCGGCCGCGGTACTCGGGGGCGACCCAGACGCCCTGGATCTGGCAGGCGTGCCGGGTGACGGCGCCGATCTCCGCCTTGAAGACGACCCTGCCGTCCTCGATGCGGGCGAACGCGCGGCCGGCGCCGACGAGTTCGGCGACGCGGGCCTGGTAGAGCAGTCCGCCGTCGCCGGCGAGCGGGGAGACGCCGACCTCCTCGGTGAACATGGCGACGCAGGCCGGCATGATCACGTCCATCTCGTCGCGCCGGACCCGCCGCACGTACGGGTCGGGCTCGACCTGCGCGGGCAGCGCGCGGGTGACCATCAGCGGCTGGTGGGAGCGGACCTCGCGGGCCGGGCCCCAGCTGGGTTCGAGCAGCGACCACAGCGCGGAGGTGGGGGCGGTGGGGCCGACGATGGAGGAGCAGCGGCGTCCGGCGCGCAGCGCCCGCTCGGCGAAGGCGCGCACGGCCTCGGGGCCGGCGCAGATCGGGACGAGGTTGGCGCCGGCGTAGCAGAGCGCCTCGACGCGGCCTCCGGAGTACCAGCCCCACATCTCGCCGCCGAGGCGCCAGGGGTCGAGTCCGGCGACGGCGACCCGGGAGGCGACGAACGCGTTGGACACCGGATCACGGTCGAGCACCGCGAGGGCGGCGTCGAGTTCGCCTGGCTCCATGACCTTGGTCGTCGTGGTCGTCAACACGTGGGGCGCCTCACCGTACGGGCCGCAGCGGTCGGGGGAAGTCCCCGAACCTTACCTCGGGAACGTGTGTTCCGCCCGTGCCCGCCCGTATCCCGGACCGCGGGGGCCCGGGACGCGGGAGGGGATGGTGGGTCAGCTGACGGAGACGGAGGGCTCGCCGGAGGCGATGCCGTCGGCCTCCATCTGCTCGGCGAGCTTCATGGCCTCCTCGATGAGGGTCTCCACGATCTTCGACTCCGGCACGGTCTTGATGACCTCGCCCTTGACGAAGATCTGCCCCTTGCCGTTGCCCGAGGCCACCCCCAGGTCCGCCTCGCGCGCCTCGCCCGGACCGTTGACGACACAGCCCATCACCGCGACCCGCAGCGGGACCTCCATGCCCTCCAGGCCCGCCGTCACCTGGTCCGCCAGCTTGTACACGTCCACCTGCGCACGACCGCACGACGGGCACGAGACGATCTCCAGCCGCCGCTGCCGCAGGTTCAGCGACTCCAGGATCTGGATGCCGACCTTGACCTCCTCCGCCGGAGGAGCCGACAGCGACACCCGGATCGTGTCCCCGATGCCCTCGCTCAGCAGCGCACCGAACGCCACCGCCGACTTGATCGTGCCCTGGAACGCCGGACCCGCCTCGGTCACCCCGAGGTGCAGCGGATAGTCGCACTGCGCCGCCAGCAGGCGGTACGCGTTGACCATCACCACCGGGTCGTTGTGCTTCACCGAGATCTTGATGTCCCGGAAGCCGTGCTCCTCGAACAGCGAGCACTCCCACAGCGCCGACTCCACCAGCGCCTCCGGGGTGGCCTTGCCGTACTTCTCCAGCAGCCGCTTGTCCAGCGACCCGGCGTTCACCCCGATCCGGATCGGAGTGCCGGCGTCGGAGGCCGCCTTGGCGATCTCCTTCACCTTGTCGTCGAACTGGCGGATGTTGCCCGGGTTCACCCGCACCGCCGCACAGCCCGCGTCGATCGCCGCGAACACGTACTTCGGCTGGAAGTGGATGTCCGCGATCACCGGGATCTGCGACTTCCTCGCGATGGTGGCGAGGGCGTCGGCGTCGTCCTGCGAGGGGCAGGCGACCCGGACGATCTGGCAGCCGGAGGCGGTGAGCTCGGCGATCTGCTGCAGCGTGGCGCCGATGTCCGCGGTGACGGTGGTGGTCATGGACTGGACGGAGACCGGTGCGTCGCCGCCGACGGCCACGGATCCGACCTGGATCTGGCGGCTCTTGCGTCGGTCGGCGAGCTTGATCGGAACGGACGGCATCCCGAGCGAAATCGCGGTCATGTGCGTGGCATCCCCAAAGTACGCGGATCGAGGTCCCGGCGGCGTGGGCGGGCTCCGGTCAACGAGACTACGTCACCCCACCCACGCCTCCGACATCGCGCCTAGGTCAAACGCACCGGATTGATGAGATCCGCGGCCATGACCAGCGCCGTGAAGCAGATGAAGATGCCGGCGACCACGTAGGCGACGGGCATCAGCTTCGCCACGTCGAAGGGTCCGGGGTCGGCCCGGCGGAAGACCTTGGCGATGTTGCGGCGGACGGACTCCCACAGGGCGCCCGCGATGTGCCCGCCGTCGAGCGGGAGCAGCGGGAGCATGTTGAACAGGAAGAGGGCCAGGTTGACCCCGGCGAGCAGGCCCACCATCGTGGCGATCTTCTGCGTGGCCGGCAGCGGCAGCGAGAAGATGTCGCCGCCGAGACGGGCCGCGCCGATCATGCCGACCGGGGAGTCGGGCTGGCGCTCGGCGCCGCTGAAGACCGCGTTCCACAGTCCGGGGATCTTGCCCGGGAGCGCCGCGAGGGACCGGACGCCGTCCTCGGCCGTGGTGGCCATGTGGTCGAGCGACTGATCGAAGTCCAGCTTCACCACGCCGTCCGCCGGTGTGAAACCGAGGAACCCGGCCTGGACGTACTGGTCCTTGACGATGCCGCCGTGCCCGTCGGTCTTGACGACCTTGTTGGCGATCAGGTTCGCGTGCAGGTTGATGGTCTTGCCGTCGCGCACCACGGTGATCGTCGCGGGACCGATGGTCTTGCGGATCTCCTTCTGCAGCACCGTCCACTGGCTGTCGTCGACCTTCACCCCGTTGAAGGCCACGATCCGGTCGCGCTGCTGCAGACCGGCCGCCTTGGCGGGAGCGGCCGGGTAGTCGCCGTGGACGCAGGGGTCCTTGGCCTTGAGGGCCTTGGTGTCGGAAGCGGGGACGACGCATTCCGAGACCGAGCCGACGGTCGTCGTCTGGGTCGGGATGCCGAAGCCCATGAAGAGCGCCAGGAAGAGCCCGAAGGCCAGGATGAGGTTCATGAACGGGCCGGCGAACATGACGATCACGCGCTTCCAGGGCTTGCGCGTGTAGAACATCCGGGTCTCGTCGCCCGGCTTCAGCTCCTCGTACGCCGCGGAGCGGGCGTCCTCGATCATCCCGCGGAAGGGCGACGTGGACCGGGCCGCGATCCGGCCGTCGTCGCCGGGCGGGAACATCCCGATCATGCGGATGTAGCCGCCCAGCGGGATCGCCTTGATGCCGTACTCGGTCTCACCCTTGTGGCGGGACCAGATCGTCGGCCCGAAGCCGACCATGTACTGCGGCACGCGGATCTTGAACAGCTTGGCCGTGGAGAGGTGGCCGAGCTCGTGCCAGGCGATGGAGACCAGGAGGCCGACCGCGAAGACGGCGATCCCCAGTGCCCACATAAGTCCCGTCATACGTGTGCCGCCTCCGTCGTCGCCTGTTCCGCAGCCAGTTCCCGGGCGCGGGCCCGCGCCCACTTCTCCGCCTCGAGGACGTCCTCCACGGTCAGGGAGGTTCCCCTGCCGGGAGTGCCGTGCTCCTCGACCACCCGTGCGACGGTGTCCACGATGCCCGTGAAGGGCAGCGTGCCCGCGAGGAACGCGGCCACGCACTCCTCGTTGGCCGCGTTGAACACCGCGGGGGCGGTACCCCCGAGGCTACCGACGTGGCGGGCGAGCGCCACCGCCGGGAACGCCTCGTCGTCCAGCGGGAAGAACGTCCACGTGGCCGCCTTCGTCCAGTCGCACCCGGGCGCGGCGTCGGGCACCCGCTCGGGCCAGCCGAGGCCCAGCGAGATCGGCATCCGCATGTCGGGCGGGCTGACCTGGGCCAGCGTGGAGCCGTCAGTGAATTCCACCATCGAGTGGATATACGACTGCGGGTGGACGACCACCTCAATGCGGTCGAAGGGAATGTCGAAGAGCAGGTGGGCCTCGATGACCTCCAGGCCCTTGTTCACCAGGGTCGCCGAGTTGATCGTCACCACCGGGCCCATGTCCCAGGTGGGGTGGGCCAGCGCCTGCTCGGGGGTGACCCCGGCCAGCTCGCCCTTGTCCCGGCCGCGGAAGGGGCCGCCGGAGGCGGTCACGACGAGCTTGCGGACCTCGGTGCGCGAGCCGCCCATGAGGGCCTGGAAGAGCGCGGAGTGCTCGGAGTCGACGGGCACGATCTGGCCCGGCTTGGCCACGGCCTTCACCAGGGGGCCGCCGACGATCAGCGACTCCTTGTTGGCGAGGATCAGGATCCGCCCCGCCTCCAGGGCGGCCAGCGTCGGGCGCAGCCCGATCGAACCGGTGATGCCGTTGAGGACGGAGTGGCACGGCCGGCCGGCCAGCTCGGTCGCGGCCTCCGGGCCGACCAGGACCTCCGGCAGGGGCTCGGCGCCGTAGCGCTCGGCCAGCGCCTCCCGCAGCGGGCCTTCCGCGTTCACGTCCGCGACGGCGACCGCGGAGACGCCCAGCTGCAGCGCCTGGTCGGCGAGGAGCCCGACCCGGCCGCCGGCGGCGGACAGGGCCACCACGCGGAAGCGGTCGGGGTTGCGCAGGACGACGTCGATGGCCTGGGTGCCGATCGATCCGGTCGAACCCAGGATCACGATGGTGCGGGGGCCGTCGTGGGCGGCGGTGGCCGCGTCCGGTCCGGGCAGCCGCAGATGCGGGTCGGCGAGAGAGTCCGTCATCCCCCCATTGTGTCCGGTCGCCGGCACGGCGGGGGCACCGCCTCCGGGAAGGCGGTGCCCTGTGCGCGGGGGACGCGTCCCCGGTCCGGTCAGCGGATCGGCCGGTGGACGTTCTCCTTGTGCGAGGCGCCCGGGGTGGTGTCGGCGATCCACGGGCCGTCGCTGGAGGGGTCGACGATGCCGGACTCCAGCCAGGTGTAGGCGCCGCCGAGGACCCCGTCGACGACCTTGCGGTCGATGGCGTCGGTGTTGGTCCACAGGCGGCCGAAGAGCTCCTCGACGCGGATCCGCGACTGGCGGCAGAAGGCGTCGGCGAGCTGGTAGGCCTCGCGCCCGTTCTCGCCCCGGGTGCGGAGCATCTCGGCGCGGACGCAGGCGGCGCTCATGGCGAACAGTTCGGCGCCGATGTCGACGACGCGGCCCAGGAAGCCCTGCTTGGTCTCCATCCGGCCCTGCCAGCGCGACATGGCGTAGAAGGTGGAGCGGGCGAGCTTGCGGGCGCCCCGTTCGACGTAGCGCAGGTGGGCGGCGAGGTCGGGGTGGCCCGCCGGGTGGAACGCGGAGTACGCGCCGGGGATCTGGCCGGGGCCGGCCACCAGCTTCGGCAGCCAGCGGGCGTAGAAGCCGCCGGCCTTCATGCCGGCCTTGGCCTTGTCGCCGAGCGCCTTGTCGGGGTCGATGAGGTCCCCGGCGACCGACAGGTGGGCGTCGACGGCCTCGCGGGCGATCAGCAGGTGCATGATCTCCGTGGAGCCCTCGAAGATCCGGTTGATCCGCAGGTCGCGCAGCAACTGCTCGGCCGGGACGCCCCGTTCGCCGCGGGCGGCGAGGGACTCGGCGGTCTCGAAGCCGCGGCCGCCGCGGATCTGGACCAGTTCGTCGGCCATGGTCCAGCTCATCTCGGAGGCGATGAGTTTGGCCAGCGCGCCCTCGATGCGGATGTCGTTGCGGTCCTCGTCGGCCATCTGGCTGGACAGCTCCATGACGGCCTCGAGGGCGAAGGTGGTCGCCGCGATGAAGGAGATCTTCGCGCCGACGGCCTCGTGGCGGGCGACCGGCCTGCCCCACTGCTCGCGGGCGGCCGACCACTCACGGGCGATCTTCAGGCACCACTTGCCGGCCGCGACGCAGGACGCGGGCAGCGAGAGGCGGCCGGTGTTGAGGGTGGTGAGGGCGATCTTCAGCCCGGCGCCCTCGGGACCGATGCGGTTCTCGGCGGGGACGCGTACCCGGTGGAAGCGGGTGACGCCGTTCTCGATGCCGCGCAGCCCCATGAAGGAGTTGCGGTTCTCGACGGTGATGCCCTCGGAACCGGCCTCGACGACGAAGGCGGTGATGCCGCCCTTGTGGCCCTCGCTCTTCGGCACCCGCGCCATGACGACCAGCAGGTCGGCGACCACGCCGTTGGTCGTCCACAGCTTCACGCCGTCCAGGACGTAGGAGTCCCCGTCGGGTACGGCCGTGGTCGCCAGGCGCGCGGGGTCGGACCCCACGTCGGGCTCGGTGAGCAGGAAGGCCGAGATGTCGGTGCGGGCGCAGCGCGGCAGGAACCGCTCCTTCTGCTCCGGGGTCCCGAACATCTTCAGCGGCTGGGGCACCCCGATCGACTGGTGCGCGGAGAGCAGCACGCCGATGGCGGGGCTGGCGGAGCCCACGAGGGCCAGCGCCTTGTTGTAGTACACCTGGGTGAGGCCGAGGCCGCCGTACTTGGGGTCGATCTTCATGCCGAGGGCACCGAGCTCCTTCAACCCGGTGATGACCTCGTCGGGGATCCTCGCCTCACGCTCGATCAGTGCCCCGTCCACCTTCGTCTCGACGAAGTCGCGCAGCTTGGCCAGGAACTCCTCGCCGCGCTGGACCTGCTCGGTCGACGGTGTGGGGTGGGGATGGATCAGGTCGAGCCGGAAGCGGCCCAGGAACAGTTCCTTGGCGAAGCTCGGCTTTCGCCATTCCTGTTCGCGGGCGGCCTCTGCGACCTGGCGCGCTTCGCGTTCGGAAACGGTGGGGCGGGCGGATGCTGCGGACATGGGGGCGTCACCTCGCGTCGGTTACCGACCGGTGCTACTTGTTCGTTAGTACCCCGGTTCCGGCATGGTCACCAGCCCTCGCGCACGGGGCGCGGCGGGCCGGCGGCCTTTTCGACGGCGTTTCAGGCCGACGCGAGCAGCTTCCGCGGCCGCGTGGTGTCCGGGGCGGGGCCGCCCTCGGTGACGGGGCCGGTGAGGTCGGGGACGGCCGAACCGAACTCCGCCTCGCCGGTGCCGTCGGCCGGCACCGGCCGCAGACCCTGACCCCACGTCACTTCCCGGTGGGCCGGGCCGGATTCAGCGAGGGCGAGGCCTGCGGCGCCCGCGTGCAGCGCGCCCCCGGACAGCCCCTGAGCAGGGCCGGGAGGCGGCCCCGGCCGGCGGCGTCGGGCAGGGCCACGACGGTCGGCTCGGTGTCCGCGGCCGACCGCGCGACCCGCAGCGGCGCGGCGTTCTCGGCGGGCACCGGACGCACCGCCGGATCCGCGAGGGCGCTCCACTCCACTCGGGTGAACGCCGGGCTCTCGGGGCTGGGGGGTGGGTGGCCCCCTCCGGGGCGATCGGCAGCCGGCGCCGCATATGGCGTCCCCATGCCGACGCGCGTACGGCGCGGCCGGGGCGCACCGCACATGCGCCCCGGCCGCTGGAAGGGGTGGCTCGTCCTGCCGTGAGGACTACAGAGCGAGACCGGTCAGGACCAGGACCCGCTCGTAGGTGTAGTCGTCCATGGCGTACCTGACGCCCTCGCGGCCCACGCCGGAGTCCTTGACGCCGCCGTAGGGCATCTGGTCGGCCCGGTAGGAGGGGGCGTCGCCGATGATGACGCCGCCGACCTCCAGCTCGCGGTGGGCGCGGAAGGCGGTCTGCAGGTCGTGGGTGAACACCCCGCTCTGCAGACCGAACTTGGAGTCGTTGACCGCCGCGAAGGCCTCGTCGGCGCCGTCCACCTGGTGCAGGGACAGGACGGGGCCGAAGACCTCCTCGGTGGCGATGATCGCGTCCGCCGGAAGGTCGGCGAGCACGGTCGGCTCGTAGGCGGCGCCGTCGCGCCGGCCGCCGGTCAGCAGCTTGGCGCCCTTGCCCAGCGCGTCCTCGACCCACGACTCCACGCGCTCGGCGGCCTTCTCGTCGACGAGCGGGCCGACGTCGGTGGCGTCGTCCGAGGGGTCGCCGGTGACCTGGGCGCGGACCTTGGCGACGACCTTCTCCACCAGCCGGTCGTACACGGACGCGTCGGCGATGACCCGCTGGACGGAGATGCAGGACTGGCCGCCCTGGTAGTTGGAGAAGGTGGCGATGCGGTTCGCCGCCCACTCCAGGTCCTCCTCGGAGGACCAGTCGGCCAGGACGACGGCGGCGGCGTTGCCGCCCAGCTCCAGGGTGGTGTGCTTGCGCGGCACCGAGTCCATGATCTGGTAGCCGACCCGGTCGGAGCCGGTGAAGGAGATGACCGGCAGCCGCTCGTCCCGGACGAGGGCGGGCATGCGGTCGTTCGGGACGGTGAGCACGCTCCACGAACCGGCCGGCAGGTCGGTCTCGGCCAGGATCTCGCCCAGGAGGAGCGCGGAGAGCGGGGTCGCCGGGGCCGGCTTCAGAATGATCGGCGTGCCGACCGCGATCGCCGGGGCGACCTTGTGGGCCACCAGGTTCAGCGGGAAGTTGAACGGCGCGATGCCGAGCACGCTGCCGCGCGGGAAGCGCCGGGTCAGCGCGAGGCGGCCCACGCCGCCCGCGTCGGTGTCCAGGCGCTGGGCCTCGCCGCTGTTGAAGCGGCGCGCCTCCTCCGCCGCCCAGCGGAAGACGGACACGGCACGGCCGACCTCGCCGCGGGCCCACTTGACCGGCTTGCCGTTCTCCGCGGTGATCAGCCGGGCGATCTCCTCGGAGCGCTCTGCCAGCCGCTTCGACACGTGGTCCAGGGCCGCGGCCCGCACGTGGGCGGGGGTCGCGGCGAACTCCGCCTCGACCGCCTTGGCGGCGGCCACGGCCTCCTCCACCTGGGAGGGGGTCGGCACGCCGACGGAGGCCACGACGCTGCCGTCGTACGGGTTCACGACATCGAAGGTGTCCTCGCCGGTGGCGGAGCGGCCGGCGAGCCAGAAGGCGGTGGGGGTGCTCATGCGCACCACGGTAGGGCGGGCGGCACCCGGCCGGTCTTGTCCAGTGCGTCCTGCGGATCCCGCCCTGTGCGACGTTTTGGCAGACCGTGTCAGCCGCCGGACTTGAGGGCCAGCCACAGCTCCATGCGGACGTCCGGGTCGTCCAGCGAGCGCCCGAGGATCTCCTCCACCCGCCGCATCCGGTAGCGCAGCGTGTGCCGGTGGACCCCGAGGTCAGCCGCGGCGGCGTCCCACTGCCCGTGCCGGGACAGCCACGCCCGCAGGGACGCGACCAGGTCACCGCGGGCGGTCGCGTCGTGCTCGCGCAGCGGCCGCAACAGGCCGTCGGAGAAGGCCCGGACCGCCTCGTCGCCCAGCAGCGGCAGCACCGAGCCGGAACCGACCTCGTCGTGCTCGACGAGACTGCGGCCCCGCCGCCGGGCGACCGCCAGCGCGCGCTCGGCCTGCTCGTGCGCGCCCGGGACACCCGCGGCACCCACCGCGGCGGACAGCCCGGCCACCAGGTCGTCGCTCCCGTCGACCGCCGCCACGCAGGCCGGCATCACCGCGCCGTCCGCGGCCGCGAGCACCGTCAACCGGTCCTCGTCCCGCACCGCCAGCACGGGCTCCGCGGCCCGCATCCCGGCCGCCTCCACCCGCTCGGCCAGCAGCCCCACGGCGTCCCCCGCGGCCTCCGCACGCTCCGCGACCAGCACGCGCACGGGGGCGTCGAAGAGCCCGCCGTACGGCCGGCCGGCCACGGTGCGGGCGTGCTCGGGCTCGCCGGCCAGCAGCATCCGCAGCAGCGCGGCGCCCAGGCGCTGCTCGGTGTCCTGCAGCGCGCGGGACTGCTCCAGCGACAGCGTCAGCAGCGCGACGGCGGCATGCACGAGGTAGCGGTCCGAGGTGTCCAGCCGCTCCTCCGTGCCGACCGCGAGGAAACCGCGGGGGCGCCGGCCGGTGCCCAGCGACTGCAGCTCCACGCGGTCCTCCGTACCGGCCGGGCCCGCGACCGCCGCACTGGCCGGGGCGGGCCTGCCGCGCAGCCGCTCCACCTCCCCGGCGAGCCGCGCCGCCCGCCGCCCGGCCCACTCCGGCGCCGCGGCCACCACGGCGCCCGAGGCGTCGTACAGCGCCGCCCAGCCGTTCAGGTGCGCCGCCAGCCGCGACAGCAGCGCCGTCGTCCCGTCCGGAGCGAGCGCCGCCCGGGTCAGCTCCCGCTGCGCCTCGAACCCCGCGGTCACCGCCTTGTACCGGTCGGCGGCGAGCTCCGCGGAGACGGCCTTGCTGATCGCGATGAACGGGGTCTTGTGCGGCACCTCCAGCAACGGCAGCCGGTGCGCGGCCGCCGCGTCCACGAGCGCCTGCGGCACGGTGTCATGGCTCAGCCCCACGCCGAACCCGAGGCCCACGACGCCGGCGCCGGCCAGGCGCGCCACGTACTGGCCGAGCGCCTCGGGCGAGCCGACGTCCAGCTTGAGGCCCGTGGTGAGCAGCAGCTCGCCGCCCTCCAGGTACGGCGCCGGGTCGTCCAGCTCGCTGGTGTGCACCCAGCGGACGGCGGCCTCCCCCAGGCGGTCGCCTCCGGCGAGGACGGCCAGCTTCAGGGCGGGGTTCCGCAGCAGCGAGGCGAGCGTGGGGGGCACGGGCTTTTTCTCCATCTCGGAGTGCGTTCACATCCGATTCTGCCTCACCGTATACCTGCGGTGCGGTGCCGTCTTCGTGTGCGGCGCCGCGGTTGTTGCTGTTGCGGTTTCTCCCCCACCCGCCCTCCCGATTGCCCGGCGCGGTCAGTGCGGGCCTGCGCTCCGTTGGTGTGGGGTCGGTGCCGCGCCGGGGTACGCCCCCAGCCTTCGGCCGGGGGGACCCCCACCTCGGGGCTCGCGGTTTACGCCTACATCGTTCGGCGCGGGTTCGCCGCTCGTCCCCTGCGGGGGCACCCCGCCACACCCCCTTCGGTCGTGTAGGCGACTAACGGCCGGACGGGGTGAGAAGGCGGTCCGGGGTTGCCGCAAGTGCCCCACTCACCGCCCACCGGCCGTCATGCGCCCCAACCGGCGTGAGGGGGTGTGGCGGGGTGCGCCCGGAAGCGACGAGCGGAGCACGCGGTGCCCAACGATGTAGGCGTAAACCGCGAGCGCTGAGGACGTGCGCCGGCGCGGCCCCGACCCAGGCACACGTTGCGCAGGCCCGCACTGACCGCGCCGGGCAATCGGGAGGGCGGCGGGGGATGCCCGCCGCAGGCGCAACGCACCCGCACACGAACGACGGGCCGTACCGCGAACCCCGGTCTGCGAAGCGCAACGCACCCGCACAGAAACCGCTCAGGCGCGCAGATCGACCAGCACCGGAGGCGCGTGCTCCCCGTCGACCGCGGTGAGGGAGACGACCGCGTGCCCCGCAGGGACCGCGTGCGCGAGCTCGGACGCGGACCAGCGCTCGCGCTCGACCCGGCGTACCGTCACCGACTCCGCCGTGACCGCCTTCCCGGTCACCAGGCGCCGCACGGCATGCAGCACCCGCGTGAGCGGCTCGTCCGCGACGATCTGGCGGTTCGTGACGTCGTGGACGTCCACCCATTCCTTGCCCCACACCTCGGCGAACCGTGCGCCGTCCCAGGCCGTGAGGCCGGCCAGGGCGGCCCGGCAGCCGACGGCGCCGAGCAGGGCACCGCGGAGCGCTTCGGGGACGTCGTCCAGCGTGCGCAGCGTGAGCACCGCGCCGGCGTTGGCGGAGCGCATGCGCTGCAGGCCGCGCACGGATTCCGCGGTCACCGTGTGGGAGGCGTCGTCGAGGACGAGGCAGGCGAACAGGGAGCGGTCCTGCCGGGCCGTGGCGCACTCGGCGAACTGGGCGAGGACGAGCCGCGCCAGCATCCGGGAGACCTCGGCGTGGCCCCGCTCCGGGAGGTCGATGCGGACCCGGAGCGGGTGCTCCAGGCCCCGCAGCGAGAACGGGTGGCTGCCGCCGGTGGTGTCGAAGAACCCGGCGAACGCGGGCCGGTCGAGCAGCGCGATGCGGTCGGCGAGCAGGGGGCCCGCGTCGCCGGGCCGGGCGGACTGACGTTCCCGTGCGTCGAGTTCGCGCAGCTGGCCCAGGGCGGCGCCGCCGCGGGCCTGCAGGGCGGAGCGGAGCGCGGCCAGGGCCGAGGGGGTGCCGTCGAGGAGTTCGCGCAGCTCGGGGACGGAGGGGAAGCGGCCGTGGGCGGCGTGGAAGGGCCCGAGGAGCTGGGCGAGTGCGGTGGCGGCGCGGCGGCTGTCGCCGCCGGGCAGCGCGGCGGCGAGGTCGCCGACGAGGGCCTCGGAGAGGAAGCCCGCGGCCTCGTCGGGGTCGGAGGTGCCGCCGTACAGGTCGAGGTCGTACGCGGAGTCGGGATGGCCGATCTTGACGACGACGTCGAAGGACTCGTCCGGTGCGAGCCGTGCCCCCTCGGTGCCGACCACGACCACGGCCGCCCGCCCGGCGAGGGCCTGCAGGCACATCAGCTCCAGCGCGGGCCGCGCCAGGCGCACGGTCTTGCCGGAGCCGGGCGGTCCGACGGCCAGGAGGGACGTGCCGAGCACGGACGGGTCGAGGGCGTAGCCGGCGCCGCGGTGGGAGCGGGGGTTGCGCTCGTCGTCGGGGGCGGCGCCGATGCGGACCTGGCCGGCGAGCAGGTCGTGCCGGGCGGCGCGGGCGGGCAGGTCGCGGGCGCCGGACGGGTGGGCGCAGGCGGCGGCCCCGTACCGCAGGACGGTGTCGGTGAAGGCGGTCAGCCGGCCGGGCTCGGAGCGCACGGACTGCCAGGCACGGGACAGGCGGGCGAAGTCGACGTCGTTCATCAGCCCGGAGCGCGCGTCCTCGGCGAGCCGGTCCGCGGCGTCGGCGGCGCCGCCCTGGCGGAGGGCGGGGAAGGCGGCCGGGTCCTGGGCGGGGTCGGCGGGTTCGCGGCCGGCGGCCGCGGCCTCCTCCTCGCGGGACCGCCGGAGCGGGGTGGTGATGAAGCGGCGCCACAGTTCGGCCCAGCGGCCGATGCGGGCGAAGAAGACCAGCAGGGCGCCGCCGATGAGCGCGTAGTAGAGGTACGAGGCCCACAGGTAGGCGGTCTGGTTGCCGCCCGCCCGGCGCCAGGAGTCGGGGGTCAGGGCGAGCAGCGGCCACAGCCAGTAGCTGCCGAGGTAGCCGTTCCACAGCAGGGACCACAGCAGCCAGCCGCCGAGGAAGGAGATCAGGGCGCCGGCGACGAGCTGGCGGCCCGGCACGGCGTCCGGGTCGGCGGCGGGGCGGGGGCGGTGCCCGAGGCGCCACACACCGGGGGCGGCGGCCGGGCGCGGGGCCCGCAGCCAGGAGAGGAGGCCCGACCCGTCCGGCGTGGCGGCCGGTGCGGACTCCGCCGGGGCGTGCCACGGGGCGCCGCCGGGGCGGACCCCCGGCAGCGGGGGCGGTCCGGGTGGCAACGGGGGCGTGGCCGGGGCCGCGTCCTGGCCGGCGTCGCGCCAGGTGCGGGTGTCCCGCTCGCCGCGTGAAGGGTCGGCGGGACCCGGCCGGGCACCGGGGACGGGCGGCGGTCCGGCGTGCGCGGGCGGGGCGCCCGGCATCGGCCGGGCACCGGGTACCGGCGGCGTGCCCGGTTGCGGGCCGGGGCCTCCGGGCGGAGAGGCCGCGGGCTTCTCGTGCGTACCGTCGCGTTCCATCGCGTGTGCCACCCCTCGCAGGTCCGCACTCAATGTAGTCGAGCGGCCACCGCAGTCTGAAGGATCTTGGCACGCTCATGTCCGTCACGTCGAAGAGGCGTTCCGCAGTGCGCCCTATCGGAGTGTGCGGGGCTCCGCCGTACGGGCTTAGCCTGCGAGGAAAGACCACGGTTCGAAGGAGTACGTCCGCCATGACCGATCTGGCCCAGGAGCGTCGACTCGTCACCCCGATCCCCGGCCCCAAGTCGCAGGAGCTGCTGGCGCGCAAGACGGCGGCGGTCGCGAGCGGTGTCGGCGTGACCTTGCCCGTCTTCGTCACCCGCGCCGGCGGCGGCGTCCTGGAGGACGTGGACGGCAACTCCCTGATCGACTTCGGCTCCGGCATCGCGGTGACCTCGGTCGGCAACAGCGCCGAGGCGGTCGTGCGCCGCGCGTCGGCGCAGCTGGCCGACTTCACCCACACCTGTTTCATGGTGACGCCGTACGAGGGCTACGTGGAGGTCGCCGAGGCACTCAACGAGCTGACCCCGGGCGACCACGAGAAGCGCACCGCGCTGTTCAACTCCGGTGCCGAGGCCGTCGAGAACGCGGTGAAGATCGCCCGCGCGTACACCAAGCGCCAGGCCGTCGTCGTCTTCGACCACGGCTACCACGGCCGCACCAACCTGACGATGGCGCTGACGGCGAAGAACATGCCGTACAAGCACTCGTTCGGCCCGTTCGCGCCCGAGGTCTACCGCATGCCGCTGGCCTACCCCTACCGCTGGCTGACCGGCGCGGAGAACTGCGCGGAGGAGGCCGCGGCCCAGGCGATCGACATGATCACCAAGCAGGTCGGGGCCGAGAACGTGGCCGCGATCGTGATCGAGCCGATCCAGGGCGAGGGCGGCTTCATCGAGCCGGCCAAGGGCTTCCTGCCGAAGCTGGTGGAGTTCGCCCGGGCGAACGGCATCGTCTTCGTCGCGGACGAGATCCAGACCGGCTTCTGCCGCACCGGCCAGTGGTTCGCCTGCGAGGACGAGGGCATCGTCCCGGACCTGATCACCACCGCCAAGGGCATCGCCGGCGGTCTGCCGCTGGCCGCGGTGACCGGCCGCGCCGAGATCATGGACGCCGCGCACTCCGGCGGTCTGGGCGGCACCTACGGCGGCAACCCGGTGGCGTGCGCCGGTGCGCTCGGCGCCATCGAGACGATGAAGGAGCAGGACCTCAACGCCAAGGCCCGCCGCATCGGCGAGATCATGCTCGGCCGGCTGCGCGGCATGCAGGAGAAGTTCGAGGTCATCGGTGAGGTCCGCGGCCGCGGCGCCATGATCGCGATCGAGCTGGTGGAGCCGGGCGGCAAGAACCCCAACGCCGCGGCGACCGCCGCCGTGGCCAAGGCCTGCCACGCCGAGGGCCTGGTGGTCCTGACCTGTGGCACCTACGGGAATGTGCTGCGCTTCCTGCCGCCGCTGGTCATCGGGGAGGACCTGCTGAACGAGGGCCTGGACATCATCGAGGGCGCTCTCGCCCGGCTGTGACCAGGTGCTTCGCCTGCGACCGAGCGTGTACGACACACAGCGTGAAGAAGGTGTGCGGGCCTGATGGCGGGAGGGTGCAACCCCTGCCGGTCGACCCCCCCGGTGACGTACGGTTTCCGCAGATGGATGCAACACCCCGTCTGCGGAAGTCCGCGGGCGACACTTTGCCGGTGACCCCCCATCATCGGCACAGCAGTGCCCTCGCGCACAGCGCCGAAGCCGAAGGCTCCGGCAATCCTCGCCGATCGGTCGGCCGCTTGCCCCAAACCCCCCGGGGCGGGCGGTACGGCGATCGTTCTGGCCGCCCCGGAACTCTCCCCCCTGTTCCGGGGCGGCCAACTTCTCTGGTGGCCGTGGTGTGCACGGCGCTCTTCGGACTGCTGACCTGGCAGGAAGCACTACGAGGGCGCCTGGTGGCCGTGGACGGGCCGGTGCGTGCCACCCTTGCGGGTTCCTCCCCCCACCCCGCGGACCGCTCGGCCGTGGCACGGTTCCTGGCCGACCTGGGCAACTGGCAGGTCGCCGTGCCCGTACTGCTGCTTGCGATGGTCTGCACCACCTGGTGCGCCCACCGGTACCGACGGCCCCGCCCCTGGCTGCCGCCGCTGGCGTACGCGCTGGTGATGGTCGTGGCGCCGCTGCTGGTCGCCCTGGTGAAGCCGCTGGTCGGCCGCGCCGACCCCGGTTCGCCGGCCCTCTCCCCGGGCTATCCCGGGTTCTACCCCTCCGGCCACACGGCCACGGCGGCCGCCGCGTACGGCGGCGCCGTGCTCCTGCTGCTGCCGTGTCTGGTACGCACAGCGGCACGGCGGCTGCTGGTCGCGGCCGCCGTGCTGCTCAACGGTGCGGTGGGCGTCGCCCTGGTCCGCTGCGGCTACCACTGGCCGCTCGACGTGGTGGGGAGCTGGCTGCTGTGCGGCGCCCTGCTCGCGGGCGCCGCCCTGGCGGTCAGTTGTTGGTCGGGAAACCGAGGTTGATGCCGCCGTGGCTCGGGTCGAGCCACCGCTGGGTGACGGCCTTGCCGCGGGTGAAGAAGTGGACGCCGTCCGGGCCGTACGCGTGCGTGTCGCCGAACAGCGAGGCCTTCCAGCCGCCGAAGGAGTAGTACGCCACCGGCACCGGGATCGGCACGTTGATGCCGACCATGCCGACCTCGACGTCGTGCTGGAAGCGCCGGGCGGCGCCGCCGTCGTTGGTGAAGATGGCCGTGCCGTTGCCGTACGGGTTGGTGTTGATCAGCTCCAGGCCCTCGTCGTACGAGCCCACGCGGACCACGGACAGGACCGGGCCGAAGATCTCGTCGTTGTAGACGGACATGCCGGGCTTGACGTCGTCGAAGAGGGTCGGGCCGAGCCAGAAACCGTCCGCGGTGTCCTCGCCGGTGACGGCGTGCTTACGGCCGTCCACGGCAAGGGTCGCGCCGTCGGCGAGGCCCGCGTCGAGGTAGGACGTCACCTTGTCGCGGTGGGCGCCGGTGACCAGCGGGCCCATCTCGGAGGCGGCGTTGCAGCCGGGGCCGACCGTGAGCCCGGCCATCCGCTCCTTGATCTTCTCGACCAGCGTGTCGCCGATCGGGTCGACCGCGACCAGGACGGACACGGCCATGCAGCGCTCGCCGGCCGCGCCGAACCCGGCGTTGACGGCGGCGTCGGCCGCGAGGTCCAGGTCCGCGTCCGGCAGCACCAGCATGTGGTTCTTGGCGCCGCCCAGGGCCTGGACGCGCTTGCCGTAGCGGGTGCCGGTCTCGTAGACGTACCGGGCGATCGGGGTGGAGCCGACGAAGGACACGGACTTGACGTCCGGGTGCTCCAGGAGGCGGTCGACGGCGACCTTGTCGCCGTGCACGACGTTGAAGACGCCGTCCGGCAGCCCGGCCTGCTTCCACAGCCCGGCCATGAAGTTCGCGGCGGACGGGTCCTTCTCGGAGGGCTTGACGACGACGGTGTTGCCCGCGGCGATGGCGATGGGGAAGAACCACATCGGCACCATGGCCGGGAAGTTGAAGGGCGAGATGATCGCGACCGGCCCGAGCGGCTGGCGGATCGAGTAGACGTCGATGCCGGTCGAGGCCTGCTCGGTGAAGCCGCCCTTGATGAGCTGCGGGATGCCGCAGGCGTACTCGACGACCTCCAGGCCGCGGGCGATCTCGCCGAGCGCGTCGGAGTGCACCTTGCCGTGCTCGGAGACGATGATCGCCGCCAGCTCGTCGCGCTGGGCGTTGAGGAGCTCGCGGAAGGCGAAGAGCACCGAGGTGCGCTTGGCCACCGAGGCGTTCCGCCACTCCTTGAACGCGGCGGCGGCCGCACCGACGGCCTGGTCGACCTCGGAGATCGACGCGAAGTCCACCCGACCGGTCACGGCCCCGGTGGCGGGGTCGTACACGTCCCCGTGCCGCTCCGCGGTGCCGGTCCACGTCTGTCCGGCGATCCAGTGCGTGATGTGCTTGTCGGTCACGGCGGACCTTCCTCTCCTCGTCTCCTGCCAGTCTCGCCAGCGGGCAGGGCCCCCTCAAGCACCAAGGTGTCGGCGTCGGAGCCGGGAGCTTTACAGGTCGTACAGCTCGTCGGGGTGCTCCATGCCCTCCATGAGGTCCAGCCGGATGTCCTGCGCCCAGTCGAAGGCCCAGCGCTTGACGGCGGCGACGGCCGCGCCGTCCAGTCCCTGCGCCGCGTACGCCGCGTCGTCGGCCTCGACGAGCTTGTCGAGGCGGTCGGCGAGGAGGCGCGGCTGGAGGTCCTCGTCGAGGTGGACGGCCATCGTCAGCAACTCCCCCGGCGTGAACCAGGCGGTCAGGGCGTGGACGTCGACCAGGTCGCGCACGGTGGCGCGGTCGGCGACGGCGGCCACCTTCAGGGCGGCGCAGTCCTCCAGCGCCACCACCGGCACGGGCCCGGACAGGCCGAGGCCGACACGGACCGGGGGACGGGAGAGCGGCTGCTTGGCGACGTGGACCGTGTGGCCGGCGTCGCCCGGCGAGGTGACCCCGAGGTGGGCGGCCAGCGGTGTGCCGGGCAGCGCGACCACCTCGTAACCGGCCCCGGCGTACGCGGCCGCGAGCGCGGCACCGATGTCGCCGGCCGGTGTGGAGCTGAAGGTCACCAGGTCGAGGTGGCGGGACGGGCGGCGGTCGAAGCCGTGCGCGATCAGCGCGAGACCGCCCGCCACGGCGAGGCCGTGGCGCCCGCAGACGGGCAGCGCGGTCTCGACGAGGTGCGCGAGGCCGGGCGTGAGGTCCATGTCAGCCTGCCGCGGCGGCAGGCGCGGGAGCGGGCGCGCGCCGTGGCGCACCCGGGTATCCGGGGCCGCTCCGGGGCCGGCCGCGTTCCGTGCGGATCATGGCACCAGTGTCGCGCACGGGGGCGTACGGGTGTCGGGCCCCCGGGCGCGCGATCACTCGCCCGGATCACGGCCGCGCCGTCCCGCCAGGTGGGCCGCCGCCTCGTGCATGGCCAGCTCCAGGACGCCGGGGTCCGTGAGGTTGCCGGTGCCGTCCGGCGGCACGAGCCAGCGGACTCCGCCCGTGGCGCGGCCGGGGTAGGGGACCACGATCCAGGTGCCGGGGCCCGCGGTGCGGACCCCGGTGCCAATCCAGCGGGCGGCGGTGCCCGGGGGCACGAAGTAGCCCATGCGGGAGTCGCCGAAGTCGGCCAGGACCGGGCCCGGGCGGTCGACGAGACGGGTGAGGACGTCGAGCGTCGGGTAGCCCAGTTCGCCGGTGAGGATGAGGACGTCCCACAGCCGCCCGGCGGGCAGGAGCGTCACCCCGAGGGGGTGCCGCTCCCATTCCCACCGGGTGGCGTCGGGATCGGGTGCCACGGAAACCAGCCATTCGACCGCGCCCCGCGCGTCTGTGCCCACCATGCCGGTTCCTCCGTTCCGTGTGTGCGCTGTCGTGCTGTCACGCGGAGAGAGGAGGCCGGGCCCGGATCATTACGCGGGTTTCACCACGCCCGATGGGGTGATCCGGTCCACAGGGTGCGCAGGGGGTGCCGCAGGGGCGGTCAGCTGTCGAAGCCGAGGCCGAGCCGGTCCATCGTCTTGAGCCACAGGTTGCGCCGGCCGGCGTTGCGGTCGGCCCGGTCCAGCGACCACTTGGTGAGGCCGATGCCCGCCCATGCCAGGGGCTCGGGCGGGAAGGGCAGCGGCTTGGTGCGGACCATGCGCAGTGCGGTGCGCTCGGTGCGCTCGCCGGAGAGCAGGTCGAGCATGACGTCCCCGCCGAAGCGGGTGGCGCCGACGCCGAGGCCGGTGTAGCCGGCGGCGTAGGCGACCTTCCCGTCGTGGGCGGTGCCGTAGAAGGCGGAGAAGCGCGAGCAGGTGTCGATCGCGCCGCCCCACGCATGGCTGAAGCGCACGCCCTCCAGCTGCGGGAAGCAGCGGAAGAAGTGGCCGGCGAGCTTCAGGTACGTCTGCGGGCGTTCGTCGCGGGCGGTGTCCAGGCGGCCGCCGTACGGGTAGATGGCGTCGTAGCCGCCCCACAGGACGCGGTTGTCGGCGGTGAGCCGGAAGTAGTGGAACTGGTTGGCGCTGTCGCCGAGCCCCTGGCGCTTCTTCCAGCCGATCGCGCCGAGCTGCTGCGGCGTCAGCGGCTCGGTCACCAGCGCGTAGTCGTACACGGGGACGATGTAGGGACGCACCCGGCGCACCAGCGAGGGGAAGACGTTGGTGCCGAGCGCGACGTGCCGGGCGAAGACCCGCCCGTACGGGGTGCGCACGGCCATGCCGGAGCCGTTGCGGGCGAGCTGGGTGGCGCGGGTGTGCTCGTAGACGCGTACGCCCAGCTCCTCGCAGGCCCGCCGCAGGCCCCAGGCGAGCTTCGCCGGGTGCAGCATGGCGACGCCCCTGCGGTCCCACAGCCCGCCGGCGAAGGTCGGCGAGTCGACCTCGGCACGGACCTGGTCACGGTCGAGCAGCTCCAGTTCGACGCCGTGCCGGGCGGCCTCCTCGGCGGAGGCCTGGAGGTCGTCGAGCTGGTAGGGCTCGGTGGCGACGTCGATCTCCCCGGAGCGTTCGAAGTCGCAGTCGATGGAGTAGCGGTCCACCGCCTCCTCGATGCCGTCGAGGTTGCGGTTGCCCAGCTCCTCCAGTCGCCCGAACTCCTCGGGCCAGCGGGCGAGTCCGTTGGCCAGGCCGTGGGTGAGGCTGGCGGCGCAGAAGCCCCCGTTGCGGCCGGACGCCGCCCAGCCCACCTCCTTGCCCTCGATCAGGACGACGTCACGCCGCGGGTCGCGCTCCTTGGCGAGCAACGCGGTCCACAGCCCGGTGTAGCCGCCGCCGACCACCAGCAGGTCGCAGTGCTCGTCGCCGACGAGGGCGGAGCCGGCCTGCGGCCTGCCGGGGTCCTCCAGCCAGAACGGTGTCGGCTGCGCGTCGGCGAGCGAACGGGCTGGATCCATGGGGTCTCACACCTTTGCGGATGCGGTCGGCGGATTAACTATGGGCTTTCCTGCGGCGGCTGAGCAGCTGTCCGACGACGACGCACAGCACCGCCACGACGAACATCAGCGTGCCGATGACGTTCACCTGGACGGGCAGGCCCTTCTGGGCCGCGCCCCAGACGAACATCGGGAAGGTCACGGTGGCCGGGCCGGCGTTGAACTGCGTGATGATGAAGTCGTCGATGGAGATCGCGAAGCTGAGCAGCGCTCCCGCCGCGATGCCGGGCGCGGCGATCGGGAAGGTGATCCGCCAGAAGGTCTGCCACGGGGTGGCGTACAGGTCCTGGGCGGCCTGCTCCAGTCGCGGGTCCATGCTCATCACGCGCGCCTTGACCGCCGTCACGACGAAGCTGAGGCAGAACATGATGTGCGCGATGAGGATGGTCCAGAAGCCGAACTGGATGCGCATGTTGAGGAAGAGGGTGCCGAGCGAGGCGCCCATGACGATCTCGGGCATCGCCATCGGCAGCCAGATCAGGCCGGTCACCGGGCCGCGGCCGCGGAAGCGGTAGCGGCCGAGCGCGAAGGCGACCATGGTGCCGAGGATCGTGGCGCCGATGGTGGCGAGTACGGCGATCTCCAGGGACAGCGACACCGAGTCGCACATGTCGCCGACACCGCAGGGGTTGGCCCAGGCGTCGAGCGAGAAGTGGTTCCAGGAGTAGTTGAAGCGGCCCTTGGGCTGGTTGAAGGAGAAGATCAGGACGATCACGTTGGGGATCGTCATGTAGGCGAGTGCGGCCGCGGCGGCGAAGACCACGAGGCGCCGTCGCACCCAGTTCAGCACGGGCATCAGACCAGTTCCTCCGTCCCCGCCTTGCGGATGTAGACGGACACGATCACCAGGATCGCGGCCATGAGCATGAAGGACAGCGCGGCGGCGGTCGGGTAGTCGAGCACCGTGAGGAACTTGGACTGGATGACGTTGCCGATCATCTGCTCGCTGGGGCTGCCCAGCAACTCGGCGTTGATGTAGTCGCCGGAGGCGGGGATGAAGGTGAGCAGCGTGCCGGCCACGACGCCGGGGAGCGAGATCGGGAAGGTCACCTTGCGGAAGGTGGTGAAGGGCCGGGCGTACAGGTCGCCCGCCGCCTCGTGCAGCCGCGGGTCGATGCGCTCCAGCGAGCTGTAGAGCGGCAGGATCATGAAGGGCAGGAAGTTGTACGTCAGACCGCACACCACCGCGAGCGGTGTGGCGAGCACGCGGTCGTCGGCGGTGATGCCCAGGGACGCGGTGACGCTGAGGATGTGCAGCTTGTCCAGCACGGTGACGACGTAGCCGTCGTCCGCGAGGATCGTCTTCCAGGCCAGGGTGCGGATCAGGAAGCTGGTGAAGAACGGCGCAATGACCATGACCAGCAGCACGTTCCGCCAGCGGCCCGCCTTGAAGGCGATGGTGTACGCCAGCGGGTAGCCGATCGCCAGGCACAGCACGGTGGCGATGCCGGCGTAGATCAGCGAGCGCAGGTAGAAGACGTCGTATTCCTTGAACGCGTCCCAGTAGGTCGCGAAGTGCCAGGTGACGCGGTAGCCGGTCTCCAGGGAGCCGGTCTGCACCGAGGTCGAGGCCTGGTAGACCATCGGGGCGGCGAAGAAGACCAGCAGCCACAGGATGCCGGGCAGCAGCAGCCAGTAGGGGACGAGTCTGCGCCGCCGGGCGGCGGCGCCGGCCGGGACCGGCGGGGTCTCCTCCGGCGCCCCGGCGGGGGCGGTGGACAGGGCGGCCATTACGCGTTGACCTCCCCGGCCTCGATGTCCTGCGCGGCGTCGAGACCGAAGGTGTGCGCGGGGCTCCAGTGCAGCACCACCTCGGCGCCGGGGACGAGACGGCCGTCGCGCTCGACGTTCTGCGCGAAGACGGCCAGCTCCGGGCACCAGGGGCTGTTGACGACGTACTGGGTGGAGACGCCGATGAAGCTGGCGTCGACGATCCGCCCGGTGATCTTGTTGCGGCCCTCGGGGACCTCGGCCGCGTCGTCGGCGTGGACGATGGAGATCTTCTCGGGACGCACCCCGGCGAGGAGCTTGTCGCCCGCCTGCACGGAGGGGGCGCACCGTGCGGTGGGCATCGCCAGACGGCCGTCGCCGACGCTGAGCAGCAGGTCGTCGCCGCTGGTACCGGCGACCTCGGCCTCGATGAGGTTGGACTGGCCGAGGAAGTTGGCGACGAAGGTGGTGCTGGGGTTCTCGTACAGGTCGGTGGGCGCGCCGAGCTGCTCGATGCGGCCCGCGTTCATCACGGCGATGGTGTCGGCCATGGTCATGGCCTCTTCCTGGTCGTGCGTGACGTGCACGAAGGTGATGCCGACCTCGGTCTGGATGCGCTTGAGCTCCAGCTGCATCTGGCGGCGCAGCTTCAGGTCCAGGGCGCCCAGCGGCTCGTCGAGGAGCAGCACCTTGGGGTGGTTGATCAGGGCACGGGCGACGGCGACGCGCTGCTGCTGGCCGCCGGAGAGCTGGTGGGGCTTGCGGCGGGCGAGATGACCCAGCTCGACGAGGTCGAGCATGTCCCCGACCTGGCCCTTGACGGACTTGATGCCGCGGCGGCGCAGGCCGAAGGCGACGTTCTCGTAGATGTCGAGGTGCGGGAAGAGCGCGTAGTTCTGGAAGACCGTGTTGACCGGGCGCTTGTACGGCGGCAGACCGGTGACGTCCTGGTCGCCGATGCGGACGGTGCCGCTGCTGGGGTCCTCCAGACCGGCGATCATGCGCAGCGTGGTGGTCTTGCCGCAGCCGGAGGCGCCCAGGAGGGCGAAGAAGGAGCCCTCGGGGATGGTGAGGTCGAGCGGGTGGACGGCCGTGAAGTCGCCGTAGTCCTTGCCGATGCCGGTGAGGGTCACGGCGCCGCCCGCGGAGGCGGGGTCCTTGCCGCCGGCCGGCTCGGTGAGCGGTGCGGTCTGCTGGGTCATGTCGTCAGATCCCTAACTGCGGTGGCCGGTCAGGCGCCGATGAGCTTGGCGAACTTGTCCTCGAAGGCGGTCTCCTCCTTGGAGGAGAGCGACCGGAAGGGATGGGCCTTCGCCTTCATCTCCGCGTTGGGAATGATCAGCGGGTTGGTGGCCACGTCCTTGTCGATCTTGAGGAGTTCCTCGTAGACGCCCGTGCAGGGCGTGATGTAGTTGACCCATGCCGCGAGCTCGGCGGCGATCGCGGGCTGGTAGTACCAGTCCATGAGCCGCTCGGCGTTCTTGCGGTGCTTGGAACCCGCCGGGACCAGCATGTTGTCGGTGGAGTAGATGTAGCCGGCGGGCGGGATCACGAACTTGATCTCGGGGTTGTCGGCCTGGAGCTGGACCAGGTCGCCGGCCCAGGCGACGCAGGCGGCGATGTTCCCCGAGGCGAGGCCGTCGGTGTACTCGTTGCCGGTGAACTGGCGGATCTGCTTGTTGTCCACGGCCTTCTGGACGCGGGCCACGGCCGCGTCGAAGTCGTCCGCGGTGAAGGACTCCGGCCGCTTGCCCATGTCGAGCAGGGTCATGCCTATGGTGTCGCGCATCTCGCTGAGCATGGCGACGCGGCCCTTGAGGTCGGGGTCGTCCAGCAGCTGGGAGACGCTGCCGACCTTCTTCCCCTTGGTCGCCTTCTCGTTGTAGGCGATGACGGTGGCGATGCCCTGCCAGGGGTAGGAGTGGGCGCGTCCGGGGTCCCAGTCGGGGTTGCGGAAACGTTGCTCCAGATTGGTGAACGCGTTCGGCAGGTAGGTGGGGTCCAGCGGCTGGGCCCAGCCCAGACGGATCATCCGGGCGGCCATCCAGTCGGTGAGGACGACCAGGTCGCGGCCGGTGGACTGGCCCGCGGCGAGCTGTGGTTTGATCTTGGCGAAGAACTCGACGTTGTCGGTGATGTCGTCGCTGTACTTGACCTTGATCCCGGTCTTCTTCTCGAAGGCCTCCAGGGTCGGCATGTGCTTCTCGTCGTCGCTCATGTCGATGTAGAGCTGCCAGTTCGAGAAGACCAGCGACTTGTCCTTGTCGGACAGGTCGTCGCTCTTCACACCGCCCTGGTTGTTGGTGGCGGCCGGGATGCCGCAGGCGGACAGCGCCCCGGCACCCGCGACGCCGAGCCCCGCGCCGAGCACCCGGCGCCGGCTGACGGATGCCCTCCCGTTGGTCAGGCTGCGTTCCCACGCTTTGCGTACGGGCTCGGACAGGCCCTCGAACATCTCCATTGCGGTGCGGCCTCCAGGGGCGGTGGTGCGTGGGACGGACGGGCTAGCGGGCCGGTGGGGGCGGTCCCGGAGGGGCCGGCGGCCGAGGGGTCAGCGGTCGCCGAAGATCGTGCGGTGCCAGTCCTTCCTGGCGACCGCGGTGTTGTCGTACATCACATGCTTGACCTGCGTGTACTCCTCCAGGGAGTACGCCGACATGTCCTTGCCGTACCCGGAGGCCCGGTAGCCCCCGTGCGGCATCTCGCTGATGATCGGGATGTGGTCGTTGACCCAGACGCACCCCGCCTTGATCTCACGGGTGGCACGGCCCGCACGGAAGACGTCACGGGTCCACGCGGACGCGGCCAGACCGTACGGCGTGTCGTTGGCCAGGGCCAGACCTTCATCATCGCCGTCGAACGGCAGCACGACCAGTACCGGCCCGAAGATCTCGGACTGGACGATCTCGCTGTCCTGCGCGGCGCCGGTGACCAGCGTGGGCCGGTAGAAGGCACCCGCCGACGCGGGGGCCTGCCCGCCGGTGACGACCGTGGCGTAGGAGCGGGCGCGCTCCACGAAGCCGGCGACACGGTCGCGCTGGGCGTGGGAGATCAGCGGGCCGAGGTCGGTCTTGGCGTCGAAGGGATCGCCCACGCGGATGCCGGAGAAGAGGTCGGCGACCCCGGCGACGAAGGCGTCGTAGAGCGGGCGCTGCACGTAGGCGCGGGTCGCTGCGGTGCAGTCCTGGCCGGTGTTGATCAGGGCACCGGCGACCGCGCCGTGGACGGCCGCCTCCAGGTCGGCGTCGTCGAACACGACGAAGGGCGCCTTGCCGCCGAGTTCCAGGTGGAGCCGCTTGACGGTGGCGGTGGCGATCTCCGCGACGCGCTTGCCGACCGCGGTGGAGCCGGTGAAGGAGGTCATGGCGACGTCCGGGTGCCCCACCAGGTGCTCGCCCGCCTCCTTGCCGGCGCCGGTGACGATGTTGACCACGCCCGGCGGGATGCCCGCCTCGGTCGCCGCCTGGGCGAACATCAGCGAGGTCAGCGGGGTCAGCTCGGCCGGCTTGAGCACGATGGTGTTGCCCGCGGCGATCGCCGGGAGGACCTTCCAGGCGGCCATCTGCAGCGGGTAGTTCCACGGAGCGATGGAGCCCACGACGCCGACGGGCTCGCGCCGCACGTAGGAGGTGTGGTCGCCGGAGTACTCCCCCGCCGCCTTGCCCTCCAGGTGGCGGGCGGCGCCCGCGAAGAAGGCGGTGTTGTCGACGGTGCCCGGGACGTCGAACTCGGTGGTCAGCCGGAGCGGCTTGCCGCACTGCAGCGACTCGGCGTACGCGAACTCGGCGGCCTGCGCGGCCAGGACGCCGGCGAAGCGGTGCATGGCGTCGGAGCGCGCACCGGGGGTGGCGCCGGCCCAGCCGGGCAGCGCCTGCGCGGCGGCGTCGACGGCGGCGTCCACGTCGGCGGTGCCGGCCAGTTCACAGGAGTACACGGTCTCGCCGGTGGCCGGGTCGACCACTGGATGCCGCCGGCCCGAGGTGCCGGGGCGCAAGGTTCCGCCGATGTACTGGGCCCCCTCGGCGAAACGCTCCCTCACATCGAACTCGCCGTTCGCGCTGAGGTCCATCGTCTTCTCCTCGCACTCGGCTCGGCGGCGTGGCCAAAGCCTTGATTGGTGGACGATCCTGACAGAGTAGGCTCGCCCCAACAAGTGATTCCGTTGTTGCCTTTTGGTTACGCGACGAATTCTGTGTTCACCTGACGGACCGCACCAGATCGTCACCGTGGACGATGCCGGGCACCACGTACACCGGGCAACCGACACATCGCATGCCGTGCGTCGGGGGCCTTTACACCTTGGAGCTACGGTGGCACGACGTTCCGCCCCGTTTCGCCCCGGAGGTCACCGTGTTCCCCACCGTCGCCGAGGTCCTGGAACTGGACGTGCTCAGGCGGGGTTCGCCGCAGGTGGTCGCCGGCTCCGGCGGACTGCAGCGCCCGGTGCGCTGGGTGCACATCAGCGAGCTGGCCGACATCGCGGGCATGCTCCACGGGGGCGAGCTGGTCCTCACCACGGGCGTGATGCTGCCCGACGACAAGGAGTCCCTGGCCCGCTACATCGACGGCCTCGCCGACGTCGGCGCGGCGGGTCTCGTCGTCGAACTGGGCCGGCGCTACGCGGACGCCCTCCCCCGCCCCCTGGTCCGGGCCGCGGAACGGCGCGGACTGCCGCTGGTGGCACTCCGTACCGAGGTGCGCTTCGTGGCGGTGACCGAGGCCGTGCACGCCCACGTCGTCGACGCCCAGCTGACCGAGCTGCGGGCGTCGGAGGCGGTGCACCAGATCTTCAACGAGCTGTCCGTCGAGGGCGCGGAGCCCGAGGAGGTCGTGCGCGAGGTGGCCCGGATGGCGGGCGCGCCCGTGGTGCTGGAGAACCTCTCCCACCAGGTGCTCGCCTTCGACCCGGCCGGCCAGGACCCCGAAGCCCTGCTCGACGGCTGGGAGCGGCGCAGCCGCGGCGTCCACCCGGCCGGGCGCACCGGCCACGACCCGCGCACCGGCTGGACGGTCACCGGCGTGGGGGCGCGCGGCCGCGACTGGGGCAGGCTGGTGATCGTCGGCGAGCCCGCGCCCGACGAGGAGCCGGAACCGGGCGAGGAGCCGGAACCGGGCGAACGCCCGCACCGGCACAGCGTGCTGCTGGAGCGGGGGGCGGCCACCCTCGCGCTCAACCGGCTGCTGGAGCGCGACCGGGAGTCCTTGGAACGGCAGACCCACCGCACCCTGCTCTCCGGCATCCTCACCCACGCCCTGACCGTCTCCGACGTGGCGCTGCGCGCCCGCGCCCTGGGCGTGCCGCTGGAGGGCCGGCGGCTGGTCGGCGTCATGCTGCGGCTGCGCGGCGGACCGGCCTCGGCCGCCCTGGAGGCGCAGGCCCGGCTGCGGGACTTCACCGAGACCGCCGCCCAGGCCGTGCGCGAGCGGGGCCTGACCGCGCTCACCGGCACCCTCGACGACGGCGGTGTCGGCGTGCTGGTCTCCCTCGGCCCGTCCGACCACGAGCACACCGCACTGGAGGACTTCGCCGCCGCCCTCACCCGGCTGACCGAGCCCGCCCCCGACGGCGGCCCCGCCTTCGTCATGGCGGCCGGCTCCTCCGTCGGCTCCTTGCGCGACGCCCGCCGCACCCTGCTGGAGGCGGCACAGGTCGCGGACGCCGCGATGCACGGCGGCCGCAATGAAGGAGGCAGGGCGCAGCCGTCCGAGAAGAGGGTGATGGCGGGCGGCGGGCGGGCGTACTACCGGCTGCCGGACGTCCGGCTGCGCGGCCTGCTGCACCTCCTGCGCGACGACGCGCGGCTGCAGACGTACGTCGAGCGCGAACTCGGCCCGCTGCTCTCGTACGACGCCGAGCACGGCACGGACCTCGTCCGGATCCTCACCGTCTACCTGGACGCCGGCCGCAACAAGTCGGCCGCGGCGGACGCCGCGCACCTGTCGCGGCCCTCCTTCTACGACCGGCTGCACCGGGTCGAGCGCGTCCTCGGCATCGACCTGGACCAGGTCGAGTCCTGCCTCTCGCTGCACGTGGCCCTGCTGGCGCTGGACGCGGTACGGCGCTGAGGCGACCCCGCGGCGCCCCCGTTACGGGACGTCCAGGTGCCAGTAGGTGTAGTCGTAGTCGAATCCGGGGGCGACCTCGACCTGGAAGGTGCCGTCCTCGTCGTCCTTGGGCACGAGTACGGTGATCTCCCTCGTCGCGCGCTCCCCCGGCGACAGTTCGTCGGGCAGGCCCACACCGGCGGTCAGGTCGGTCAGGCTCTCGTCCTCGAAGTCGTCCGCGTAGGCCGAGACCTCGCTCTCGCCCAGGTCGGCGGTCGTGTCGCCGGTGTTCTCCAACTCGACGGAGAACGTGACGGCGATGCCGCCGTCGAGCTGGCTCTCCGGGAGGACGATATCCCGGTGGACGTCCGACAGCGTGACGTGGACCCCGTCGTCGTAGAGCGCGGTGCCGTCGACGTCCAGCGGCGCCGCCCAGTCGCCGTTCCGGGAGGTGATGAGGTCGTCGCCGGACCCGTCGAACCAGCCGTCGTCGATCCCGCTGAACACCAGGGCGATCATCGCGACCGACAGGCCGATGGAGACGATCCCGAGGATGAGGCCGGTCAACGCCTGCGGCCGGTTGGTCGCCTCGCCGCGCCGGGCGATCCGCAGGCCGACGATGCCGCAGACGACGGCCGCGATGCCGAGCGGGAGGCCGAGGAAGGCCCCGAAGCAGGAGACGGCCAGGACGGCGCCCACGATGCCCATGA
This sequence comes from Streptomyces sp. PA03-5A, assembly GCF_033792725.1. Taxonomy (NCBI): domain Bacteria; kingdom Bacillati; phylum Actinomycetota; class Actinomycetes; order Kitasatosporales; family Streptomycetaceae; genus Streptomyces; species Streptomyces sp. PA03-5A. The sequence continues at coordinate 134,992 of NZ_JARAVL010000013.1, read as the reverse complement.
TCATCGCCGTCAGGCCGGCGCCGTTGCGGGCGACGGGCGGCGCCCATCCGCCGTAGGGGCCCACCGCGTAGCCGGGCTGGGCGGGGTAGCCCGGGTGGGAGGGGTAGCCCGGGTGGGAGGGGTAGCCCGGGTGGGCGGGGTAGCCGGGCTGGGCCGGGTAGCCGGGGTACGCGGGGTACTCAGGCTGAGTGGGGTGGCCCGGGTAACCGGGGTAGCCGGGGTGGTAGCCCGGGTACGTGGCGTGGGGCGGTTGCGGCGGCACGGCCGCCGCAGCGTCCGGGGCCGGCGGGGCCCAGGGATCGCGCGGCTGCTGCTCCGGCCCGGGCGCGGGTGCGTCCACGGGTACCGGGCGCTTGGTCAGCGTCACGTGCTCCTGCGGCGCCTGCGGTACCGGCGGCACGGGCGGCGCCCAGGGGTTGTGCCCGGCCGGCCCACCCGGCTGCCCGTAACCGGGGGCGACCGGCACCGGCGGCGCCCACGGATCCCGCGGCCCGGGCACCTCCGCGGGCGGCGCGCCGGCAGGCTCGTCCGGGGCGACCGGAGCATCGGCCGCGCCTACTACGGCATGCGAGCCGTCACCGGGCTCGGCGTCGGCGACCGGAGCATCGGCAGGCGTCACGGCCTCCGCAGGAGTCGCGCTTCCCGGCACCCGCGCGCTCTCGACGTCGGGAGCCGCCGCGGCATCCCCGCCCGAGGCGGCGCCGGGCTCGGCATCGGCGACCGGCGCGTCAGCGGGAGTCGCGTCCTCCGCAGCAGTCACGGTTCCGGGCACCTCCGTGCCCTCGACGCCGCCGGCCACCGCGTCGCCCGCCTCGGCGTCCCCGCCCGGGGCGGTGCCGGATGCGGCGTCCGTGGGCGCCGCGGGCGCCGGGGCGGGCAGCTCGAAGTCGGGTGCGGGCCGTGCGTCCGCCGGGGCCGCCGAGGACGACGGGGCCGCCGCTCCGGGGGTGTCGCCCGCGGCGTCGCGCGGCGTCGGGTGCTCGGGCTCGTGGGACATCGCTGCCTTCCTGCTGACTACGTCGGGCAATGCTATGGCCTGCGAAGACGCCGGACGGAGGCAATTTCGCGTTTACGATGGCGGTTGCCGCCGACCCCGCAGGAGGATCGCCCCATGTCCGACACCGCGTCAGCCCTCGACGCCTTCATCGCGGGACTCCCGAAGGCCGAGCTCCACGTGCACCACGTCGGCTCGGCCTCACCCCGCATCGTGGCGGAGCTGGCCGCGCGGCACCCGGATTCCAAGGTGCCCACCGACCCCGCCGCCCTTGCCGAGTACTTCAGCTTCCGGGACTTCGCCCACTTCATCGAGGTCTACCTGTCCGTGGTCGACCTGATCCGCGACGCGGAGGACGTGCGTCTGCTGACGTACGAGGTCGCCCGCGACATGGTGCGCCAGAACATCCGCTACGCCGAGCTGACCGTCACCCCGTACAGCTCGGTCCGCCGCGGCATCCCGGACAAGGCGTTCGTGGAGGCCATCGAGGACGCGCGCAAGGCGGCCGAGGCGGAGCTCGGCATCGTGCTGCGCTGGTGCTTCGACATCCCCGGCGAGGCCGGGCTGGCCTCCGCCGAGGAGACCGCGCGCATCGCCACCGAACTGCAGCCGGACGGGCTGGTCAGCTTCGGCCTGGGCGGACCCGAGATCGGTGTGCCGCGCCCGCAGTTCAAGCCGTACTTCGACCGCGCCCGCGCCGTCGGCCTGCACAGCGTGCCGCACGCGGGCGAGACCACCGGCCCGCAGACGATCTGGGACGCCCTGGGCGACCTGGGCGCCGAGCGCATCGGCCACGGCACCAGCGCCACCCAGGACCCGCGCCTGCTGGACCACCTGGCCGAGCACCGCATCCCGCTGGAGGTCTGCCCGACCTCCAACATCGCCACCCGCGCCGTCGCCACGCTCGACGAGCACCCCGTCAAGGAGATGGTGGCCGCGGGCCTGCTCGTCACCATCAACAGCGACGACCCGCCGATGTTCGGCACCGACCTCAACACCGAGTACGCGGTGGCCGCGCGGCTGTTGCAGCTCGACGAGGGCGGGCTGGCCCAGCTCGCCAGGAACGCCGTCGAGGCCTCGTTCCTCGACACCCCCGGCAAGGCGAAGCTCACCGCCGAGATCGACTCCTACCTGGCGGGATGGCAGCGCTAGCGGTCGCCCACCGCGGCGACCCGTACCGTCACCGCGAGAACACCCTGCCCTCGCTGCGCAGCGCGCTGCGCGCGGGGGCGGACGCGGTGGAGATGGACGTACGGCTGAGCCGCGACGGCGTGCCGGTGCTGCTCCACGACCCCACGCTGAAGCGACTGTGGGGCGTGGACTCCGCCGTCGCCGGCCTTGCGGCGGACCGGCTGCCGCCGGGCGTGCCGACCCTCCACGAGGCGCTGGCCGCCGTGGACGGCTGCCGGGCCCTGGTCGACCTCACCCTGCCGGAGTCCGCGGGCCCTGTGCTGTCCGCGGTCCGGGACGCGGGCGCCGGGGACCGTACGTACTACTGCGGGGAGGCGGCCGCCGTGCTGGCGGTGCGGGACCACGACCCGGCCGCCGAGATCGCGCTGACCTGGAAGACCTCGGCGCCGGTGCCGCCGCTGCTGCTGTCGGAGTTGCGCCCGCGCTGGATCAACCTGCGCTTCGGGCTGGTGCGCGCGCCCCTGGTGGAGTGGGCGCGCGGCGAAGGCCTGCTGGTCGGCGCGTGGACGGTGGACCTGCGCCGGACGATGCGACGGCTGGAGCGGCTCGGCGTGGACGCCGTCACGAGCAACCGCATCGACGTGCTGCGCGCGGAGTTCGGCGGCCGGTGAGCTTCTCCCGCCCGGCCGCGGTCTCCTCGCCGTACGGTCCCGGACCCGGGCGACCGCCGGTCCGTCAGGCGACGGCCGGCTCGGCCGACACCGTGCCGGAGCGCTCCAGCCGCTTGATCATCCGCCGCAGGACCAGCAGCGGCACGATGCCGAGGACGCCGAAGGCCATGTCCACGGGCATCCACCACAGCGGCAGGCCGCGCAGCGGGACGCAGATCGCGGCGAGCGGGATGATCCCGACGCAGGCGATCATGGCCCACTCCACGATCCAGATGTTGCGCACCGGATCGCGCCAGACGCCGTAGAAGGCCACCGCGATCACCAGGTGCGCGAAGGCGAGCCAGTCCGTCCCGTACATCATGAACGGGTACTTCGCGTCGGTGGCGTCCAGCCCCTCCCGCACGTGGGAGATCCAGTCACCGACGGCTCCCGGCAGGCCCCAGCCGTCCACCCACCGCACCTCGTGCACGAGCGGGAACGCGGTGGCGCCGCTCAGCACCAGGCACCCGACGAAGACAACCAGCCATGCGCGTATGCGCTGTTCAAGGGCTCTTCGATACTCCATGGAGCGGAGCGTACGCGCGCATGCCACGGCCCCGGACACGGGGGCCGGTCCGGGGCCGTGGAGGGATCTCGCCCTGCGGCGTCAGCCGTCCAGGGACGTCATGACGTGCTTGATGCGGGTGTAGTCCTCGAAGCCGTAGGCGGACAGGTCCTTGCCGTAACCGGACTTCTTGAACCCGCCGTGCGGCATCTCGGCGACCAGCGGGATGTGGGTGTTGATCCACACGCAGCCGAAGTCGAGGCGCTTGGACATGCGCATCGCACGGGCGTGGTCCTTGGTCCACACCGAGGAGGCGAGGGCGTACTCGACGCCGTTCGCCCACTCCACGGCCTGGTCCTCGTCGGAGAAGGACTGGACGGTGATGACCGGGCCGAAGACCTCGTTCTGGATGATCTCGTCGTCCTGCTTGAGGCCGGAGACGACGGTCGGGGCGTAGAAGAAGCCCTGCTCGCCGACCCGGTGGCCGCCGGCCTCGACCTTGGCGTGCGCCGGGAGGCGCTCGATGAAGCCGGTGACCTGGGCGAGCTGGTTGGCGTTGTTCAGCGGGCCGTACAGCACGTCCTCGTCGTCCGGGGCGCCGGTCTTGGTGTCGGCGGCGGTCTTGGCGAGCTGGGCCACGAACTCGTCGTGGATCGACTCGTGGACCAGGACGCGGGTCGCGGCGGTGCAGTCCTGGCCGGCGTTGAAGTAGCCGGCGACGGCGATGTCCTCGACCGCCTTGGCGATGTCGGTGTCCTGGAACACCACCACCGGCGCCTTGCCGCCGAGCTCCAGGTGGACCCGCTTGACGTCCTTGGCGGCGCTGGCCGCCACCTGCATGCCGGCCCGGACCGAACCGGTGATGGAGGCCATCGCGGGGGTCTCGTGCTCGACCATCAGGCGGCCCGTCTCGCGGTCGCCGCAGACGACGTTGAAGACGCCCTTGGGCAGGATCCCGCCGATGATCTCGGCGATCAGCACGGTGGAGGCCGGGGTGGTGTCCGAGGGCTTCAGCACGACCGTGTTCCCCGCGGCGATCGCCGGGGCGAACTTCCACACGGCCATCATCATCGGATAGTTCCACGGGGCGACCTGGGCGCAGACGCCGACCGGCTCCCGGCGGATGATCGAGGTCATGCCCTCCATGTACTCGCCGGCCGAGCGGCCCTCGAGCATGCGGGCGGCACCCGCGAAGAAGCGGATCTGGTCGACCATCGGAGGGATCTCCTCGCTGGCTGTCAGCCCGATCGGCTTGCCGGTGTTCTCGCTCTCGACGGCCACGAGCTCGTCCGCCCGCGCCTCGAAGGCGTCGGCGATCTTCAGCAGCGCCTTCTGGCGCTCGGAGGGCGTCGTGTCGCGCCAGGCGGGGAAGGCGGCCGCCGCGGCGGCCATGGCCGCGTCGACATCGGCGGCGGCGGAGAGCGGGGCGGTCGCGTAGACCTCGCCGGTGGCGGGGTTCACCACGTCGGTGGTGCGCCCGTCGGCGGCGTCGCGGAATTCTCCGTTGATGTGGTTGCGCAAGGTACGGAGCTCGCTCACTGCACCTCTCCCTGTTCCTGTCCGATGTGTGAGACGGACCCAGCCTACCTGCAGCACTGCCGTATTCGACATAGCCGAAACTCCGAAACAATGGATTCCGTGAGTTTCGAGCCCCGAAACCACGGATTTCATTGATCGGGGCTTGCGTGACGGCTGACCTCTCGTGCAGAGTGGGGTGCGTGGCCACTCGTACTCCGGATCACAGGGGCGCCAACGGTGCCTTCGTGATCGATTCCGTCTCCAAGGCGATCATCGAACAGCTCCAGGAGGACGGCAGGCGTCCGTACGCCGCCATCGGCAAGGCCGTGGGCCTGTCGGAGGCGGCCGTACGGCAGCGCGTCCAGAAGCTGCTCGACCAGGGCGTCATGCAGATCGTCGCCGTCACCGACCCGCTCACCGTGGGGTTCCGGCGGCAGGCGATGGTCGGCATCAACGTCGAGGGCGACATCGAACCCGTCGCCGACGCCCTCGCGGAGATGACGGAGGTCGAGTACGTCGTCGTGACCGCGGGCTCCTTCGACCTGCTGATCGAGATCGTCTGCGAGGACGACGAGCATCTCCTGGAGACGATCAACAAGCGGATCCGCACGCTGCCCGGCGTGCGGTCCACCGAGAGCTTCGTCTACCTCAAGCTCCGGAAGCAGACCTACACCTGGGGAACCAGATAGCCATGAGCGCGGACCTTTCCAAGACCGCGTACGACCACCTGTGGATGCACTTCACCCGCATGTCGTCGTACGAGAACGCCCCTGTGCCGACCATCGTGCGCGGCGAGGGCACGTACATCTACGACGACAAGGGCAAGCGGTACATCGACGGCCTCGCGGGGCTGTTCGTGGTCAACGCCGGCCACGGCCGCGTGGAGCTCGCCGAGACCGCCTACAAGCAGGCCCAGGAGCTCGCCTTCTTCCCGGTGTGGAGCTACGCCCACCCCAAGGCCGTCGAGCTCGCCGAGCGCCTGGCCGACTACGCCCCCGGCGACCTCAACAAGGTCTTCTTCACCACCGGCGGCGGCGAGGCGGTCGAGACCGCCTGGAAGCTCGCCAAGCAGTACTTCAAGCTCAAGGGCAAGCCGACCAAGTACAAGGTCATCTCACGCGCCGTCGCCTACCACGGCACCCCGCAGGGAGCCCTGTCCATCACCGGCCTGCCGGGCCTGAAGGCCCCCTTCGAGCCGCTGGTCCCCGGCGCGCACAAGGTGCCCAACACCAACATCTACCGCACCCCGCTCTTCGGCGACGACCCCGAGGCCTTCGGCCGCTGGGCCGCCGACCAGATCGAGCAGGAGATCCTCTTCGAGGGCCCCGACACCGTCGCGGCCGTCTTCCTCGAGCCGGTGCAGAACGCCGGCGGCTGCTTCCCGCCCCCGCCCGGGTACTTCCAGCGGGTCCGCGAGATCTGCGACCAGTACGACGTGCTGCTCGTCTCCGACGAGGTCATCTGCGCCTTCGGCCGCCTGGGCACCATGTTCGGCTGCGACAAGTTCGGCTACGTCCCGGACATGATCACCTGCGCCAAGGGCATGACCTCCGGCTACTCCCCCATCGGCGCGTGCATCATCTCCGACCGCATCGCCGAGCCCTTCTACAAGGGCGACAACACCTTCCTCCACGGCTACACCTTCGGCGGCCACCCGGTCTCGTCGGCGGTCGCCCTGGCCAACTTCGACATCTTCGAGCGCGAGCAGCTCAACCAGCACGTGCTCGACAACGAGGGCGCCTTCCGCGCCACCCTGGAGAAGCTCCACGACCTGCCGATCGTCGGCGACGTCCGCGGGAACGGCTACTTCTACGGCATCGAACTGGTGAAGGACAAGGCCACCAAGGAGACCTTCACCGACGAGGAGACCGAGCGCGTCCTGTACGGCTTCCTCAGCAAGGCGCTCTTCGAGAACGGCCTCTACTGCCGCGCCGACGACCGCGGGGACCCGGTCGTGCAGCTCGCGCCGCCGCTGATCGCCGACCAGTCGACCTTCGACGAGATCGAGGGCGTCCTGCGCACCGTCCTCACGGAGGCCTGGACCAAGCTCTGACGGTCCCCGCCGGACCACGGGATCCAGCGGCCGGGGCCGCCCTCCGTCGACGGAGGGCGGCCCCGGCGGCCCGTCAGGCCCCGCTCACTTCAGGGCGACCCGGTCCCCGCCCCCCGCGACGGGCGCGACGGTCGTGGTGCCGCCGAAGGCCCACCGCCAGAAGCCGACCGCCTTGGCGGTCGTGCTGGTCTTCACGTTGCCCTTGGCATCCGTGCGGGCGTACGTGACCGTCGTATAGGTGGCGCTTCCGGACCTGCGGAACTGCAGCCTCACCAACTGGTCATGTTGGCGCCCGAAGTGCCCTCGAGGAAGACGGAGAAGCCGCTTCCCAGCCCCGTGAGTTCGGCGTCGACGGTGGCCGGGGCTCCGGAGACGCCCGCGATCTCGGTGACGACCGGCACGGTGACGGTCGTGGAGCCGCCGGCCCCCATGACGATGGGCTTGCCGTTGTTGATGGTCGTGCCGACGATCGCGATCCTGGCCGCGTGGGCCGGTGGTGCGAGCAGCAGACCACCTGCGACCGCTCCTGCCACGAGCAGGGCGGCATTGCGTATGGATGTCGATGAACCCCCACGGATCTCACACCGTGCCGGAGGCACGGCGGCCGCATCCTGCCACAGCCACACGTCGCGCAAGTGAACGGATGGTCTTCCAGACGAACCTCGCTCCCGCTACGCCGCACGGGTGGGCGCGCGCCGGAAACGCGCCCCCGTAACCGTGGTCCCGGGCCGTGGGGCGCGTACGGTGCCGCAGTGACCCGGACTCCCCGCGTTCGTTAGAGGCCAACGTGAACCCACCCGACAACGACGTGCTGTGGGCCCGCGGCCTGCGCCACGCGCACGACCGCTCACCCGCTCTTCTCGGCGTGTCACTCGGCGTACGGGAGGGCGAGATCCTCGGCGTCCTCGGCCCGCACGGCGCCGGGAAGACCACCCTGCTGCGCTGCCTGTCCGGCGAACTGCTCCCCGAGCAGGGCGAGGTGTGGTTCAACAGTTCCCCCGTGCACACCCTGGGCATGACCGCCCGCGAGCGGCTGCGCCGTGAGCGCTTCGGCTGGATCGACAGCAGCCCGCAACTGCTCCCCGAACTGACCGTCCGGGAGAACGCCGCGCTGCCGCTGCTGCTGTGCGGCGTCCCGTATCGCACGGCGCGCGCCGCCGCGCAGGAGTGGCTGGACCGGCTGGACATCGGCGGGGCCGCCCGCAAGCGTCCCGGCCGGCTGCTGCAGGCCGAGCGGCAGCGGGTGGCGATCGCCCGCGCCCTGGTCAACCGGCCCTCCGTGGTCTTCGCCGACGAACCGACCGCGCCGCTGCACCGCGCGGACCGCGCCCAGGTGCTGCGCATGCTGACCAGCGCCGCCCGCTCGCACGGCATCACCGTGGTGCTCGCCTCCAACGAACCCGAGGTCGTCTCCCTCGCCGACCGGGTGGTCACCCTCGTCGACGGGCGCTTCGTGGCCGGCATGCCGCACCAGGATCGGGAGGACGCCGACTCGTGCTCAGCCTCCGTGTAGCCCTCGGCTCCCGTCCGGAGGTGCTGCTGCGCCGGCTGCTGGTCGTCGCCGCGGCCGCCGGCACGGGGTTCCTGCTGCTCGCCGTCCTCGGGCACGCCCTCGCGCACCCCGAGGACGCCCCGGACGGCCTGGTCCGGCTGCTCTGGTGCGCCGTGCCGTTCGCCGCCACCGTCCACCTGTCGGTTCTCGTGGCCCGTACGGAGCCGAGCGGACGGCTGCACGCGGGCCTGGCCTCGGCCGGGCTCGGGCGGCACGGGCTGCCCCTGCTGGCCGCGGCGAGCTCCGCCCTGAACTGCGGCCTGGGCGTCCTGATCGCACTCCTGGGCTTCCTCTTCCTCCGTGGTGAGCTGCCCGGCCCGCACCTCGGTGGTGCCGCCGAGGCGCTGGGCGCGGACCGTGAACTCCCGTTCGCGGGCGCGTTGACCCTGCTGGCCTCACTGCCGCTGGCCGCCGCCGTCTCGGCCGCGGTCGTGCTGCGGCCACGGCGCTCCCGTGGGGACGAGGCCGCCGTCCGCGACGGCGGGGTGCCGTCCGGCCTGCCGTGGGGGGCCGCGCTCGTGGCGATCGGCCTCGCCGTGCAGATCTCCTCGGCCGGGGGCGCCGGCGCCCCGGGGCCCGACGGCGCGCTCCCGCTGCCCGGCGGTCTCGGCCATGCCGCCCCGGCCGTCGTCGGCGGCTGGCTGCTGACGGCCACGGGCATGGTGCTGGCCATGCCGGGCCTCGTCCACCTGTGCGGACGGCTGCTGGCGGCGTACCGGCCGGGTGCCCTGCGGCTCCTCGCGGGCCGCGCCCTCCAGGAGGAGGCGACGCTGGTGGGCCGCCCGCTGGGCGCGCTGTGCGCGGTGGCCGCCACCGCCCTCGCCGGCAGCGACCGGTTCGGCGCCGTGGCGCACCCCGTCGGACCGCTCACCGTGCTGGGCGCCGTCCTCGTCGTCCTGTCGGCGGTCGCGACCGCCCTCACCGCGACCGTGGACGCCAAGCGCGCCCGCCGTCCGGCCACCGCCGCCCTCAGCCGGCTCGGCACGCCCGCCGCGCTGCTGCGCAACGCAGCCGCCGTGCGCGCCCTCGCGGTCCTCGGCGTCGTGCTCCCGCTGACCCTGCTCATCGCCCACCTGGGCACACTGCCGCTGCCGTAGCGCCGCCCGGAGCCCCGCGGCGGCGGCCCCCGCCGCGGGCGCTAGGGTGGCGGGCGTGCTGACGCCGAACGATCCGAACGATCACGAGATAGAGACCCTCGAGGAGTTCGACCGCGTCGCCGCGTCGGGCTCGCTGCGCGGACACCGCGTCCAGTCGCTCGACCTGACGACCCGTACGCCCGCCCTGATGTCCGCCGACACGACCGAGGCCGTGTTCCTGGGTTGCCCGATGGAGCCGGAGGCGGCCGCCCACGTCCGCGCCGGCGGCGCCATGGTCTTCCCGCCGGTCCCGGACCTGCCCTTCGACCCGTACCGGGGCTCCCTCTACGGCCCCGACGCACTGTACGAGGGCCTTGACGACGGCGGCTACGAGGCGACGCCGGACGCCCGCGGCTACCAGTGGTTCCTGCGCACCCGGGGCAGCGGCGACATCTACGCGTCGATGCTCCGCAGCATCCACGACGACGCCGTCTCCGACGCCTTCGACGAACTCGTCTCGGACGCCCGCGTCGTGGGCGTCATGGGCGGTCATGCCATGGAGCGCGGCACCGAGGCGTACGCGGGCGCCGCCCGCCTCGGCCGTGCACTGGCCCGCGAGGGCCTGAGCGTGGCCACGGGCGGCGGGCCCGGCGCCATGGAGGCGGCCAACCTCGGCGCCTACGCCGCGCCCTTCGCCGACGCGATGCTCGTCGAGGCCCTGGAGACGGTGGCCAAGGTCCCCTCCTTCCGCCCGTCCGTCACGGACTGGGCGCGCACCGCCTTCGACGTGCGCGACCGCTGGCCCGGCGGCGGCGCCTCCATCGGCGTGCCGACGTGGTTCTACGGCCACGAGCCGCCGAACGCCTTCGCCGCGCACATCGCCAAGTACTTCGCCAACGCCACCCGCGAGGACGGCCTGCTGGCCCGCTGCACCGCCGGGGTCGTCTTCCTGCCGGGCGCCGCGGGCACCGTCCAGGAGATCTTCGACAACACCACGCCGAACTACTACGAGTCCAACGGCGCCCCCCGCCCCATGGTGCTGGTCGACCGGGACCACTGGACCCGGCGCCTGCCGGCGTGGCCCCTTCTCCAGGCTCTGGCGGAAGGCCGCTCCATGGAGCAGCGCATCGTGCTCGTCGACTCCGTCGAGGACGCCCCGGAGGCCCTGGCACGCCTGACGCGAAGTCAGAGCCGGTAGCACCCGCGGGCCCGGAGCCGTCTCGTAGGCGCCCACGCTCTCCAGGCCGTGCCGGTGCGGGACGGCCGGTACGAACACCCCGCCGGCCAGGAGCAGCAGCGCCGAAGCCACCGTCGTCGCCGCCGAGATGTCACGTCGTGCGCGCTCCATGAGTTGCCCCCCAGGGCGGGGCGACCCACCCGGGCCGCGGAAGGTCGCTCGGCGGCGGAAGGCTGCCGCAGCCCCTACCCGCCCAGGACCACGACCTCGTCCGCCGTGAAGGAGACGCCGACCGTGTCGCCCTCGGCGGGGGCGTCCCGCAGGGCGCAGCCGGCCTCCAGCGAGGGGCCCTCCTCGGGGCGCAGGAGGAGGGTGACCTGGTCGCCGCGGAAGGTACGCGCGAGCACGTCGCAGCGCAGCCCGTCGGCGGCCGGGACGAGCCGTACCCCGGCGGGCCGGACGAGCAGCCGCCCGGCGCCCTGCGGGGAGCCCGGGGGGACGGGGACCTTGCCCCAGGCGGTGTCGGCGGCGTCGCCGGTGACGGTGGCGGCCACCACGTTGTCGAAGCCGAGGAAGCGGGCGACGAACTCGGAGGCGGGCCGCTGCCACACCTCCAGCGGGGTGCCGGCCTGCTCGACCCGGCCGTCGCGCATGACGACGACGCGGTCGGCCAGCGCGAAGGCCTCGCTCTGGTCGTGCGTGACGGCCAGCACCGTGGTGCCCAGCCGCCGGAAGAGCCCGCGCAACTCGACGACCAGGCGCTCGCGCAGGCTCCGGTCGAGCTGGCCGAGCGGCTCGTCGAGCATGAGCAGCCGCGGTCCGGGTGCCAGGGCCCTGGCCAGGGCGACGCGCTGCTGCTCGCCGCCGGACAGGGACGCGACGGCGCGCCGCTGCGCGCCGGGCAGGCCCACGAGCTCCAGCAACTCCTCGACCGTGCGCTCCCGTTCGGTGCGCCCCGCGCCGCGCATGCGCAGACCGAAGTCAACGTTCCCGGCGACGTCACGCTGCGGGAAGAGCTGGTGGTCCTGGAACATCAGGCCCACGCCACGCCGGTGCACGGGAACCCCCTGCTGGTCGCGGCCGGCCAGCAGGACGCGCCCGGCGTCCAGCGGCTGCAGCCCGGCGACGACCCGCAGCAGCGTCGACTTCCCGCTGCCGCTGGGCCCGAGCACGCAGACCGTCTCGTGCTCGGCGACCTCCAGGCCGACGGCGTCCAGGGCGGTGTGGCCGCCGAAGCGCACGGTGGCGCCGTCCAGTCGCAGCAGGGTCATCAGAACTCCCCGGACCTGTCGATGCGGATACGTTCCAGCGCCAGCAGCGCCCCCGCGCACACCAGCATCAGCACGGTGCTGAGCGCCATCGCCTGGCCGTAGTTGAGCTCCCCGGCCCGCCCGAGGAAGCGGGCGACCGCGACCGGGAGGGTGGGGTTGTCGGGGCGGGCGATGAAGACGGTGGCGCCGAACTCGCCCAGGGACACGGCGAAGGCGAAGCCCGCGGCCACCAGCAGCGCCCGCCGCACCAGCGGGAGGTCGACCTCGCGCCACACCCGCAGCGGGGAGGCGCCGAGCACCGCCGCCGCCTCGCGCAGCCGGTCGTCCACGGCACGCAGCACCGGCAGCATGGTGCGCACCACGAAGGGCACGCCGACCAGTGCCTGCGCAAGCGGCACGAGGATCCACGAGGAGCGCAGGTCCAGCGGCGGCTCGTCGAGGGTGATGAGGAAGCCGAAGCCGATGGTCACCGCCGAGGTGCCGAGCGGCAGCATGAGCAGGGCGTCGAAGCCCCGCACGAGGCGCCCGGCCCGCCGGGTGAGGGCGGCCGCGGCCAGCCCGCCGACGACCAGGGCGATCGCGGTGGCGGCGGCCGCGTACTGCAGCGAGTTCCAGACCGCGGCGACGGGCGCCACCAGGAAGGTCCCGCCGCTGCCGGCCACCGAGCCCAGCGCCCGGTAGTAGCCGAGGCCGTAGCCGTCCGGTCCGTGCATCGAGCGCTCGGCCAGCACACCCAGCGGCAGCAGGATCAGCAGCGCGGCCACACCGAGCGCGCCCGCGAGCAGCCCCCACTCGCCGGCGCCCCGCGGCCGGCGCGCGGTGCGGGCCGGATCCACCAGCCGCAGCGCGCTCTCCCTGCGCCGTACCGTCCCGGCGTGCACGGCGAGGATCACCGCGACGGCGGCGAACTGGACAATCGTCAGCACGGCCGCCGTCGGCAGGTCCAGCAACTGCGCGGTCTCGCGGTAGATCTCCACCTCCAGGGTGGAGAAGGTGGGCCCGCCGAGGATCTGGATCACGCCGAAGGAGGTGAAGGTGAAGAGGAAGACCATCAGCGCGGCCGCGGCGACCGCGGGGGCCAGGGCGGGCAGCGTCACCCTGCGCCAGGCCGCGAGGCGTCCCGCGCCGAGGACCCGCGCGGCCTCCTCCTGCCGGGGGTCCAGCTGGGCCCACAGCCCGCCCACGGTCCGTACGACCACGGCGTAGTTGAAGAAGGCGTGCGCGAGGAGGATCGCCCAGACCGTGGTGTCCAGGCGCACGCCCCACAGTTCGTCGAGCAGCCCGCCGCGCCCCAGCAGCGCGAGGAAGGCCGAGCCGACGACCACCGTCGGCAGCACGAACGGCACGGTCACCACCGCGCGCAGCACCTGCTTGCCGGGGAAGTCGAAGCGGGCGAAGACGTACGCGCCGGGCAGCGCGATCGCCAGGGTGAGCGCGGTGGAGGCGGCCGCCTGCCAGCAGGTGAACCACAGCACGTGCAGGATGTCGGGCTCGCCCAGCGCCTGCGCGAACCGGCCGAACCGCCACCGCCCGCCCTCGCGGAGCCCGCGGGCGACGATGGCGGCGACCGGGTAGCCGAAGAACAGCCCGAAGAACGCGACCGGCACGGCGATCAGGCCCAGCCGTACGGCGAGCGGCCGGACGCCCGCCGCCCCGGCGCGCGTCCCCTCGGCGGTCTTCGTTACTTCAGCACGAGCGAGGACCACGACTTGACCCACTGCTCCCGGTTCCCGGCGATCTTCTCCGGGGCGACGGTGGCCGGTTCGCTGATGACCGGCGCGTACTTGGTGAAGACCTCGGGCAGCTTCGCGTCGTCGCGGACGGGATTGACGAACATGTTGAGCGGCATGTCCTCCTGGAAGGCGCGGCTCAGCAGGAAGTCGACGAGCGCCTTGCCGCCCTCGGTGTTCTTGGCGCCCTTCAGCAGGCCGGCGAACTCCACCTGCCGGAAGCAGGTGCCCCTCGCGACACCGGTCGGCCCCTGCTCGGGCTGCGTCTTCAGACCGAGCACCTCGGCGGGCGGGCTGGAGGCGTACGAGACGACCAGCGGCTTGTCGCCCTTGCCGCCGCCGGCGCCGGAGAAGGTGTCGTAGTACGCCTGCTCCCAGCCGTCGACGACCTGGACGCCGTTGGCCTTGAGCTTCTTCCAGTAGTCCTCCCAGCCCCCGTCGCCGTACTTCGCGGTGGTGGCGAGGAGGAAGGCCAGACCCGGGGAGGAGGTGGCGGCGTTCTCGGTGACCAGCAGGTCCTTGTACTCGGGCTTGACGAGGTCGTCGAAGCTCTCCGGCACGGGAAGCTTGTGCTCGGTGAAGTACTTCCGGTCGTAGTTGACGCAGACGTCGCCAAAGTCGATCGGGGTGACGCGGTGCTCCGCGGCGTCCAGCTGCAGTGCGGCGGGCACCTTGTCGAGGTCCTTGGCCTGGTACGGCTCGAACAGGTCGTTGTCGAGGGCCCGGGACAGCAGCGTGTTGTCGACGCCGAAGAAGACGTCGCCCTGCGGGTTGCCCTTGGACAGCACGGCCTGGTTGACCGCGGCGCCGGCGTCGCCGCCGCGCAGCACCTTGACGGTGTAGCCGGTCTGCTTCGTGAACTCCTTCAGCACGCCCTTCGACGCGGCGAAGGTGTCGTGGCTGACGAGGGTGACGGTCTTGGAGGCGGTGCCGCCCTTGCCCTTGGCGGTGTCCCCGCCGTCGCTGCCGCAGGCGGCGAGCGCGGTCGCGCCGAGCGCGACGACGAGGACGGTGCCGGCCGCACGCCGACGGATGGTGCTCATGTGGTGACTCCCTACGCCGGTATGACCCGGATCAGGTCCGAGGGTCTGCGGCCGTGCCGCACTCTCAGCGCTTTCCGCGCTCCCCTGTCGGATGTTCTTTTGTGTGCTGTGCGTGGCGTCGCGGCGCACGGCCGCAAACGACCGTCACCCTAGCAAGCGCAGATCAGCGCTCGGAAGCCGCCAGCTGCCCGCAGGCGCCGTCGATCTCCTGCCCCCGGGTGTCCCGGACGGTCACCGGCACGCCGTGCGCCTCAAGCGCCGCGACGAACGCCCGCTCGTCCTCGGGCCGCGAGGCCGTCCACTTCGAGCCGGGGGTCGGGTTGAGCGGGATCAGGTTGACGTGCACGCGGCGACGCTTGAGCAGCCGGCCCAGCAGGTCCGCCCGCCACGCCTGGTCGTTGATGTCCCGGATCAGCGCGTACTCGATCGAGATCCGGCGCCCTGACACGTCCGCGTAGTGCCACGCGGCGTCCAGCACCTCGCGCACCTTCCAGCGGGTGTTCACCGGCACCAGGGTGTCGCGCAGCTCGTCGTCGGGCGCGTGCAGCGACACCGCGAGACGGCACTTGAAGCCCTCGTCGGCAAAGCGCAGCATCGCCGGGACCAGGCCCACCGTCGACACGGTGATGCCCCGCTGGGACAGCCCCAGCCCGTCCGGCTCCGGATCGGTCAGCCGGCGGATGGCGCCGACGACACGCTTGTAGTTCGCGAGCGGCTCGCCCATGCCCATGAACACGATGTTCGACAGCCGCGCCGGGCCGCCCGGGATCTCCCCGTCCCGCAGCGAGCGCATGCCCGCCACGATCTGGTGCACGATCTCCCCGGTCGACAGGTTCCGGTCCAGCCCGGCCTGGCCGGTGGCGCAGAACGGGCAGTTCATGCCGCAGCCCGCCTGGGAGCTGATGCACATCGTCACCCGGTCCGGGTAGCGCATCAGCACCGACTCGACCAGGGTGCCGTCGAACAGCCGCCACAGCGTCTTGCGCGTGGTGTCGTTGTCCGTGCTGCTGTGCCGCACCACCGACATCAGGTCCGGCAGCAGCCCCTCCGCCAGCTTCCCCCGCGCCGCCGCCGGGATGTCCGTCCACGCGGCGGGGTCATCGGCGTAGCGCGCGAAGTAGTGCTGCGACAGCTGCTTGGCGCGGAACGGCTTCTCCCCCAGCTCCGCGACCGCCTCCCGGCGCTCCTCGGGCGAAAGATCGGCAAGGTGCCGCGGCGGCTTCTTGACTCCGCGCGGCGCGACGAATGTGAGTTCTCCGGGTGCAGGCATGGTTCATCCAGTGTCGCAGATCGATCCGGCGCCCCCAGGTCGGATGGGTGAGGCCCCCGTCACCCTCCAGCGCCCTCTGTTGTCGCCGGCCGACCTTGCACGGCCCGGAGACGGCCCAGCCTTGCGCGCCCATCGCCGGGGAGCACCTGCATCGGGAGGCGCGAGTGAGCCTTTTCGAGCTACCTGACATCCACACCTCCCCCTAGCAGGTGCAACGGGCGTCTCTTCGCCCCCCAGTTGGCACCAAATCCGCATCGTTGATGACACTTGCCCACCACGGCGGTCCGACGTTGGACCGGCTCCCCTCTGGCGTGTTTGGGCTGTCCGGGGAGACAAGGTCAGTCCGCGCTCCCTACCCCTCCCAGTGCTCGGCGTAGAACGTGGGCTCGCTGACGGCGGCGTCTCCAGCCCTCACCGTGTCCAGGGCCAGGTTGACCCCGGACGGGGTCATCGCACCGCTGGGGCTGAAGCACAGGCCCAGGTCGTGGTCCTCGACATGCCGGAGGATGGCCGCTCCGAGAGAGGAGGGCGCCGCACCGACCAGGGGGATGTCGGCATACAGGACCTGCGGCCCGGTGCGCCCGTACGCGGTCACGGCGCCCAGCCGCGGAACGCCGTCCGGGTTCGTCCAGTAGTGCGCGCTCACACCGGCATTCTCGAAGCGGTCCTCGTGCAGATTCCACAGCCCGTCCGTGGCGTAGAGCCAGAAGGGGAAGTAGCCGATCCGACCCGCCGGGACCTCGCCGCCCAGGGCGTCCGCCACCTGGGGCGGGCTCATCCCGAAGCGGAGCGGGCCCACCCGCTCCAGCGGCACCCAGTCCCAATGCGGACGGTCACGTCCGGGGGTCACCGGCCAGGCCCCGGGGTTTCGTCCCCGGCCGGTGACGTCGCGCCAGTGCATCACCGGCGTTGTCGCGTAGGGGTCGTGCGCGAGCTCGGGCCCGACGAGCAGCACTGAGGTGATCACCCTGTCCTTCTGCACCGGATAGCCCTCGGCGGACAGCTCGCCATCGGGTTCGGTGCCCATGGACACCCCCCAGGCCGCGATCTCCGGGTCCCCACTCCAGTTCACCCGCACCGCGGCCTCTTCCCGGCGGGCAAGGTCGTGGATCTCAGCACGCACCTCGGACGGAACTCGACCGATCAGTTCCACCTCACCGACCCGGACCAGGGGGCCTTGGAAAGCGTTGACGGCCACGGCGACCAGGCTCGTCCCTCGCGCGTACATGCAGTTCAGGCCCATCCCCGGGTACTCAACCCGCAACGTGCCATCGGCCGCGACCCAGGTGGCGCCGTCGCGCGGCCCGCCCAGGGCGGCCTTCACCTCGCCGGAATCCATCCCAAACCGCAGTGGCCCCACCCCGACCAGTGGATCAAGCACCCACTGCTCCCGACGCTCCGGCGTCCCATTCCACCAGCCCACCCCAGCCCCCTTTCACCACTGCGGGGCACGCCCCGCCGATCATGAATGGGAGCCTAAAGGCCACAGTGACACCCCTGTCTGCGGCTGTTCGGCTTGAGTGGCGGACAGGCCGCAGGCTCCGGCTTGTCGGCGTCCTGCTCGGTTTGGTGGCAACCGGCTCGACCAAATACCGTCGTTCGCGCGTTCGAATATGGCGGCGTACGTACGGGTTGGCCACTGCAATGGCTTCGTAGGCACGAGGGAGGGGAGCGGTGAGCGACCGCAGTGTTATCCAGTGGACTGAGGCGACCTGGAACCCGACGACGGAATGCGACCGGGTGTCAACTGGCTGTGATCAGGACTATGCTCTCACCCTGGCCAAGTCCGCTAGGGGGTGTACCCCTGGTCGCGCATGAGCTGCTGGGCGGCAGTCCACCACAGCCCTTCACCGCCGACCGTGACTGACGCGGGTTTCTCCGTCCCGAGGTTTGCGATGTGGTCTGCGTACTCCTGGCGGGCGTCGGTCAGGCTCAACGAGCCGTTCGGTCCGCCCCACACCTCGTCCGCGTTGAGGTCGTCCTGGCCGTCGTCCTCCCATCCGCACTCCTCGCAGATCTCCCAGCGGCACCGCGACTCCAGGGTCAGCAGGTGACAGCAAGGGCAGGCATATGGCCCCTCACCGGGCGGACATGCCTCCAGCAGTTCTTGTGGTGTCATCACGTCGCGAGCGTGGCATGGATCGGGAGCTTGGAGAAGGGATCGCAGTCTCAGGCCCCGAAACGCAAAGCGATCCGGAGGTGTTGGTCGTCTTTGTGCGACCTCGGACGGCCGATCCCTAGACCTCCGTCAGCCGGGCCCTCTCGCCAGTTCGGCCCTACACGATTCCGACGCCTCGCCGTCAGGCCTCGGCCACGACCGGCGGAAGCGGTTCCATGGCGGCCGGCGGGGCTTGAACAAGACCGCTTGGCATCATGCCCGTATGCACTTTGATCTCCTCCCGCCGCTCGGCGTCGGTCCGCTGCAGATCGGCATGCCCCGGGAAGCAGCGAATGCGGCGCTGGACTCGCTCCGCGATCACTCTGCACTCTCCGAGTCCGACCGCCCAGGGCAACACATCTTTCGCCCCAGCGGCCTCATGATCAGCATGGAGTGCATGCAGGGCACCCTGCAGGCCATCGAGTTGGGGAGACCCCTGGCGCAGACCGACCGAGTGACGTTCCGAGACCTGGACGTCTTCGCGCTCCCTGCACGCGAAGTAATCGAGCACATGCGCGAGTACGCCACCGTTGACCCGGATCCGGACGATCCGGCGTCCTTCCTTGCTCCTGACCTGCTCCTGGGCTTCTGGCGCCCATTCGCTGCCGACGATGAGCCAGAAGAGGAGCAGGGTTACTACTTCAGCTCCGTGCTCTTGGCGAAACCCGGCTACTACGACACCCCCGCCCAGGCGGCGGAGCGAAGCAAACAGAACCAGTAGCGGACCGGGTCGTCCATGCCGGGAGCCAGAGCAGTTTCACCTCTCCTTGATCGACTCGTCCCATCTCTGGTCGGCGACCGAGGAACGCGGCCAGGCGTGCCGTTCAGTCGCCTGAGTGGCCCCAGAGGTAGATCTCCTGAGGGACGCCCTCGTCGTCGTGCAGCACTGCGCACCGTCCGACCCACCGCGACCGGGGGAAGACGTCGAAATCCTTGACGTGTGCACGGCCGTCACAGGTTCCACGGTGCTGTACTCCGGGGTCTCGTCAGGCCCTATGACCCGGAAGATGTCCAGGATCGAGTGCGTGCCGGCCTCCTGGACCAGCTCGTCGGCCAGCCCCTTCCCGTTTCCCTTGGACCGCGGAAGCCAGCACCCGGCTCCGACATTCAGGCCCAGGTGGGAACCCGGACGGTAGCGTATGCGTCATGTCCGGTGCTCTCGACGTGGCGGTGGCGCTGCGAGGCGGGGTGACCAGCCGCTCCCAGGCCTGGGACTTCGTGCGCCTGTTCGCCGACGAGTGGACGGGACGCCCCTTGCGTCCCGAGGACGGCTGCACCGCCGCCGAACTGGATGCCGCCGAGGCCGAATTGGGCTTCGAGCTTCCCGCCGCCCTGCGGGAGGGCTACGCGCTGCTCGGCCGCCGCGACGACCTGACCAGGCAGCAGGATCCACTGGTCCCGCCGATGGGTCTGCATGTGGACGACGGCTTCGGCGGCGTCCTCGTCTTCCGCGCAGAGAACCAGGACTGCGCGTCATGGGGCATCCCACTGGACCGGGTCGAGCAGGACGATCCGCCCGTGGTGGTGGAGTCGCACGAGGGGTGGGTCCCGTTCCTCGACCGCATGTCCGTGGCCTGGGTGGAGCTGGTGCTGAGCGAGTCGCTGCTCGGGGCAGGAAGCCTTTACGGCGCCTGCGAGTTGCCGGACGCTCTCCTGCCGAACCTCGCGGCGCGCTACACGCGGGTCGACCTGCCCGACCACCCGATGTGGGCCGCCACGGAGGACTCACCCCTGCGCTGGTACGCGGCCCCGGGCCGCCTGCTGCGCCGCGACGGGGTGCTCGACCGGTGCTGGCTCCACGCGCACGGACGCACGACCGGGGATCTCAAGCGGATCCGCGACGACCTGCCGGCCCGATGGGAAGCCTGACCGCTGGTTCCGTGATCGTGCCGTCAGCGGCCCCGGCCGCCGCGTTCGCGGCAGCTCAGTGCTTGAAGACGTCGACCCCGCCGGGCTCGGCCTCCAGTGACCGGCGGTCGAAGACCAGCATGCCGAGGAAGAACAGCCCGCCGAGGACGAGCAGGCCCACCACGATCACCAGGGGCACCAGCGCCTCGCGCGGTGTCACCAGGGCGATGAGCGCGACGACCGTCCAAGCCAGGGCGGCGAGGGCGACAGGCAGCTCGAGGCGTCCCAGGTCGAAGGCGCCCTTGCGGCGGCCCAGGCGCCGGCGTACCGCCAGGTAGAGGACGATCGTCGAGCCGTAGATGAGCGCCGGGAGGATCGTCGACGCCGTGATGAGCTCCAGCAGTGCGGCGCCCGGCAGCGCCACCATCAGGACGACCCCCATGGCGAGGATGAGCACGGTGGCCGGGATCGGGGTGTGCGTAAGCGGGTTGACCCGTCGCATGATCCGGTGCGCGGGGAAGCGCCCGTCGCGCGACATCGCGAAGATGATCCGCGAGCACGCCACCATCACCACCATCCCCGCCCCGAAGAAGGCGAAGGTGATCGCGACCAGCAGCGTCCGTTCCGTCACCGGGCCGAGCTGGTCCCGCATGATCGTGGCGACCGGGGAGCCGTCGCGGCTGATCCGCGGAATGTCCTCGATGGCCACGGTGAGCGTGATCAGGAAGAGCATGCCCAGCAGCCCCGCCGCCACGACCGAACCGACGATCGCTCGGGGGACGCTGCGGTAGGGGTCCTTGGCCTCCTCGGCGAGGTTCGCCGCGGAGTCGAAGCCGACGAGCGTGGCCAGGCCCATGATCATCGCGATCATGAGCCCGCCGCCGACGGTGAAGTAGTGCGGGGCGCCCTCGGTGATGCCGCGCGACGTGAGGTTGCCGACCGCGCCGTTCCCCGTGACCGCCGCGGCGACGACGAGCGCGACCGCCATCACCACGACGAGCGCCAGCTCCAGCCCGACCGCCGCGCTGTTGACCAGGCTGACGAGGCGGGTGGACGCCACCGCGAGCACGGCCTGGACGAGCAGCACCACGAGCGTGATGACGCGGGCCGTGTCCTCGTCCGGCCTCATGCCGGCGAGCGGCATGAACGCCTGGCTCGCGAGGGCGTTGTCGATGGCGACCACGGCGATCGACAGGTAGCAGAACGTCAGCCAGCCGAATCCCCACCCTACCTTCGGGTTCGCCAGCCGTGAGGCCCACTGGTACGAGGAGCCGCTGAGGGCGATGCGTCCCGCGAGCTGAGCCACCACCAGGGCCACCAGGGACTGCCCGACCGCGACGAGGATCCACAGCCAGATGCCGACGGGGCCCGCGTTCTGCAGCACGTCGTCGTAGGTGGAGAAGATGCCGACGGCCACGGAGATGAACGCGAACGAGATCGCGAAGACCTGGAAGGAGCCGAGGGTACGTTTCAGTTCCTGCCGGTATCCCCCCTCCTCGACCGACCTCTCGCCGGCCGACTCGTCCGTCGGGGCTTCCGCCACCTCAGCCACCTCGTCCTCGCTCGGGATCCTTCCGGGCCACACCCGTTTTCCACATATATGTCATGAATGCTTCCTGGCCTGCACCTTGAGGCTCCCGGGGCCGCCCGCACCCCGCGAACGTTGGCCAGTGCTGTACGGCTCACGCACGGTCAGGGTCTGTCCAGGCGCGGGGCGTCGATCGGGTGAGCGCGGCCCGGCGGCCGGGAACGGGCTGCGCCACTGGGATGACCTTGGCGCCGGACGCCGGTGGGCGCGGGTACGGATCCCGTCGACAGGGGCCCGAGCCGTGCCGGAAGGCCCTCCGGTTCGGTGCCGGCCAGAGATCGACGAGGAGTGTCTCCATGCGTCCTGCAGACAGGACCCCTCCGCCCTCCAGGCGGTCCCTTCGACGGTTCGGACGGCTCGTCGGCACGGTGGTGCCGGCGGCCCTGATCGCCACCGCGATATCCGCGACCTCCCTGACGACGGCTCAGGCCGCCGACACGAACGACGCGGCCTCGCCCGGGTCGCCGGCGTCGAACTTCCCGTGGCCCGATCCATATGACGACTACCCGTACCCCGACGGAGATCTCGACCCCGGTCCCGGTCCCGGACTCGGCATCGGTCCCGGACTCGGCCTCAGCCCTCTGCTCGGCTCCGGTTCTCTCCTCGACACCGACCCCCTCCTCGGCCCCGGTCGCGGGCCCCTCCTCGACACCACCGGCAACGGCCCGGTCCTCGACCCGGCCGGTCCCCTCCTCGGCCCCGGGCGCGGGCCCTTCCTGGCCCCCTACCCCGGCCCCGGCAGGCTCTCGGGGTGTGACATCGACTCCACCGGCGTGGCCAACACGACCAACCGCGACTTCTCCGTCGCCGTGATCCGCGGCCGGACGTTCATCGGTCAGCGCGACACCGTCCCGGTGGGCGGCACCTACACCTGGCAGGACCTCAGTGCGCTCCCCGGGTACCCCGGCACCGGGGTGTGCGGCGCGAGCGTGAGCACCTCCTCGGTATCGGAACTGTCGGTCAAGGTCATCACCTTCCGCGGGGACGTGGCGGAGAGCCGCTGCACCATCACCGGTGCCCTGCCGGTCTGCAGTGCCTGGAGCCCGCTGCCGGGCACCTTCCAGCCGCCCCCGGTCGCCATCCCCTGACCGGCCCGGGTCGACGGCCCGTCGCAGTGTGCGCCCGCCGAACGACGGGCACCGGTGTGGCCGGTCGTACGAGAGGCCGTCAGCCCAGGGTGGGTCCCGCCTGTGAGGCGGCGGACGGGAACCGGCCGCGCACCTGACGGGCCAGGCGGCCGTCACGCCCGGCCATGGGTAGGAACCACGTCGATGTGGCCCGAACCGGAACGGAATTCCCTCCGGTCCGGCTCGGGCCCGATGTCGACGAGGAGTCTCCCCATGAGTGCTGCAGACAGGACCGCGCCGCCCTCCGGGCGGCTCTCGCGGTGGTACGGACGGCTCACCGGCATGGTCGTGTCCGCGGCCCTCGCCGCCACCGCGGTGTCGGCCGGCGCCCTCGCCCCGGCCCAGGCCGCGGGCAAGGGCCGGGAGCCCGCGGCCGATCCGGCCGCGATACGTGAGTGGAACGCCATCGCCACGGACGTCATCGGCACCAGCCTGGGCCCGACCCGGCCCTCGGGGCAGGCCGTCGTCTGGCACGGGTTCGTCTCGGTCGCCGTCTACAACGCCGTGGTCGGCATCGAGGGCCGCTACGCACCCTACAAGTGGCACGCCCGCGGGCCCGCCGGCGCGTCGCCGGAGGCGGCGGCAGTGACCGCCGCACACCACGTCCTGCTCTCCGACTTCCCCGCGTCCCGCACATTGCTCGACACCGCGTACGCCGATTCGCTCGCCCGGATCCCCGACGGCAACGCCAAGCGGCAGGGTGTGGCCTTCGGGGCGCGCGCCGCCGACCGCGTCATCCAACTACGGCAAGGCGACGGCCGGTTCGCGGCGGTGGACTTCACCACCCCGCCGACTCCGGGCGTCTGGCGGCCCACGCTGCCCGGGAACCTCCCGTTCATCGACACCTGGCTCGCCCGGCTGCGGCCGCTGCTGCTCGCCTCACCGTCCCAGTTCCGGCCCGGGCCGCCGCCCGCCCTGACCTCGGCCCGCTACGCCCGGGACGTGAACGAGGTGAGGACCATGGGCGCACGGACGGGCTCGCCCCGCACCGCGCCGCAGACCGAGACCGCCCTGTTCTTCGGGGGCAACCTGGCCGTGCAGCTCCAGGCCGCGTTCCGCGACCACAGCGCCCGCCACGGCCTGGACATCGCCGACACGGCCCGGCTGTTCGCCGCGGCGAACTCCGCCGCGACCGACGCCGTCATCACCGCGTGGGACGCCAAGCTCCACTACGGATCCTGGCGGCCGATCACGGCCGTCCAACTGGCCGGAACCGACGGCAACCCGGCGACCGAGCCGGATCCGCTGTGGCAGCCGCTGCTCGTCACGCCACCTCACCCCGACCACATCAGCGGGCACGCCGCGGTCGCCGGCGCCGTGGCCCAGACCCTGACGGGGCTCCTCGGCACGACTCGCATCGACCTCACCTTCACGTCCGACGCCACGGGCACCACACGGCACTACGACGACGCCGTGCAGCTCAACCAGGACATGATCGACGCCCGTGTGTGGGCCGGCATCCACACCCGGACGGCAGACACCGCAGGCTGCCTCGCGGGAGCCCGCGTCGGCCTCTGGGCCCTCACGCACTACTTCCAGCCCCTCCGCCCGGCGCACCCCGACGCCTCCCGGCCGATCCCGCGCACATGCCCGGAGACCGAGACGAGCTGACCCGCTCCCACCGTCGCGTGCCCTCCCGCCCGGCACCCGGGGAGGGCACGCGGTCGCGAGCGCGCCGGGCCGGCCCGGTCAGTCCCACCAGAAGCCCCACATCTGCTTGCCCAGGAGCTCGTGGGCCGCGAAGGTACGCAGGGTGTCGTGATCACCCGCCTGGGTGATGGTGTCCGGCGAGAAGGCGAAGTGCTCCGCCGCCACGGCGAGCGCCTCGGCCATGGTGGTCGGCGGTGCGGCCACCGAGGCGACCAGGCGTTCACGGTCGAGCGCCAGCAGGCGTATGCCGAAGCGGTCCTCCCACGACCGCAGCACCGTGCACAGCTCCTCGACGTCGGACGACCACAGGTCCGGCAGCCCGCGCTCGTCGGCGAGGGAGGGTACGTCCGCGCTGCGGGACACCCCACGCGTCGCCCTCGCTTACCTCCTCGTCGTCCGCCAGCTCGGCGAGGACCTTGGCGGCGAGTTCGTCGGGATCGGTCCGAGGGCCGGCCGGGGGCGCCGCCGACCCCGGCCACCGGGGCCCGAAGGGCGCGATCAGTTCCTCGAACAGCTCGGGTTCGCCGAAGGCCTCGACGACCATCGCCCGGCCCGGATGATCCTGCCCTGCCTCGGCGAGTGCCTCCTCGGCGTACTCCTCCCACCGCTCACCGAGGATCTGTTCCACCGTCCGGTGACCGCTCATCACTTCCCCCGCTCTCCCCGCCCTGGACACGCGCACGCGCCGACGGCCTCCCTTCCGGAGCGACGGCACGTACACAGTGTGCGCGCAGGGTGTGACAATGCCGTTGCCGGAACCGTGGATTCCGCCACAGCCCGGGTGATCTTGCGTGGGTGGACCCGGCGGATGGCCGTCCTGCTCCGAGCGGTTCGGGGCGCCGGACCGGCTCGGGCGGGTGCCGCGCAGCGACTTGACTGACCGTCACGTCGGGCCACTCGGGACGCGGACGCGGTCCTGGATCTCACGGGGTGCGCTCCGATTCCGGGTGGCAGATCTCGCACGGCGCGACGTCCGGCATGCCGAGGGCGACCTCGAACTCCTGGCGGTTCAGCCGCCCACCCCCGGGCACGCGGCAGTCGTCGCGATGAAGGACGCCCCGCCCCGCACCGCCGCGCGGATCGGGCACGCTCTGCAGCCGCCAGGCGGAGGTGCGACCGCGCTTCCCGCCCCGAGTCCGCGGAACGGCGTCATCTCCGGCCTCCGCCCCGGCCGCCACCAGGGAACCGGATTCCGCCTCCTGGATCTTGGCGTCGACTGCGGCGATCTGCATCTGCAGATAGAGGCGTATCACCCGCAGGCGCTGCGGATCCGGAGGAAGCTCGTACACACGTTCGAGTGTAAGCGGCGGACCGACCGCCGACCAGCGTCACGGGCCACCGCACCGTGCGACCGACGTCACGACGAGCGGCGACAGCGCAGGTCAGGGAGGGGTGTCGGGCGCAGCGGCAGACCGCCGCACGCAGGGCCGGCTTCCCGGCCCGGCCGGGCTGCGCCAGGATGGGCCGGTGAACACGATCATCAGCGCCGCGGAGCTCGCCACCGCCCTGCGCGACGGTACCGCCCCCGTGCTCCTGGACGTCCGCTACGAGCGCGGAGGCCCGTCCGGGCACGCGGCGTACGAGGCAGGTCACATCGCGGGCGCGGTGTACGTCGACCTGGAGGCGGAACTCGTCGGGCCGGCGGGCCCGGCCGGCCGGCATCCACTGCCGGACGCCGGGGTGTTCGCGGCGGCGATGCGGCGGGCCGGGGTGCGCAGGGGCAGCCGGGTCGTCGTCCACGACGGCGGCCAGGGCTGGGCCGCGGCACGGGCCTGGTGGACGCTGCGATGGGCGGGCCACGACGACGTACGCGTGCTGGACGGCGGACTGCCCGCCTGGACGGCCGGCGGCGGCGGACTGACCACACAGGCCACCGCACCGGACCCCGGCGACTTCGAGGCCGTACCGGGCGCGCTGCCGGTGCTGAGCGCCGACGACGCTGCGGCGCTGGCCCGTACGGGGGTGCTGCTGGACGCGCGGGCGGCCGAGCGCTACCGGGGCGAGGTCGAGCCGCTGGATCCGGTGGGCGGTCACATCCCGGGGGCCGTGTCGGCTCCGACGTCCGGGAACGTCACCGCCGACGGCACCTTCCGTCCCGCCCGCGAACTGGCCGGCCGTTTCGCCGCCCTGGGGGTCACGGCGGACGGCGGCAGGGTCGGCGTGTACTGCGGTTCGGGGGTCTCGGCCGCGCAGCAGGTGCTGGCCCTGGCCGTCGCAGGGATCGACGCCGCGCTGTACGTCGGCTCGTGGAGCGAGTGGAGCGCGGACCCCGCCCGGCCCGTGGCGACGGGGTCGCAGCCGGGCTGAGCTGCTGACGGCCGGCTTGCGGGGGTCAGCCCGAGCCGACGAAGACGACCAGCAGCAGCCACACCACGGGGGCGGTCGGCAGCAGCGAGTCGAGGCGGTCCATGATGCCGCCGTGGCCGGGCAGCAGCTTGCCCATGTCCTTGATGCCGAGGTCCCGTTTGATCATGGACTCGCCGAGGTCGCCGAGGGTCGCGCTGGCGGCCACCGCGAGGCCCAGCAGCAGACCCTGCCACCACCGGCCGTCGTCGATCAGGAACTGCATGGACAGGGCCCCCGCCGCCATCGCGAAGGCGATCGCGCCGACCAGGCCCTCACGGGTCTTGCCGGGGCTGATGCGGGGAGCGAGCTTGTGCGTGCCGAAGCGCCAACCGACGGCGTAGGCACCGGTGTCGCTGATCACCGTGAGCAGCAGGAAGACGAAGACCCGCCACGGGCCGTCGCCCGCCGCGAGCATCATCACCACGAACGTGGCAAGGAACGGCACGTAGAAGGCGGCGAACACGCCCGCCGTGACGTCGCGGAGGTAGTTCTCCGGAGGCTCCGTCATGCGCCACACCAGTACGGCGAGCGCGGTGAGCGCCATCGCCACCCACGCGCCCTCGGCACCGCGCACGTAGCCCGCGACGACCATGGCGGCGCCGCCGACGGCGAGCGGCACCAGGGGAGCCCGGATCTCCTTGCGCTCGGCCAGGCGCGAGGTGAGCTCCCACAGGCCCACCACGACCGCTGCGGCGACGACGCCCACGAAGACAGCCTTGACGATGAAGAGCGAGGCGATGATGACGACCCCGAGGCCGACACCCACGCCTATCGCGGCGCGCAGGTTGCGCCCCGCGCTCTTCTTCGCCCGGCCGCCGTTCCCACCCGCTGCCGAGGGCTGCGGCACGGAACGGTCGGGCCGGGCGGAGTGCCGCTCCGGTTCGGGGGCGTCGTCGCGGAACAAGGGGCCGCCCATCCGGGTGGCCCCTTCATCCTCGCCTCCCCAGGAACCGGCATGTGGCGAGGGCCCCCAAGAAGAGTCGTTCACGGAGTTTCGCCTCGCGTTTTCGTCCGGTCCGGGTCGGTCGGATGGGTGGGTGGGTGGGTGGGTGGATGAGTCGCTCAGCCGCGGGCCTGCGGCGCCGAGGGTCCGGTCCGGCGGTGTGCCGGATCAGACCTCCAGCAGCTCGGCTTCCTTGTGCTTGAGCAGCTCGTCGACCTGCGCCACGTACTTGTGGGTCGTGTCGTCGAGCTCCTTCTCCGCGCGGCGCACCTCGTCCTCGCCCGTCTCGCCGTCCTTGACGAGCTTGTCGAGGGTCTCCTTGGCCTTGCGGCGCACGCTGCGGATCGAGATCCGCGCGTCCTCCGCCTTGCCGCGGGCGACCTTGATGTACTCCTTGCGCCGCTCCTCGGTGAGCTGCGGGAAGACCACCCGGATGATACGGCCGTCGTTGGTCGGGTTGACGCCCAGGTCCGAATCCCGGATCGCCTGCTCGATGTTGCGCAGCGCCGAGTTGTCGAACGGGGTGATCACGGCCATCCGCGCCTCGGGCACCGCGAAGGAGGCGAGCTGGTTGATCGGGGTCGGGGCACCGTAGTAGTCCGCCACGATCTTGTTGAACATCGCCGGGTGGGCGCGGCCGGTGCGGATCGCGGCGAAGTCCTCCTTGGCGACGACGACGGCCTTCTCCATCTTCTCCTCGGCTTCGAGGAGGGTCTCTTCAATCACCATGTGCTCCTGGTATTCAGAAGGCAGAGCCTCGGCCCTTGCGCGCGTCTTTCCTGCACGGTGTCCGACCGGCAGCGTCTTGTCCATCCCCGTTCCGGGCGGATCGCAGGCCGGATTGCGGCCGGCGCCGTCCGTCAGCGGGCGCCCGTGTCGTTGACGAGCGTGCCGATCTTCTCACCCTTCACGGCCCGCGCGATGTTGCCCTCCGCGAGCAGCTCGAAGACGAGGATCGGGAGCTTGTTGTCCTGGCACAGCGTGATCGCCGTCAGGTCCGCGACGCGCAGGTCGCGGGCGATGACGTCGGCGTACTCCAGGGCGTCGAACATCACCGCGTCGGGGTTCGAGCGGGGGTCGGCGTCGTAGACCCCGTCGACCCCGTTCTTGCCCATCAGCAGCGCCTCGGCGTGGATCTCCAGGGCGCGCTGCGCGGCGGTGGTGTCGGTGGAGAAGTACGGCATGCCCATACCGGCGCCGAAGATCACCACGCGGCCCTTCTCCAGGTGGCGCACGGCGCGCAGCGGGATGTAGGGCTCGGCGACCTGGCCCATGGTGATCGCCGTCTGCACCCGCGACTGGATGCCCTCCTTCTCCAGGAAGTCCTGGAGGGCGAGGCAGTTCATGACCGTGCCGAGCATGCCCATGTAGTCGGAGCGGGCCCGGTCCATGCCGCGCTGCTGGAGTTCGGCACCGCGGAAGAAGTTGCCTCCGCCGATGACGACGGCGATCTCGTAGCCATCGCGGACGACGGCGGCGATCTCGCGGGCCATCGTGTGCACGACGTCGGGGTCGACTCCGAGTCCCCCTCCGCCGGCGAAGGCCTCGCCGGAGAGCTTGAGCAGGTACCGGCCCTTGTGGGTGCTGCCGGTGGCGGTGGGTGCCTTGTCGGCGTCCTGTTCCATGGAGATCTCCTCGTGCACGTACGAAGAAGGCCATTGCCGAGGGTCCGTGATGGTTCCCTGTGGGCAATGGCCTCCTCGTCACAACTGCGGCCTGCCGGTGAGCGGCCGGCTGCGTACGACCCTAGCGGGGCCGTCGGTCAATCGCTTGCGCGGTGGTCGCTCAGACGCCGACGCGGAAGCGGGCGAAGCGCTTGAGCGAGACGCCGGCCTCGTCCAGGACCTTCTGGACGGTCTTCTTGTTGTCCTTGGCGAAGGCCTGCTCGAGAACGACGTTCTCCTTGAAGAAGCCGTTGACGCGACCCTCGACGATCTTCGTCAGGGCGGCCTCGGGCTTGCCCTCCTCGCGGGCGGTGGCCTCGGCGACGCGACGCTCGTTCTCGACGGTCTCGGCGGGCACCTCCTCGCGGGACAGGAAGGTGGGGGCGAAGGCGGCGATGTGCTGCGCGACGTCCTTGGCGACCTGGGCGTCGGCCTTGTCCAGCTCGACCAGGACACCGACCTGCGGGGGCAGGTCCGGGCTGGTGCGGTGCAGGTAGGAGGCGACGTAGCCGTCGGTGAACTGGGCGAAGCGGTCCAGGACGATCTTCTCGCCGAGGGTGGCGTTGGCCTCGTCGACGAAGGCCTGGACGGTCTGGCCGTCCTTGATCTCGGAGGCGAGCAGCGCCTCCAGGTCGGCCGGCTTGCTGGCGGCGACGTGGGCGGCGAGGGCGTCGGCGGCGGCGATGAACTTGTCGCCCTTGGCGACGAAGTCGGTCTCGCACTTGAGCTCGACGAGGACACCCTCGCTGTTGTCACCGGCGATCAGGGACACGACGGCGCCGTTGGAGGCGGAGCGGCCCTCGCGCTTGGTGACGCCCTTCTGGCCCTTGACGCGGAGGATCTCGACGGCCTTGTCCAGGTCGCCCTCGGCCTCCTCGAGCGCCTTCTTGCAGTCCATCATGCCCGCGGCGGTCAGCTCGCGGAGCTTCTTGACGTCGGCGGCGGTGAAGTTCGCCATGGTCTGTCAGTCTCTTCTCGGAAGTCGGTGGATCCGGTGAGCGGTGGTTCTACGGACGAACGGCGGGGGCCGGAGCCCCCGCCGTCCTCACACGCATCGGAAGGCGGGCTGAGGCTCAGGCCTGCTCGGCGTCGGCGGCGGGCGCCTCGGCGGTCTCGGCAGCCGGCGCGGCCTCGGCGGCGGGCGCCTCAGCGGCCTCGGCGGCAGGCGCCTCAGCGGCCTCGGCAGCCGGAGCAGCCTCGGCGGCGGTCTCCTCGGCCTTCGCCTTGTCGCCCTCGAGCAGCTCGCGCTCCCAGGCGGCCAGCGGCTCGCCCTCGGCCTTGTCACCGGCGGTGGCGGCACCGGAGCGGGCGATGAGGCCCTCGGCGACGGCGTCGGCGATCACACGGGTCAGCAGGGTGACGGAGCGGATCGCGTCGTCGTTGCCCGGGATCTTGTAGTCGACCTCGTCGGGGTCGCAGTTGGTGTCGAGGATCGCGACGACCGGGATGCGGAGCTTGCGCGCCTCACCGACGGCGATGTGCTCCTTCTTGGTGTCCACGATCCAGACGGCGCTCGGCACCTTCTGCATCTCGCGGATGCCGCCCAGGGTCTTCTCCAGCTTCTCCTTCTCACGGGAGAGGACCAGGAGCTCCTTCTTGGTGAGGCCGGAGGCGGCCACGTCCTCGAAGTCGATCTCCTCGAGCTCCTTCAGGCGCTGCAGGCGCTTGTAGACGGTCGAGAAGTTGGTGAGCATGCCGCCCAGCCAGCGCTGGTTCACGTAGGGCATGCCGACGCGGGTCGCCTGCTCGGCGATGGCCTCCTGGGCCTGCTTCTTCGTACCGACGAAGAGGATGGTGCCGCCGTGTGCGACGGTCTCCTTGACGAACTCGTAGGCGCGGTCGATGTACGACAGCGACTGGAGCAGGTCGATGATGTAGATGCCGTTGCGCTCGGTGAAGATGAAGCGCTTCATCTTCGGGTTCCAGCGGCGGGTCTGGTGCCCGAAGTGGACGCCGCTCTCCAGCAGCTCCCGCATCGTGACGACGGCCATGGCCGTACTCCTAGGGGTACTCGGTTTTCGCGGTCGCCGGACGGCGGCCGCGCCTGACGCCCCGAACGCGCCGTGCCACGAGGGACCGAGGAGCGCGTCCACCGCTCGCTGTAGGGCGGTGGCGGGGCGTGCGAAGTCGACCCGGTGACCCGGATCGCCATGGAAAGTGTACGGGACCGCCGGAGCGGCGGGCGACAGCGTGCCTGGGGGCGGGGGCCGTACGAGGTTGTCCACAGGCCGCTTCCATGATCATCCGGCGACGGCGGAACACGTCACCGTTGGACCATGAGGACATACGCGGTGGTGGTGTTGGCGGTACTGACGTGGCTCGGGGGGCTCGTGCACCCGGTGGGGGCCGCTGCCCGGACGCCGGTCGTCCCGGCCGGCGGGGGCACGGACCGGGCCTGGCCGGTGGATCCGTCCGGCGGGGGCCGGCGACCGGTCGTGGAGCGGGGGTTCGATCCGCCCGCAGTGCCGTGGGCGGCGGGGCACCGCGGGGTGGACCTGCGCGCGGGGCCCGGCGCACCGGTGCGCGCGGCGGCGCCCGGCAGGGTGTCGTACGCCGGTCAGGTGGCGGGGCGCGGGGTCGTGGCGATCGAGCTCGCCGGCGGGCTGCGCATCACGTACCAGCCGGTGCGGGCCTCGGTCGCGGTGGGCGACGAGGTCGGAGCGGGGCAGGAGGTGGGGGTGCTCTCGGAAGGCCCGTGGCACTGCCCCGGCGGCTGCCTGCACTGGGGGCTGCTGCGCGGGGAGGTCTACCTCGACCCGCTGTCGCTGCTGCCGGACGGGATGCTGCGCGGCGGGCCATCGCGACTCCTGCCGGTCTTCGGGGTGCCCTTGCCGGAAGGGGTGGCCGGAACGGTGGCCGGTGCGATCGAGGCGTTCGGGAAGGTCCCGCCGGTCAGCCCAGGACGCCGCGCAGGGCCATGGTGACGGCCGCGTCGGCGATGGCGTCCGGCTCCTCGGCGGCGCCGAGCTCGATCCGGCGGACCGCGGAGTCGACGATGCCCTGGAGCAGCATCGCGGTGAGCCTCGGCTCATGGTGGCCGAGCCCGGCGAGCGCCTCGACGACCATGGCGACCAGACCACCGTGGGCGGCGCGGATCTTCTCACGGGCGCCCGAGTCGAGTTCGCCCGCGGAGATCGCGACCACGGCCCG
Organism: Streptomyces sp. PA03-5A; assembly: GCF_033792725.1. Lineage (NCBI taxonomy): Bacteria > Bacillati > Actinomycetota > Actinomycetes > Kitasatosporales > Streptomycetaceae > Streptomyces > Streptomyces sp. PA03-5A. Next base: position 102,488 of record NZ_JARAVL010000013.1, on the reverse strand, counting down.
GTGCCGGCGGTCACCGACGAGCGTGAGCTGGCTGCGGACGTACGCCTCGATCTTGGCTTCGGCGGTGGGGGCGGCCTCCATGGCCGCCTCGACCTCGGCCGCCCAGACGGGGAAGTCGACGGCGCACAGCTCCTCGACGACTGCGGCCCGGGAGCGGAAGTACTCGTAGACGGAGGACCGGGCGAGCCCGGTGCGCTCCGCGAGGGCGGGGAAGGTCAGGGCCTCCGTCCCGCCTTCGGAGAGCAGACTGCGCGCGGCGTCCAGCAGGGCGTCACGCTGCATCGACCGGTGCTCGGCCACCGAGGCCGCTCGAATCTTGGGCACCTCACCACTGTACGGAAGCGGCGCTGTCATCGGGCGCACCCGTGGGCAAAGCGGCGTCAACGGCCGACGTCGGCCAGTTTCGCGCGCAATTGCAGAACGGATTTGGTGTGGATCTGGCTGACCCTGCTCTCGGTGACCCCGAGCACCTGGCCGATCTCCGCGAGGGTGAGCCCCTCGTAGTAGTAGAGGGTGACCACGGTCTTCTCGCGCTCGGGCAGCGTGTTGACGGCGCGGGCCAGCAGGCGGCGCAGCTCGCGGTCCTCGGCGACCTCGACGGGGTTGTCGGCGCCGGTGTCCTCCAGGGTGTCGACCAGGGTGAGCCGGTCGCCGCCGTCGGTGCCCGCGTGGAGCAGTTCCTCCAGGGCGACGACGTTGGCCAGGGAGAGCTGGCTGAAGACACCGTGCAGCTCCTCCAGGGCGATGCCCATCTCGGCGGCGACCTCGGACTCGGTCGGGGTGCGCCGCAGGGAGGCCTCGAGGGTGGCGTAGGCGCGCTCCACCGCGCGGGCCTTCTGGCGCACCGAGCGCGGGATCCAGTCCAGGGCGCGCAGCTCGTCGATCATGGCCCCGCGGATCCTGGTGATCGCGTAGGTCTCGAACTTGATCGCGCGCTCTGGGTCGAACTTCTCGATGGCGTCGATGAGCCCGAAGACCCCGGAGGAGACGAAGTCCGCCTGTTCCACGTTGGCCGGCAGGCCGACGCTCACGCGTCCCGCGACGTACTTCACCAGGGGTGAGTAGTGCAGGATCAGCTGCTCGCGCAGGCGTGCGTCCCCCGTGGACTTGTAGGTCCGCCACAGCGCGTCGAGCGAGGTGGGGGCGGGCGGCCGGGGGTTTCCGGTGACGGCGGTCGCCGCCGTGCTGCCTTCGTGCCCGGGAGTGTGCCGGTGCATGCGTCGATCTGAGCCGTTCTGCGTGACCTGAGGGACGGGCGGGACTCGAACCTCCTTGAGCGTAGCGTGACCATACCGTCGCTCAGGGCGACGTTCGGGCGTCCCCATAACCTCGCCATCCAGGGGGTCCCAGGTCAAGAACCGTCCTGTCACCTGATGGTGTGTTCACCGGGAGAGCGTGTCGGCTTGGCCACCTCCCTCTGCCGTGGGAGCCGTGGGAGCCGCCTCACGGCCTTGCGACAACTTCCAGCGCGGGCCGTCCCGTTCGACGAAACCGAGGGCGTGCAGCTCATGGAGCCTGGTCAGGGTGTCGTCGGGGGTGCTCGCGGCGGCGACCGCGAGCTCCGCTACGCCGGCCCCGCCCCGGGCGGGCAGGGCCTCCAGGACCCGGGCGGCCGCGGACGGGAGCAGATCCCGCGGCAGGACCGGCCCGCGGCGCTCGGGCGCGAGGTCCTCGCCGATGCGGCCGACGAGTTCGATGACGTCGGCGGCGCCGGTGACCAGGACCCCCTCGGCGCGCAGCAGCTCGTGGACCCCTTGGGACAGCGCCGAGGTGCAGGGTCCCGGCACGCCCATGACGAAACGGCCCAGCTTGCGGGCCCGGCGGGCGGTGATCAGGGAGCCGCTGCGGTACTGGGCCTCGATGACGACGGTGCCCCGGGTGAGGGCGGCGATCACGCGGTTGCGGAGCACGAAGCGGCTGCGGGTGGGATGCGATCCGGGTGGCAATTCACCGATGAGCAGCCCCTGTTCGGCGATGCGTCCGATCAACTCGGCATGACCCGGCGGATACGGCACGTCCACTCCGGAGGCGACGACCCCCACGGTCGCCCCCGTCACGGACAGCGCTCCCCGGTGCGCGGCGCCGTCGACGCCGTAGGCGGCCCCGGAGACGGTGACCCAGCCGGCCTCCGCCAGGTCGGCGCCGAGGGACGCCGCCATGTGGGAGCCGTAGTCGGTGCAGGCGCGGGCGCCTACGACGGCGACCGACCGCAGCGCCCACATCCGCAGCGAGGCCCCGCCGCGCACCCACAGTCCGTACGGGCGCTCGCCGCCCAGGTCGTCGAGCTGCCGCGGCCAGTCCGGGTCACCGGGGCACACGAAACGGGCCCCCATGGCCCGGGCCGCCGTCAGATCCCGCTCCGGCCGGGTCCGGCGGGCCCGCAGGGCGTATCCGGCCGCCCGCTGCTCGCCCGCCCCGGGCAGCTCTTCACCGGCGGTGAGGGCCCGTACGGTCTCGACGGGGCCGAGCTCCCGCAGCCAGGCGTCGACGAGTCCGTCGCCGGGATCGGCGATCCGCGTCACGGCAGCGCGGGCCAGACGCTCCTCGGGCGTCGGTGGCGGCTCCTCCTCCAAGTCCGGCCCGGCGTCCCCGTCCGTGCCCGTGCCGGGCGGCATCTGCGTCATCGCGCGGCCCCCGTCGCCGCCGCCATGCCGCGGCGCACACCGGTGCGCAGCTCCAGGGCGCGCTCCATGTCGACGCCGTCGGGCCGGTCACGGCCCGCGAGGTCGGCGACCGTCCAGGCCACGCGCAGGACCCGGTCGAGTCCCCGCGCGGTGAGGAGCCCGCGCTCCATGTCCCGCTCCGCGGAGCGCAGGGCTCCGGGCGCCATGGCCCAGCGGGTGCGCAACTCATGGCCGGGGACCTCGCTGTTGAGCCGCCACGGGGTGTCCGCGTACCGGGCGGCGGCGCGCTCGCGGGCCTCCCGCACCCGCGTGGCGACCACCGCGGTGGACTCCGCGGAGCCGGCGCCCCCGATCAGCTCGGAGCGGCTGACGGCTTCCACCTCGACCCGCACATCAACCCTGTCCAGGAGGGGCCCCGAGAGCCGCCCCTGGTAGCGGCGGATCATGCTCGGCGTGCAGTCGCACGTCCCGCCGGGTGAGCCGTACCGCCCGCAGGGACAGGGGTTGGCGGCGAGGACGAGCAGGAATCGCGCGGGAAGGCGGACGACTCCGGCCGCCCTGGCGATCACCACGTGGCCGGACTCCAGGGGCTGACGCAGCGCGTCGAGGGCCTGACCATTGAATTCGGGTGCTTCGTCCAGAAAAAGCACACCTTTGTGGGAGAGCGAGACGGCACCCGGCCGCGGCAGCCCGTTTCCGCCGCCGACCAGGGACTGCATGGTCGCCGAGTGGTGCGGCGCGCAGTACGGCGGCTGGTCCACCATGTGCCGGCCCGGCGGCAGCATCCCGGCGACCGAGTGGACGGCGGTGACCTCCACCGCCTCCTGCCGGGTGAGCGGCGGCAGCAGCCCGGGCAGCCGCTCGGCCAGCATCGTCTTGCCAGCGCCCGGCGGCCCCTTCAGATAGATGTGGTGACCGCCGGCGGCCGCGACCTCCAGGGCGGTCCTGGCGGTGCCCTGCCCTGCGACCTCGGCCAGATCCGGGGTGCCGGTGTCGGCGAGCCCCGTGCCGTGGCCGGCGCCCGGCAGGGTCAGGCCGGCCAGCATCGGGTCCGGCCTCCCGTCGGCGGGCTCCTCGTCCTCCTCCGGGGCGAGCTCGTCGTTGAGCAGTGCGATCAGCTGCCGCAGGCTGCGGACCCCGAGCACGGAGACCCCCGGTACGAGCGAGGCCTCGGCGACCGTGCGCTCGGGGACCACGACGTGGCGGTACCCGGCGTCGGCGGCGGCGAGGACCGCGGGCAGCACCCCGCGGACCGGGCGGACCCGGCCGTCGAGGCCGAGCTCGCCGATCATCATCAGGTCGGCGATGTCGCGCGGGGCGACGCGGTCGTTCGCGGCGAGGACGGCGCACGCGACCGCCAGGTCGAAGCCGCTGCCACCCTTGGGGACGGAGGCCGGGCTGAGGCCGACGGTGAGCTTCTTCTGCGGCCAGGTCTCGCCACTGTTCACGATGGCGGCGCGGACCCGGTCGCGGCTCTCGCTCAGGCTCTTGTCCGGCAGCCCCACCAGCGTGAACGCCGCCACCCCCGCCTCCAGGTCCGCCTGGACCTCGACGACGACGCCCTCCACACCCAGCAGCGCCACCGAACACGTCCGGGCGAAGCCCATCACTCCACCCCCCGCACGTGCTCGACGCGGGCGGCGCCCCGGGGCGGCAGCACCACACCGACCACGTCGATCCGCACCCCGCCCGGCGGCGGTCCGCCGTGGTCGGCGAGCCAGCATTCGGCGAGCAGCCGCAGCCGCTCCGCCTTGCGCGGGGTGACGGCGGCCATCGGGTGCTCACCGCAGGACTCCGCGCGCGACTTCACCTCGCACACCACGAGCGCGTCGCCGTCCGCCGCCACGATGTCGATCTCGCCGTGCCGTTCGCGGTGCCTGCACCGCCAGTTCCGCTCCAGCACGGTCATCCCGGCCTCGGTCAGAGACCGTGCCGCCAGTTCCTCGCCGTAGCGTCCGAAAGCTCCTCGGGCGTTCATCGGTACCACCTCCGTCACTCACTGTGAGGGAAGTGGTGCCCGAGAGATGATCTTGATCGGGGCCTGTGGACAACCCGCCGGCCCCGGCCGGCTCAGCCGTTGAAGCCGGAGTCGTCCGAGGGCAGGTCGAGGTCCGCCTTGTTCAGCTCCTCGATGTTCACGTCCTTGAACGTCAGCACGCGCACCTGCTTCACGAAGCGCGCCGGCCGGTACATGTCCCACACCCACGCGTCGGCCATGGAGACCTCGAAGAACACCTCGCCCTGGACCGAGTGCACCTGCATCTCGTAGTCGTTGGTGAGGTAGAAACGACGCTCCGTCTCGATCACGTACTTGAACAGGCCGACGACATCCCGGTACTCCCTGTAGAGCTTCAGCTCCATCTCGGTCTCGTACTTCTCGAGGTCCTCGGCGCTCATGGCATGTTCCCCTTCAGCCGTACGTCCCCCCATTGTGCGTCAGTCACGCTCCGTCCCCAGGTGAATCGGGGACAATGGGGGACCTTCGTCGAGCAATGCGCGCAGCAGCTCGGCGAGCCTGGTCGGGTACACCGTCTCATGCGAGGCGAGCAGTTCCTCACAGGTCCACCATCGCAGGCCGTCGACGCTGCGCTGCTCCAGCTCGGTGAGACCGGCCGTGTGCACCCGGACGTCGTCGGTGCGGGCCAGGTAGTACCACTCGTCCTGCTCCCAGCGCCGGCCGTCGAAGTCGAAGGCGCACGAGCGCTCCCACAGCACCGGCCCGAGCAGGGCCGTGGTGATCCCGGTCTCCTCCGCGAGCTCGCGGCGCGCCGCGACGTCCAGGCTCTCGCCCTCCTCGACACCGCCGCCCGGGGTGAACCACCAGGTGACGGACGGGTCGTCCGGCTCGTACCCGTGGAGCAGCAGGATCCGGTCGGAGGGGTCCAGGAGGACGACCCGGGCCGCGCGCCGTCGCATCGTTATCGCGCCGCCCTCCGCCGCCGGGCCCGGTCCGCAACCGGGCCGTAGGCCGCACCAGCGAAGATCAGGACCACGCCGGCCGCGAGCGCCACGCCCACCGTGCGCAGCGGCCCGGGGCCGGAGGGCCCGTCGCCCGGCAGTGCGGCGAACGCGCCGGTCCTGGCGACCACGCCCGCGCGGCCGAGCGGCCAGGCCACACCGTCGACCCGCGCGGACACCGTGCTGCGCGGCACGGAGCCGTTGTCGGCGTCGCCGAGGCGGAAGCGGGAGTCCTCGGACGTCGCCCGGTTGTCGCCCATCATGAACAGGTTGTCCCGGGGAACGGTGGCCGAGAAGGAGGTCGGCGACGCCGGGCCCTCGGGGTCGAGCCGGAACGGCTCGTCGACCGGCTTGCCGTCGACCGTGAGCCGTCCCTGCTTGTCGCAGCAGGCCACCTTGTCACCGCCGACCGCCACGACCCGCTTCACCATGGGGACGTCGCCCCACAGCGGGTCGGTGAAGACCACGATGTCCCCGCGCCGCACATCGGAGCCGTCGATCCGCTGGGCGAGGATCTTGTCGCCCGCGTCGACGGTCGGGGTCATGGATCCGGTGGGGACGGTGTACGGCTGGTAGACCAGCGCACCCCAGACGAAACCGCCGAGGAACAGCACGCAGCCGAGGGCGACGGCCAGACCGGAGACTATCCGTCCGGTCCGCCCGCCGCCCTGTTCGCCTGCTCGCCCCGTCGCCGTCCGCGTGCCCGTGCGTGTGCTCGTGCTCATGCGTCCGCACCCTACCCGGCGGTACGGACCGAGGGCAGCCCTCTCACCCGGCCCGGTTGATCAGACGGCGCCGCCGCCACAGCACCAGCGGGACCGCACCGGCCAGTCCGCCCGCGGCCGGCAGACCCGCGGCCGGCAGACCTGCGGCCGCCGCGTTGATGCCGGGCTGGTCGAAGGTGCTGGGCACGGGGAGGGTGGACCAGTTGCTGATCGGCCAGGCCACGACGACCGCGCGGCCGACGACCTCGTCCACGGAGACCGTGCCGTTGCCCGGCAGGTTCTGGTGGTAACGGGAGTCCAGGGAGTCCTGCCGGTGGTCGCCCATCACCCAGATGCGGCCGTCCGGGACCTTGATCGGGCCGAAGGGACGGTCACCGCAGGGGGTGTTCCCCGGGTAGATGTACGGCTCGTCCAGCGCCTTGCCGTTCACCTTGACCGGGCCGGTGCCCTTGCACTCCACCGTGTCCCCGCCGACCGCGATGACCCGCTTGATCAGGTCCTTCTCCTCCGCGGACGGCATGAGGCCGACGAAGCTCAGACCCTTCTGGATCGCGTTCGTCACCGGGTTGGTGTCCACCGGGACGGTCTCGCCGAGCCAGCCGCCCGGGTCGTGGAAGACGACGACCTCGCCGCGCTCGGGCTCGGAGCCGAACCAGGGCGTGAGCTTGTCGACCAGGACCCGGTCGCCGATCCTCAGGGTGTTCTCCATCGACGCCGAGGGGATGGAGAACGCCTGCAGCAGGAAGGTCTTGATCAGCCAGGCCAGCGCGAGCGCGATGACGATCAGCAGCGGCAGTTCCTTCCAGAACGAACGTTGCTGCTGCTTCTTGCCCGCGTCGCCGTCACGGCCCTTCGTGTCACTCGCCTCTTCGGAGGTTTCCGCGCCCGCGTCCGGGCCTTTCTTTCCGAGCGGCGCCTCGCCGTCGCCCGCCGAGCCGCCCGACGTGGGGTCCCGATCCTCCGGCTCTCCGCGTCCGGACCTTGCGCCGACCACCAGGTCCCCCACATCCACTCCTTACTCCGCTTGCTGCGCGCTGCCGCCCGCGCCATATGCGGCGCAAGCCCACCACCCCCATAACGAGCGGGAGTTCCGCAGGAGTCGGGAGCGGGGTCATTCCTTGCCGATTGTTGGATGTTGCCACTCCCGGGCCCGCCCTCGCGGCAGACGCGCCCGAACCCCCCGGCGCGGCGACGCCGGAGTACGTCGCCGGTTCCTTCAGCCCCGCCCAGTGCCCCATCGGCCAGGCCACGGCGAAGGCCCTGCCCACCACCAGGTTCTCCGGCACGGTGCCGTCGCCGGCGTCCTTGAGGTGGAAGCGGGAGTCCGCGGAGTTGGACCGGTGGTCACCCATCACGAAGAGCCGGTTCGGCGGGACCTTGACCGTGAACTTGATCTCCGACGGCGGATTGCCCGGATGGATGTAGGGCTCGTCCAGCGGGGTCCCGTTGACGGTGATCTTCCCCTGGGCGTCGCAGCACTTCACCGTGTCGCCGCCGACCGCGACCACCCGCTTGATCAGGTCCTGCTCGTCCGCGGACGGCAGCAGCCCGATGAAGGTGAAGAACTCCTTGACCTGCTTCACGACCACCGGGTCCTCGCCGGACTGGGCCTGCTCGCCCTCCAGCCAGTTGCCGGGGTCCTTGAACACCACCACGTCGCCGCGCTGCGGCCGGGAGCCGAACCACGGTGTGAGCTTGTCGACGACGACGCGGTCCCCGATCCTGATCGTCTGCTCCATCGAGCCCGACGGGATGACGAAGGCCTGCAGCAGGAAGGTCTTGAGCACCAGCGCGATCAGCAGCGCGACCCCGATGAGCAGGGGTATCTCCCTGGCCGCGGAACGACGCCGCCTGCGCTTGACCTTCCGCGCCAGCTTGCGCCGCTCGGCCCGGCCGCCGCCCCTGCGCGGGCCCGCCGGCTCCTCTCCCAGGTACTCGGCACGGCTCGGCTGGCCGGCGTTCGCCCGCCCGCGGCTACCCATGGGCGCCGTCCAGGGAGCGGCGGCGGCCCAGCGGCCAGAAGGTCGCCTCGGCCCGGCCGATCACCTTGTCCACTGGAACGGTGCCCCCTCCGGGGTCGCCCAGATGGTCACGGGAATCGCGGCTGTCGGCACGGTGGTCACCCATCACCCACAGCCTCCCCTTCGGAACCTCGATGTCGAACGCTACCCGGGACGGCGTGTCCCCGGGGTAAAGATAGGTCTCGTCCAGCGGGCGCCCGTTGACGGTGATCCTGCCCCGCTCGTCGCAGCAGGTCACCCGGTCCCCACCGACACCGATGACCCGCTTGACGTAGTCGCTCCCGCCGGAGTCCTGGACGAACGATCCCTCGCCGTCGAACACCACGACATCGCCTCTGGCGGGCGCCTCGCCGAAACGGTACGCCAGTTTGTTGACCAGCACGCGGTCCCCTGCCCGCAGGGTGTTCTCCATCGACCCGCTGGGGATCTCGAAGGGCTGGGCCACGAAGACGTTGACCAGCGCGACCACGGCGGCGGCCGCCACGGCGAGCAGCGCATACCGCTGTGTACGTACGCCGAAGCGCGACCGCTCATCCCGCTGTTCGGCGGGATCGGCGCGGTCGCGCTCCGGGAGGTGTACCTCTGTGTCCATCAGGCGCAGAGCCTATAGGGCCCCGCATGTGCCGGGCGGACTCAGTTGTCGCGCTTCTCCTTGATCTTCGCGGCCTTGCCGCGCAGCTCACGGAGGTAGTACAGCTTGGCGCGACGCACGTCACCGCGGGTCACGAGCTCGATCTTCTCGAAGATCGGGCTGTGCACCGGGAAGGTACGCTCGACGCCGACGCTGAAGGAGACCTTGCGGACCGTGAAGGTCTCACGGACGCCGGCGCCCTGGCGACGGATGACAACGCCCTTGAACTGCTGGATACGGGAGCGGTTGCCCTCGATCACGCGGACGTGGACGTTGACGGTGTCACCGGGGCGGAAGGCCGGGACGTCGCTGCGCAGCGACGCGGCGTCGACGGAGTCGAGCAGGTGGGACATGTTCGTCTGCTTTCTTCGCCCATGCCACAGGTCATCGGCGGGAGTAGTGGTGGTGATCCGACCGCCTCCGCGTCGGACGGGCGTCATGTCCCCCTGTGGCAGGGGCGCACGCCGGACGCAAGGCAGCAGCCGCCTATTCTTCCACGGACTCCGGGAGTCGCCCAAATCGGCCGTCCTCGCCCTGCACCCAGCCGAGGGCCGCGAGCATCGCGCGGTCCTTCTTGTCCAGGGCCGCCGGGTCGCAACGCTCGATCAGGTCGGGGCGGTTCTGCGTCGTACGGCGGAAGGCCTCGTCGCGGCGCCAGCGGGCGACCTTGCCGTGGTGGCCGCTGAGCAGCACCTCCGGCACTCCGCGGTCGCGCCAGACCGGGGGCTTGGTGAAGACCGGGCCCTCCAGCAGGTCGGCCATGGCACCGGGGGCGAAGGAGTCGTCGCGGTGCGACTCGGCGTTGCCCAGCACGCCCGGCAGGAGCCGGGCCACGGCCTCCACCATCACCAGCACCGGGGCCTCGCCGCCGGCCAGGACGTAGTCGCCGATGGAGACCTCGCGGACGTCCAGCCGCTCGCCGTACTCCTCGATGACCCGCCGGTCGATGCCCTCGTACCGGGCCGGGGTGAAGACCAGCCAGGGCTTCGCGGACAGCTCGACCGCGAGCTCCTGGGTGAAGGGGCGGCCGCTCGGGGTGGGGACCACCAGCACGGGATCGCCCTCCCCCGACTCCAGGACCGTGTCCAGGGCCTCGCCCCACGGCTCGGGCTTCATGACCATGCCCGGGCCACCGCCGTACGGGGTGTCGTCGACCGTGTTGTGCCGGTCGTGGGTCCACCGGCGCAGGTCGTGGACGCGCACGTCCAGCTGACCGCGCGCCCGGGCCTTGCCGACCAGGGAGACGTTCAGCGGCTCCAGGTACTCGGGGAAGATCGTGACGACGTCGATGCGCATGGGCCTACTGCTCCGCCTCGGCCTCGTCCAGCAGGCCGGGCGGGGGCGTGATGACCGCGCGCTGCTGCTCCAGGTCGATCTCGGGGACGATCTCGGCGACGAAGGGCACCATGACCTCGCTGCCGTCCGGCCGTTCGACGACCAGCAGGTCGTGGTACGGCAGGTGGGAGATCTCCTTGATCCGGCCGACCTCGGTCCCGTCGGCGGTGACCACGTCGAGGTCGACCAGCTGGTGGTCGTAGAACTCCTCGGGGTCCTCCGGCGTCTCGTCCGGGTCGACGTCGGCGATCAGCAGGACGTTGCGCAGCGCCTCGGCACCGGTGCGGTCCTTCACGCCGGCGAAGCGCAGCATCAGCCGGCCGCTGTGCACCCGGCCCGTCTCGACGGTGAGCGGGCCGGCCGACGCCGGGTCCGTGACGAGCACGGCGCCCGGGGCGAGCCGCAGTTCCGGCTCGTCGGTGCGCACCTCCACCGAGACCTCGCCCTTGATGCCATGGGCGCGACCGATGCGTCCCACTACCAGCTGCACTTGATCGCGCTCCTGTGCTCACGTGTCGGATACGGCCACGGGCCGGGGGCGGCCCAAGTGCCACCCCCGGCCCGTGCCGGTGCTGCGTACCTCAGCGGACGTGGTCCACGTCGACGAGGTCGACGCGGACACCGCGTCCGCCGATCGCGCCCACGACCGTGCGCAGGGCGCGGGCGGTGCGGCCGTTGCGGCCGATCACCTTGCCGAGGTCGTCGGGGTGCACCCGGACCTCCAGGACCTTCCCCCGACGCAGGGTGCGCTCGGCGACCTGCACGTCGTCGGGGTTGTCGACGATCCCCTTGACCAGGTGTTCGAGGGCCTCCTCGAGCACGATCAGGCCTCGGTCGACTCGGCCGCCTCGGCGGCCTCGTCCTTCTTGTCGGACTTCTTCGCCTTCTGGGTGATGGCCTCGCCCTTGGACCCGTCACCGGCGTCCTTGGCGGCGGCCTCGAAGAGGGCGCGCTTGTCGGCCTTGGGCTCGGCGACCAGGAGCGGGGCCGGGGCCGGCTCGCCCTTGTACTTCTGCCAGTCGCCGGTCTTCTTCAGGATGGCGAGCACGGGCTCGGTCGGCTGCGCGCCGACACCCAGCCAGTACGCGACGCGCTCGGCGTTGACCTCGATGCGCGACGGGTTCTGCACGGGGTGGTACAGACCGATCTCCTCGATGGCCCGGCCGTCACGGCGGGTACGGGAGTCGGCGACGACGATGCGGTAGTGAGGCGAACGGATCTTGCCCAGACGCTTCAGCTTGATCTTGACTGCCACGGGAGTGGGTTCTCCTGGAGTTGACGTGGTTGGGCAGGCCGGACCACCACGTGGGGTTGTGGAGCCGGTTGCCCGACGGACGCGTCAGCCGAAGGAGAGAGGGGTCCTGCACGGCTGCCGAGTGCTCAGCTGACCATTCTGCCATACGGCGGGCATGCCGCCGCACGCCGGTGACCCCACCGGCGCCGTCCCCCGTACGGTGCCGCCCCCATGCGCGGCGGGCGCTCACGCGACCGCCGCGGCCTCCGGAATCCGGAACGGCGTACCGCACGCCCCGCAGACGATCGGCGCCTGCGCGAGGACGGACGGCACGACCCGGACGTTGCGCCCGCAGTCGCAGACCGCCTTCGCCCGTACGCCTCCGCCCGAGGACCCGTGCCGGGCGGCGGGCCCGCGGAAACTGCGGGCGGTGTCGGCGGCGGTCGCCACGGTGTGCGCTCTGAGCGCGCGCTGCAGGCGGTCGATCGTCGCCCGGTAGCGCTTCTTGGTGTCCGGGCGCAGCTGGACCAGGGAGAAGCCGCTGCTGGGGTGCGGCTCCTCGGAGTGGTCCAGGCCGAGCTCGTCGGCGATGGCCAGGAATCGACGGTTGTGGTAGCGACCTGCCCGCGAGGTGTCCCGGACGCCGCGCGCGGCGGCGACTCCGTGGACGGCCTCGTGCAGCAGGCGCTCGAAGGAGAGCTCCGTGCCGCACGCGGACGAGGACTCTCCGATCAGGGACTCGGGGGCGGCCAGGTCGGGCAGTTCGGGATGGTGCCGTTGAATGTCGGCCCATGCGACTGCCAGCTCGGCGGCGAGGACTGGTGGTGTCGTGCTCACGTCGTGACAACGAGCCGGGGGCGCCCTGTGTTCCGATACCGGGCCATCCCAAATATTTTGCACGTACTAGTCAGTTCCGGATGATGCGTACGGCTGAGGGCGGGTGCGGAGGACAGTGGAGAAGTCACGCACCCGCCTCAAGCGTGGACGTACTGCCGATTACGTACGTCGCTTTTCAGTCAGTTGACGGTCAGTATGCCCGCGCGACGATCGCCGCGGTACCCGGCGCGTCGTCCGTTTCCGGAACCTGCCCGTCCTCGGTCAGCAGGCAGCGCACGGACACGCCCTGCTCGGCCAGCCTGGCCTCGCCCTCCGGGCCGAGGTCGGCCCAGGGGATGCGGGCCCAGCCGGTGGCCGCGGCCTCGGCGGCCTCGGCGATCGTCTTGACGTCCACGGTGCGGGACTCGCGGCGCTCGCGGGACTGGCGCAGCAGCGTGGCCTGGTCCTCCTCCAGCACCTTGGGCACCAGCGCGGTCAGCTCGTCGATCGCCACCGGCTCCTTGCCCCCGGGGATGCGGCGGGCGAGCATCGCGGTGCCGTTCTCCAGGTCGCGCGGGCCGACCTCCACGCGGACGGGGACGCCCTTGAGCTCCCAGTCCACGGCGCGTCGGCCGAACGGGGTGTCGGTGCGCACGTCGACCTGGACGCGCACGCCGGCGGCCTTGAGCCGGTCGCCGATCTCGCGGACCTTGGCGACGACCGCGTCGTCGCCCTTGATCGCCAGGATGACGGCCTGCACCGGCGCCAGCCGCGGCGGCACGCGCAGTCCGTTGTCGTCGCCGTGGGACATGATCAGGCCGCCGACCATGCGGGTCGACACGCCCCAGGAGGTCTGCCAGACCAGCTCCTGCTGCCCCTCCTTCGACAGGTAGGAGGTGTTGAAGGCCTTGGCGAAGTTGGTGCCCAGCTCGTGGCTGGTGCCCAGCTGCAGCGCCTTGCCGTCGCCCATCATGCCCTCGAGGGTGAGGGTGTTGATGGCGCCGGCGAAGCGCTCGCGGGCGGTCTTGCGGCCGAGGACCACGTCGATGCCGAGGACGTCGGTCATGAAGTCCCCGTACACGTCGCGGTGGATCATCGCGGCGTAGTCGCGGGCGTCCTCGTAGGTGGCGTGCGCGGTGTGGCCCTCCTGCCACAGGAACTCACTCGTACGGAGGAAGAGCCGCGAGCGCATCTCCCAACGGACCACGTTGGCCCACTGGTTGATGAGCAGGGGCAGGTCGCGGTAGCTCTGCACCCACTTGGAGAAGTACTCGTTGATGATCGTCTCGGAGGTGGGCCGGACGACGACCGGCTCCTCCAGCTCCTTGCCGCCGCCGTGGGTGACCACGGCCAGCTCCGGCGCGAAGCCCTCGACGTGCTCGGCCTCCCGGGTCAGGTAGGACTGCGGGATGAAGAGCGGGAAGTACGCGTTCTGGGCGCCCGCCTCCTTGATCCGCGCGTCCATCTCCTGCTGCATCCGCTCCCACAGCGAGTACCCGTACGGCCGGATGACCATGGTGCCGCGCACCGGGCCGTTGTCGGCCAGCTCGGCCTTGTTGATCAGGTCCTGGTACCAGCGCGGGAAGTCGTCCGCCTGGGGTGTGAGTACGGGAGCCTTTGCCATGCCGCAGATGGTACGGGGACAGCGGCACCGGACGTGAATCGGCGGGGTCGGGAATCGGCCCAATCCTCACCTTCAAACCTCTGGACTACGGCCCGGAAGGGGAGTTGGCTGGCTCCGGGGGCATGCGCGGCGTGACGATGACGGTGCGCGGCGTAACCGGGGGGCGTACGAGGAAGGCTTTCGGCGAGACGGCGACGCGGCTGATTGGGGCGCTCGATGACACCTACGCTCGCACGGCACCCACGAACACACCGGACCGACGGCAGGGCGCGTGACTGGGCGGAGATCCAGGAGCGGATGCTCGTACCGCTCTACGAGGCGGTGCACGAGCGGTTGGAGGTCGGCCCCCGCACCCGGCTGCTCGGCCTCGGGTGCGGATCGGGACTCGCGCTGCTCATGGCCTCGGCCCGGGGCGCGGCGGTCACGGGGTGCGATCCGGACGAACGGCGCCTCGAACTGGCCCGGCAGCGGCTGCTGCCCGAGCAGCAGTGGGGCGCACCGGCACGGTCGCGCGGCGGGCGCACCCGGCTCGTGGCGGGCGGGCCGGAGGAGGTCCCCGTACCGGAGGGGGCACCGTTCACGATGATCACCGCCCTCGACCCGGGGACGGCGCCGGCGGCGCTGGTCCCGGCGCTCGGCGCCGCGGCGGGCCTGGCCGAGCGGGGCGCCCCGGTCGTGCTGGCCGGCTGGGGGCCGCCCGAGCGCTGCGCCACCGGGCGGGTGCTGCGGGTCGCGGCCCGGCTGGCCGAGCCGCGCGGCACCACCCCCGCGGTCCGGCTCAGCGGCCGTGACGACCTGGAGGAGCTGGCGCGGGAGGCGGGGCTGCGTCCGGACGGCTCGGGGCGGGTGTCCTGCCCGTTCGGCTACCCCGACATGGACAGCGCGGTGCGCGGCCTGGTGTCGACCGGGCTCTTCGACGCCGCCGTGGCGGCCACCGACGAGGACCAGGTGCGCAAGGAGCTGCGCGAGGCGCTGCACGCGTACCGGCGCGGCGACGGCACGGTCCGGATGGAGAACGTGTTCCGTTACCTGGTGGCCCGGGTGTAACCGGCAACGTTCCCGCGCGACCGCAGGGCGGCTACTCCACGGCCTTCGCGAGCCGTGGGATGCCCGCCGCCTCGTAGGCCTCGTCCTCCTCCAGCGTCTCGGCCTCCAGCAGCCGCTCCGCGAGGGCGTCCAGTTGCTCGCGGTGCCGGCCCAGCAGCCGGCAGGCCGTCCCGTAGCACTCGTCCACGATCCTGCGCATCTCGGCGTCGATCACGTCGAGGGTGGCGGGGGCGGCGGACAGTCCGTAGGGCTGCTGGGAGTCGGCCGGGATCGCCGAGAGCGGGCCGACCTTCTCGCTCATGCCCCAGCGGCCGACCATGCCCCGGACGACGTTGGTGACCTGCTCCAGGTCGTTCTCGGCACCGGTGGTGATCACCCCGAAGACGACGTGCTCGGCGGCCATGCCGCCGAGCGCGCCGATGATCCGGCCGCGCAGGTACTCCTCGGTGTACGCGTAGCGGTCGGAGTCGGGGGTGGAGAGGGTGACGCCGAGGGCGCGGCCGCGCGGGACGATGGTGATCTTGCGTACGGGGTCGGCGCCCGGGTGCAGCATGCCGAGCAGGGCGTGCCCGGACTCGTGGTAGGCGGTACGGCGGCGCTCCTCGATGGGGATCACGAGCGGGCGGGCCGCGCCCAGCTGCACCTTCTCCAGGGCGTCGGAGAGCTCGCCCTGCCCGACGGCGCCCTTGCCGCGCTTGACGGCGAGCAGCGCGGCCTCGTTGGCGAGGTTGGCCAGTTCGGCGCCCGTCATCCCCGGCGTCGCACGGGCCACGGCGGTCAGGTCGATGCCGCCCTCCAGGGGTACCTGGCGCAGGTGGATGCGGAGGATCGCCTCGCGGCCCGTACGGTCGGGCGGGCTGACGTGGACGACGCGGTCGAAGCGGCCCGGCCGGGTCAGGGCGGGGTCGAGGACGTCGGGCCGGTTGGTGGCGGCTGTGACGACGACGCCCTCGGAGCCGGAGAAGCCGTCCATCTCGGTGAGGATCTGGTTGAGGGTCTGCTCCCGCTCGTCGTGGCCGCCGATGCCGCCCGCGGCGCCGCGGGCACGGCCGATGGTGTCGATCTCGTCGATGAAGATGATCGCCGGGGCGACCTTGCGGGCCTCGGCGAACAGCTCGCGCACCCGGCCGGCGCCGACGCCGACGATCATCTCGATGAACTCGGAGGCGGAGGCGGAGAAGAACGGCACGTCGGCCTCGCCGGCCACGGCCCGGGCGAGCAGGGTCTTGCCGGTGCCGGGCGGCCCGGCGAGCAGCACGCCGCGCGGCATCCGCGCCCCGAGCGCCCGGTAGGCCTGCGGGCGCTTGAGGAAGTCGACGACCTCGTTGAGCTCGGCCTCCACCTCGTCGATGCCCGCCACGTCGGCGAAGGTGGTGCGGCGGCCCGCCTCCGGGACGACCGGCGTCGGCGGGGCCCTGCGGCCGAGGCCGCCCAGGCCGCCGAGCCCGCCCGCGAGCTTGCTCATCCGGCGGGAGACGTAGAGCCAGAGCAGGACCAGCAGCAGCACCGGGGCGAGCGAGAGCAGCAGGTTGTAGAGCAGGCCGCGCTGCTGGACCACGGGTTCGGCGGTGACGGTGACCTTGTTCTTCGTCAGGGTCGCCCACAGGTCGTCGTCGGCGAAGACCGGCCGCTGGGTCTTGAACTGCATGTACGTGCCCTCGTCCGCCCCCGGCACGTCCTGCTTCTTCTTGAGCTGCCCCTCGATGGAGTCGCCCTTGGAGTAGATCTTCGAGATGTTGTCCGTGGCCAGCTGCCGGTTGAACTCGGTGTACGAGATCGTGGTCGGCCGGGACCCGGTGAAGAACGAGAGCACCAGGTCGGTGATGAGGAAGACGACGAGCGCCGTCAGGATCATGCCGCCCCAGCCGCCCATGCGGCGCCGTCGCCGGGTGGGCGGCGAGGCTGGCGCGCCCTCCGTCCGCCATGGGTCGTCCGGATTCTGCCGGGGCGGTACGGGATTGCCCATATCCCGACAATAAGGACAGTGCCGCTCCGGCGCCCCTCAGACCCCCGGCCACTCCTCGGCGGTGAGCGCGAAGCGCTCGTGGTCGCGCCAGGCGTCGTTCAGGTAGAGCATCCGGGGCGTGAAGCCCTCGTGGCGGAAACCGAGGCGCCTGGCCATGGCGACGGACCGTTCGTTCTCCGGCTGCACGTTGATCTCCAGCCGGTGCAGGCCCAGGCCCCGCGGTTCGGGGGCGAAGCAGCGGTCGACGACCAGCCGCAGGCCCTCGCTCATCCGCCCGGTCCCGGCGAAGGGCACGTAGCTGTCGTAGCCCAGGCTGCCGTTGCGGAAGCGCCCCATCACGATGTTGGCCACGTTGCACTTGCCGACGATCCCGCCGCTCTCCTCGTCGAGGATCAGGAACGTCCGCAGCACCGGCCCCTGGCGCCGCAGCAGTTCGGGCAGCCCGTCCGGTTCGACCGGGTTCCACCGGCCGACGTGCTCGGCGGAGCGCAGCACCGCCTCCCGGTAGGCGGGGGCGTCGGCCGGCTCCGGGGGACGGATGTGTACGCGCATGGGTCCATGATGCACGCGCGGCGGCGGCGTCCCCTGCGCAGGGGGCGCCGCCGCCGTACGGACACGGACCTGGGTCAGCCCATGAACTTCTTGAACTCGTCGGGCAGTTCGAAGTTCTGGCCCTCCTGGCCGGCCGGCAGGCCGAAGGCGCCACCGGCCTGCTGCTGCTCGCGACGGGCGGCGTCGGCCCTCTCCTGCTCGGCGCGCTTGAGCGGGTTGCCGCTCTGCCGCTTGCCCTTGGCCTTCTTCTGCTGCTTCTTCTGACGTGCGCCGCCGCCCATGCCCGGCATGCCGGGCATCCCCGGGATACCGCCCTGGGCCATCCGCGACATCATCTTGCGGGCCTCGAAGAACCGCTCCACCAGGCTCTTCACGGCGCTGACGTCCACACCGGAACCGCGGGCGATGCGGGCGCGACGGGAGCCGTTGATGATCGTGGGGTCCTGGCGCTCACCCGGGGTCATCGACTTGATGATCGCGGCCGTGCGGTCCACGTCACGCTCGTCGAGGTTGTTGATCTGGTCCTTGATCTGGCCCATGCCCGGGAGCATGCCGAGCAGCTTGGAGATCGAGCCCATCTTGCGGACCTGCTCCATCTGCTGGAGGAAGTCGTCGAGGGTGAACTCCTTGGGACCCTTGGCCAGCTTCTCGGCCATCTTCTGGGCCTCGGCCTGGCTGAAGGTCTGCTCGGCCTTCTCGATCAGGCTGAGGACGTCACCCATGCCCAGGATGCGCGAGGCCATCCGGTCGGGGTGGAAGGCGTCGAAGTCGTCCAGCTTCTCGCCGTTGGAGGCGAACATGATCTGGCGGCCGGTGACGTGCGCGATGGAGAGCGCCGCACCACCGCGGGCGTCGCCGTCGAGCTTGGAGAGCACCACGCCGTCGAAGCCGACGCCGTCGCGGAAGGCCTCGGCGGTGTTGACCGCGTCCTGGCCGATCATGGCGTCGACGACGAAGAGGATCTCGTCGGGCTGCACGGCGTCGCGGATGTCCGCGGCCTGCTGCATCATCTCGGCGTCGATGCCGAGGCGGCCGGCGGTGTCGACGATGACGACGTCGTACTGCTTGGTGCGGGCGTGGTCGAGGGAGTCCTTGGCCACCTGGACCGGATCGCCCACGCCGTTGCCGGGCTCCGGCGCGAAGACCGCGACGCCGGCCCGCTCCGCGACGACCTGGAGCTGGTTGACGGCGTTGGGACGCTGGAGGTCCGCGGCGACCAGCAGCGGGGCGTGGCCCTGGCCCTGCAGCCAGCGGCCGAGCTTGCCGGCCAGCGTCGTCTTGCCCGCACCCTGCAGACCGGCGAGCATGATCACGGTCGGCGGCTGCTTGGCGAACCGCAGCCGGCGGGTCTCACCGCCGAGGATGCCGACGAGCTCGTCGTTGACGATCTTGATGACCTGCTGGGCGGGGTTCAGCGCCTGGGAGACCTCGGCCCCGGTCGCCCGCTCCTTGACCTGCTTGATGAAGGCGCGCACCACCGGCAGCGCGACGTCCGCCTCCAGCAGCGCGATGCGGATCTCGCGCGCGGTGGCGTCGATGTCCGCCTCGGAAAGGCGGCCCTTGCCCCGGAGGTTCTTGAACGTCGCTGCGAGGCGGTCGGAAAGGGTGTCGAACACGTCGGTCGCGGATCCTCAGGTCGGGGGCGGGTGATAGGTCGTCCTCAAGGGTATCCGCCCGGGCCGCGAATGGTCTCCACCGCGTCAGCGCAGGGCCCGCTCCACCTCGTCGGCGACCTCGGCCGCCCGTACGTCGGGAAGCGGATCGCCCCCGGTGTCCGTGACGTAGAACGCGTCGACCGCGTTGGCGCCGAGCGTACTGATCCGGGCGGACCTGACGTTCACGCCGGTGGACTCCAGGGCCCGGCCGATGCGGTGCAGCAGCCCCGGGGCGTCGTGGGCGCGGACCTCGATGACGGTCGCGGCGCTGGAGCTGCCGGGGGCGACGGTGACGCGGGGCGGAGGGGGCGTGACCCCGCGACGGCGGGGGTACGCCGACTCCCGCTCCGCCAGCCGTGCCTCGATGTCGAGGGAGCCCGCGAAGGCCCGGGCGAAGTCGTTGCGCAGCCGTGCCGCCTCGGGCAGCGAGCCGTACTCGGCGGCCACCCGCCAGCGCAGGAGGGTCACCGGGCCCTGGTGGATGGGGTCGACCGCGCGCAGGTCGGCGGCCCGGACGGTGAGCCGGTGCAGGGCGAGCACGCCCGCCGCCGCCGCCAGCAGCCCGGGCCGGTCGGGGACGGCGAGCAGCAGCTCCACGCCGACGGGCTCGGGTTCGCCGTCCGCGGTCCGCGGGACCCCGTCGGGGTCGGGCTCGGCATGGGCGTGCAGCGCGATGACCGGGCCCCCGGTGCGCGCCGCCTCGACCGCCAGACGCTCCTCCTCCGCGGTGGGCTCGGGGTCGGCGGGTGCGGGCACCGCCCCGCTCACCAGCACGGCGGCGACCCGCTTGACCAGGTCGCCGACGAGTGAGGACCGCCATGCGCTCCAGGCGGCCGGACCGGTGGCGAGGGCGTCCGCCTCGGTCAGCGCGTGGAGCAGCTCCAGCGTCTCGGAGTCGCGGACGGCCTCGGCGACGCTCTGCACGGTGGCGGGGTCGTCCAGGTCGCGCCGGGTCGCGGTCTCGATCAGCAGCAGGTGGTGGCGGACCAGCAGGGCCAGCGTCTCCACGTCGGCGCGGCCGAAGCCGAAGCGGGCCGCGACGTCCCGGGCGATGACCTCGCCGGCCTCGGAGTGGTCGCCGGGCCAGCCCTTGCCGATGTCGTGCAGCAGGGCGGCGATGAGCAGCAGGTCGGGGCGGCCCACCCGGCGGGTCAGGCGCGAGGCGCGCACCGCGCACTCGATGAGGTGCCGGTCGACGGTCCAGATGTGCACGGCGTTGCGCTGCGGGCGGCAGCGGACCCGTTCCCAGTCGGGGAGCAGCCGCGTGATCATGCCCGCGGCCTCCAGTGCCTCCCACACCTGGACGGTGGACTCCCCCGCGCCGAGCAGCGTCACAAGCTGTTCGCGGGCCTCGGCGGGCCACGGCACCGGCAGCGGCCGGGTGGCCTGGGCCACGCTCAGCCGGCGGACCGCGTGCAGCGACAGCGGTACACCGTGCTCGGCGGCGGCCGCGGCGGCGCGCAGCGGCAGCACCGGGTCGCGCTCGGGCCTGGCCGTGAGCGCGAGGACGGCCTCGCCCTCGTGCTCCACGACGCCGTCGGCCAGCGGGGTGCGCTCGGGCGCGTTCGTGCTCTGCTCCGGGCGGGAGCGCCCGAGCAGCCCGCGGCGGCGGGGCCGCATCTGGCGGGAGCGCAGGACCCGGCCGACCTCGCGCCAGGTGACGTCGAAGGCGTAGCCGACGGTCCGGGCGGCCTCGTACACCTGGCGCAGCAGTGCATCGGCGTCGAGCAGGCCGAGTGCGCCGGCCACCTGGTCCTGCTCCTGCAGGGCCAGCCGGTCGGTGGCGCGGCCGGTCACCAGGTGGAGGGCGTCCCGGGCGTCGAGCAGCCGGGTCCGGGCGTCCTCCAGGCCCTCGCGGGGGGCGTCGGCGAGCCAGGAGGCGGCGACGGCGCGCAGGGCTGTGGCGTCGCGCAGCCCACCGCGGGCCTCCTTGAGGTCGGGCTCCAGCAGGTACGAGAGCTCCCCGTGGCGTTCGGCGCGCTCCAGGCACAGCTCGTGGAGCGCGGGGAGCCGCTTGGGCGCCTGGTTGCGCCAGTCGGCGAGGACCGCGGTGCGCAGGGAGGCCGTGAGGGCGGCGTCGCCCGCGATGTGGCGGGCGTCGAGGAGGCCGAGCTGGACCTTGAGGTCCTCGGCGGCGGTCTTGCGGGCCTCGGCGGGGGTGCGGACGGAGTGGTCGAGGGCGACGCCCAGGTCCCAGACCGGGTACCAGATCCCGTCGGCGAGGCCGGCGACGTCCGCGGGCCCTGCGGAGCCGTCGTGGAGCAGCAGCAGGTCGAGGTCGCTGCGCGGGGAGAGCTCCCCCCTGCCGTAGCCGCCGACGGCGACCAGCGACCAGCCCCGCGCCCCGGTACGGTCGGCCGCGCCGCGGGCGAGGTCGGCGAGCCAGGCGTCGGTCAGGGAGGCGAGCGCCTTGCGCCGCGGCGGCCCGGACGGGCCCTCGCCGTTCAGGAGGGCCAGCCGGGCCGCCGCATAGCCTGCAGGGGCGTGTCCGTCGTGGGCTTTCGCGTCGACGTTCTCCGTCACACTGTCTCCAGTCGCAGGCCGTGCGGTGGAACTGCTCGGGTTCGGTGGTGCGAAAGGGCGCGGCCGGAGTCCCGGCCGCGCCCCCGCGTCCTCAGAGCGCGTCCGGGCCGCGCTCCCCGGTCCGGACCCGTACGGCGGTCTCGACCGGGATGCTCCAGACCTTGCCGTCACCGATCTTGCCGGTACGGGCGGCCTTGACGATGACCTCGATCAGCTGGTCGGCGTCGCCGTCCTCGACGAGCACCTCGATGCGGATCTTGGGCACCAGGTCCACGGTGTACTCGGCACCACGGTAGACCTCGGTGTGGCCCCGCTGGCGGCCGTAGCCACTGGCCTCGGTGACCGTCAGGCCCTGGACGCCGAAGGCCTGCAGCGCCTCCTTGATCTCGTCCAGCCGGTGCGGCTTCACGACCGCGGTGATGAGCTTCACGCGTCCACCTTCTTCGACGGGGCGTCGGTCACCTGGGTGCCGCTGCCACTGCTGCTGTCCAGGGAGGAGAGGGCGGAGCGGACCGCGCCGGCCACGCCCGCGAAGTCGTAGCCGGTCTCCGCGTGCTCGGCCTGGTCGATGCCCGCGACCTCGGTGTCCTCGCTGACGGTGAATCCGATCACCAGGTCGATGAGCTTGGCAAGGATCGCCGAGGCGATGAGCGAGTAGAACAGGACCACGCCGACGCCCAGGAACTGCTTCCACAGCTGGTCGAAGCCGCCGCCGTAGAAGACGCCCTTGGCGGTCTGGCCGACCCCGCCGGTGGCGAAGAAGCCGATGAGCAGGGAGCCGACGATGCCGCCGACCATGTGGACGCCGACCACGTCGAGGGAGTCGTCGTAGCCGAACTTGTACTTCAGGCCGACCGCGGCGGCGCAGGCCACACCGGCGATGACTCCGACCGCGATCGCGCCGAGCGGGCTGACCGAGCCGCAGGCCGGGGTGATGGCGACCAGACCGGCGACCGCGCCGGAGGCGGCGCCCAGCGTGGTGAAGGAGCCGTGCTTGATCTTCTCGTAGGCGAGCCAGCCGAGCATCGCGGAGGCGGTGGCGACCTGGGTGTTGGTGAAGGCCACGGCCGCGACGCCGTCGGAGGCGAGCCAGGAGCCGGCGTTGAACCCGAACCAGCCGAACCACAGCAGGCCGGCGCCGAGCATGACCAGCGGCAGGTTGTGCGGGCGGAACGGGTCCTTCTTGAAGCCCACGCGCTTGCGGATGACGAGGATCACGCCGAGCGCCGCGGCACCGGCGTTGATGTGCACCGCCGTACCGCCGGCGAAGTCGATCACGCCGCGGGTGAAGAGGAAGCCGTCCGACGCCCAGACCATGTGGGCGACCGGGAAGTACACGACCGTCGCCCACAGGGCCACGAAGAGCGACCAGGCGGTGAACTTCACCCGGTCCGCCAGGGCGCCGCTGATCAGGGCGGGCGTGATGATCGCGAACATCAGCTGGAAGACGGCGAAGACGTAGACCGGGATGGTGTAGCCGTCCCACAGCTGGGAGATCCCGATGTTGCGCATGCCGGCCCAGTCGAAGCCGCCGAAGAAGGCGTTGCCGGAGTCGAATGCGACGGTGAACCCGTAGAGCGTCCACAGCACGGTGACGATGCCGATGGCGATGAAGCTCATCATCAGCATGTTCAGCACGCTCTTGACCCGCACCATGCCGCCGTAGAAGAAGGCGAGACCGGGGGTCATCACGAGCACCAGCGCTGCGCTCAGCAGCATGAACGCCGTGCTACCGCTGTCGAGCGTGGGCGTATCTGCGGCAAGCGTCAAGAAGCCTGCTGCCATCGGCGTCTCCTCGTCATCCGAACGGCCCGTGCGGGAAGCGGGCTCGATGGGCCGGTTTTCGCCATGAGGTTGTCCCAGCCGGGTTTCCGTCGACGCCATCGGGTGTTTCGGAACCGTGACGAAGAAGTCGTCCGTGTTACGTCGGGATGAACCGCCACCCCAGCGGGCGCCGCCATGACGACGCCGTCACGACTCCGTGACCCCTCGGGCGGGCCGACGAGCTGTATACGTGCCGCGCGGGCCGGGGTGTACAAACCTCGCCACGCCGTCGAACGGACGGGTCGGTGGACGAGGACCGGCCGCGGCGGGCCACCCGGTTGACCTGGCATGGGGGAGCCGAGTCGGGCTGTCGGGATGGCCGGCCGCGGCCGGGGTTCGGGGTGGACCGCCGGGTCAGGCGGTCCCGGCGACCTCGGGGAGGTCGGACGCCAGGCGCTCGCTGAGCTGGGCGACCTCGGCGATCCTGCCGTAGTCACGCAGCGCGGTGTCGGCGGTCTTGCGGATGCGGGTGTTCACCCGCTCGGAGCGCACGTGCTTGGCGACGTCGATGGCCTGGACGGTGAGGCCGGCGGCCTCCTCCGGGCTCCGCTGGAGCAGGTGCACGGTGGCCATGCCGATCAGGTTGAGGGCGTAGGCACGCTGGTGGACGGTGTCCTGGGAGAAGAGCTCGACGGCCCGCTGCATCACCGGGTGGGCCAGCGAGGCGTACGTGGGGCTGCGGCCGGCCACGTACGCCAGGTCACGGTAGGAGTGGGCGTTCTCGGCGTTGAGCTCGGCCTCGTTGAAGAAGCTGATCCAGTCCGGGTCCTCGGTGGGGCGGGAGTCGGTGTAGGAGTCCTCGGCCATCCGCACGGCGCGGTGGCACTTGCTGACCTGGCCCATGTTGGCGTAGGCGCGGGCCTCCATCGCGTACAGCATCGCCTGGGTGGTGGCGGTCGCGCTGTCCCTGCTGCCGTACTGCGCCAGGTGGATGAGTTCCAGTGCGTCGTCGGGCCGGTCCAGGTGGATCATCTGGCGGCTCATGCTGGACAGGACGAAGGCACCCAGCGGGCGGTCGTCCGCCTCCTTGGCCGCGTGCAGGGCCAGGACCAGGTACTTCTGCGCCGTGGGATGCAGGCCGACGTCGTACGACATCCAGCCGGCGAGCGCGGCGAGCTCGGCGGTGACGCGGTAGAGCCGCTTGGCGACGGACTGCGGATGGGACTCCTGGAGCAGGTCGGTGACCTCGTGCAACTGGCCCACCACGGCCTTGCGGCGCAGGCCGCCGCCGCACTGGTTGTCCCACTGGCGGAACATCACCGTGGTGGCCTCCAGCAGCTCCAGCTCGGGCTCGGAGAGCCGGACTCTGCCCCCGGGCTCGCGCGGCGGCGGGACGTCGGCGCCGGACGCGGGGGTGGGCACCAGCCAGCGCTGCATCGGCTCGACGAGGGCGGGGCCGGCGGCCAGCGCCAGGGAGGTCCCGAGGAAGCCGCGGCGGCCGAGCATCAGGTCGCTGCGGGAGAACTCGTTGATCAGCTGGACCGTCTGCGGCCCGGCCCACGGCAGGTCCACGCCGGTCGCGGCGGGCGGCTGGTGGGCGGGGCGCAGACCGAGGTCCTCCACCGGGACGGCGGTGCCGAAGCGTTCGGAGAACAGCTCGGACAGGATGCGCGGGATGGGTTCGCGCGGCTGTTCGCCGTCCAGCCAGCGGCGCACCCGTGAGGTGTCCGTGCTGACGTGCAGCGCGCCCATCTGGCGTGCCCTGCGGTTCACCTGACGGGCGAGTTCGCCCTTGGACCAGCCGCTGCGCACAAACCAAGAGGTCAACTGCGCGTTGGGCTGCTTGTCCTGTGTGCCGCCCACCGTGACGCCCCCATTCCGTCGCCCAACACCTCCGGGGATGAGGGCCGTTGCCTGCCTGGCCCCCATGTGCCTCAGTGTCCTACGAGTCTTGCCTCCGGCATACCCGCCGGCCCGCACACTTCCGGGGCTTGCAAACCGAAAGTAATCCTACGATCACCCATCCGGCG
This sequence comes from Streptomyces sp. PA03-5A, assembly GCF_033792725.1. NCBI lineage: Bacteria > Bacillati > Actinomycetota > Actinomycetes > Kitasatosporales > Streptomycetaceae > Streptomyces > Streptomyces sp. PA03-5A. The sequence goes on along the minus strand of NZ_JARAVL010000013.1, from coordinate 76,983 downwards.
ATGCCTCCAGCGAAAACGCCACCATTCGCCACCCCTTCGAATGAACTACATGTGCACACGGCGCGATTCACTTGACACATGCCGATCAGGCACGGGCGTAACCATCGGCAACTGCGACCCGTTGGGGGTGTCATGGGCTTCACGATCGGCAGCATGCGGGAGATGCGACACATCCGCTCCGGCGCGCGCCGCCGGACGCACGCCTCGGCGTGCACCACCGTGGCGGAGTACACCGGGTTGTGCGGATGGGCGGTGGCGCCGGGTGCGCGCGCCACGCGCGGGGGCGGGCAGTGCTCCTGCGGTGACCCGGGGTGCAAGGCACCGGGCGCCCACGCGCTGGAGTTCGCCGGCGAGGTGCCGGCCGGGGCCACCCTCGAGGAGGCCGTGGCCGCCTGGGAGCGCGTGCCGGGCGCGGCGCTGATGCTCCCCGTGGGACGCGCCTTCGACGTGATCGACGTGGCGGAACGATCCGGCGTACGCGCCCTGGTGCGCCTGGAACGCATGGGGCTGCGTCTCGGCCCGGTCATCGCCACCCCGGACGGCCGGGCGCAGTTCTTCGTCGCGCCGGGGGCCGCCGCCGAGCTCCCGCACCTGCTGTACCGCATGGGCTGGGACGACGCCGACCTCGACCTGCGCTGCCTCGGGCCGGGCGACCACGTGACCGCCCCGCCCTCCGACCTCGGCGGCCTCGGCCCGGTCCGCTGGCTGCGGCCGCCGGCACTGGACGCCGCCCGCCAGCCGCCGGAGGCCCGGCTGCTGCTCGGCACGCTGGCGTACGTCTGCCACCGGGACCGCGCGTACGCGTGAACGACGAGCAAGGGGCGCACTCGGAGGAGTGCGCCCCTTGTCCACGTGTCCGCTCGTCCCCGGACGCCGCCGGCTACGAGCCGATCAGCGCGTCCACGAAGGCCTCGGGCTCGAACGGGGCGAGGTCGTCCGCCCCCTCGCCCAGGCCGATCAGCTTGACCGGAACGCCCAGCTCGCGCTGGACGGCGACGACGATGCCGCCCTTGGCCGTGCCGTCGAGCTTGGTGAGCACGATGCCGGTGATGTCGACGACCTCGGCGAAGACCCGGGCCTGCACCAGTCCGTTCTGACCCGTCGTGGCGTCCAGGACCAGCAGGACCTCGTCCACCGGGCCGTGCTTCTCCACGACGCGCTTGACCTTGCCGAGCTCGTCCATCAGGCCGGTCTTGGTGTGCAGCCGGCCCGCGGTGTCGATGAGCACGACGTCCGCACCCTCGGCGATGCCCTCCTTCACCGCGTCGAAGGCGACCGACGCCGGGTCGCCGCCCTCGGGACCGCGCACGGTCCGGGCGCCGACCCGCTCGCCCCAGGTCTGCAGCTGGTCCGCGGCGGCGGCGCGGAAGGTGTCGGCGGCGCCCAGCACGACGCTGCGGCCGTCGGCCACCAGGACCCGGGCGAGCTTGCCGGTGGTGGTGGTCTTGCCGGTGCCGTTGACGCCGACGACCATCAGCACGGCCGGCTGGTCGGCCCCGTCCCCGTTCGGCAGCCCGTCCGTGTGGAGCGTGCGGTCCAGATCCGTGCCGATCAGGGTCAGCAGTTCCTCGCGCAGCAGCTGCCGCAGGTCGGCGGGGGTGCGGGTGCCGAGCACCTTCACCCGGGTGCGCAGCCGCTCCACGAGTTCCTGGGTGGGCACGACCCCGACGTCCGCGGTGAGCAGGGTGTCCTCGACCTCCTCCCACGTGTCCTCGTCGAGGTGCTCGCGCGCGAGCAGCGTGAGCAGCCCCTTGCCGAGCGCGTTCTGCGAGCGCGAGAGCCGGGAGCGCAGCCGCACCAGACGGCCGGCGGTGGGCTCGGGCCGCTCGATCTCGGGGGCGGCCGGGCGCTCCTCGACGAGGACGCCGCCGGCGGAGGCGTCTTCCGACTCGGGGAGCTCGACCTCTTCGATGGTCCGGCGGGGTTCGTCCCGCGGGGCCTCCGCCTCGTCGCCGATCTGCGGTTCGGCGGGGGGCGCGGTGATCGTCGGCTGCTCGGTGGGCGGTGCGGGGGGCAGCTGCTTCCTGCGGCGGCTGCCCACCACCAGCCCGCCGGCCGCCAGGATCACGACCAGGGCGATGACTACGGCAAGAATGACGGTTTCCATAACCCGTCCAGTATCGGTCACGCGGCGGGCCCTCCCGGGAGCCACCCGGCGGGGGTCCACGAGTCTGTTCATCTGACGGTTCGTCAGCTAACGTCGGCGCATGCCCGCCACTGTCGTACGTTTCAACCTCGTCGACCCCGCGGCCGCGCCCGGGGCGCTGAGCCACCGCTACCGGGCGGCCCTGGAGATGGCCGCGTACGCCGACGAGCACGGCGTCGCCACCCTCCAGACCGAGGAGCACCACGGCTCCCCCGACGGCTGGCTGCCCTCACCCCTGACCTTCGCGGGGGCGGTCCTCGGCGCGACCCGCCGGATCGCGGTCACCGTCTCCGCGCTGATCGGACCGCTGTACGACCCGCTGCGGCTGGCGGAGGACCTCGCGGTGCTCGACCACGTCGGCGGCGGCCGGCTGGTCACCGTCGCCGGCATCGGCTACCGCCCGGAGGAGTACGCGGCCCTCGGGGTGGACTGGCACCGGCGCGGCGCCCTCCAGGACGAGCTGCTGGAGACGCTGCTCACGGCGTGGACCGGTGAGCCCTTCGTCTTCCGCGGCCGGACCGTCCGGGTCACGCCCCGCCCCCACAGCTCCCCGCACCCGCTGCTGATCGTCGGCGGCAGCTCGCGCGCTGCGGCGCGCCGGGCGGCGCGGTTCGGCCTGCCGTTCTTCCCCAGCGCCCACCTCCCGGAGCTGGAGACGTACTACCGGGAGCAGCTCGCCGAGCACGGCACCGAGGGCTGGTGCCTGATGCCCCCGCCGCAGGTGCCGCTGCTCCACCTGTCCGAGGACCCCGACCGCACCTGGGCCGAGTACGGGCGGCACCTGTTCCACGAGGCCGCCACCTACGCCTCCTGGCAGTCCGCCGGCATCCGCTCGGCGGTGCGCTCCAGCGCGGCCTCCCCGGAGGAACTGCGCCGCGAAGGCGTCTACCGCGTGGTCACCCCCGACGAGTGCGTCGCCTTCGCGGAGGCGAGCACCGACCCGGCCGCCGCCCTCGTGCTGCACCCGTTGTGCGGGGGCATGCCGGTCGAGGAGGGCTGGCGGAGCCTGCACCTGTTCGCCGAGCAGGTGCTGCCCCGGCTGAAGGACTGACCGGGCCCGGCCGCGAGCGGCCCGGCGCACGGCGCCGCCCCCGGGCCCGGAGGGGCACCACGGGGGCGGCGCGGCGGGAGCGGGTGGGGCCGGTCAGCCCATCTCCTCCAGGGTCTTGCCCTTCGTCTCCGGGACGAACCTGACGACGAAGGGGACGGAGAGCGCGGCGAAGGCCGTGTAGATCACGTAGGTCAGCGACAGGTTCCAGTCCGACAGGCTGGGGAAGCTGGCGGTGATCACCCAGTTGGCGACCCACTGCGCGCAGGCGGCGACGCCGAGCGCGGCGGCGCGGATCCGGTTCGGGAACATCTCGCCGAGGAAGACCCACACCACGACGCCCCACGACAGGGCGAAGAAGAGCACGAAGGCGTGCGCTCCGATGAGTGCCACGGCGCCCTCGGTGCCGGGGAGGCTGATGTGGCCGCCGGTGCCGGTCTTGTGGGAGAAGGCCCAGGCGACCAGGCCCAGCGAGACCGCCATGCCGACGGAACCGATGAGGGCGAGCGGCTTGCGGCCGATCCGGTCGACGAACAGCATCGCGATCACGGTGCCGATGATGTTGATGATCGACGTGGTGAAGGAGTAGAAGAACGAGCTGCTCGGGTCGACGCCCACGGACTGCCAGAGGGTGGCCGAGTAGTAGAAGATCACGTTGATGCCGACGAGCTGCTGGAACACCGACAGCCCGATGCCGACCCACACGATCGGGGCGAAGCCGAAGCGCCCGCCGAGCAGGTCCTTGAAGCGGGAGCGGTGCTCGCTGCGCATGTGCTCGCGGATCTCGGCGACCCGTGCGGCCGTGTCGGTGTGCTCGCCCTCGACGTCGCGCAGCACCTTCTCGGCGTCGGCGGTCCGGCCGGCGGAGATCAGGAAGCGGGGCGACTCGGGGATCGCGAAGGACAGCAGGCCGTACAGGACGGCGGGCACGACCATCACGCCGAGCATGACCTGCCACGCCTCGACGCCCAGCAGGTCGCCGCGCTGGTCGCCGTCGGCGGCCTGGAGCAGGCCCCAGTTGACGAGCTGGGAGACGGCGATGCCGATCACGATCGCGGCCTGCTGGAAGGAGCCGAGCCGGCCGCGGTACGCGGCGGGCGCGACCTCGGCGATGTAGGCGGGGCCGATCACCGACGCCATGCCGATGGCGAAGCCGCCGACCACGCGCCACAGCGCCAGGTCCCAGAGGCTGAAGGGAAGGGCGGAGCCCACGGCGCTGACCGTGAAGAGCGCGGCGGCGATCCGCATGACGCGGATGCGCCCGATGCGGTCGGCGACGCGGCCCGCGGTGGCGGCGCCGATCGCACAGCCGATCAGCGCGATGGCGACGACCTGGGCGAGCGCGGCCGAGCCGATGTCGTACTTCCCGCGGATGCCCTCGACGGCGCCGTTGATGACGGAGCTGTCGTAGCCGAAGAGGAAGCCGCCCATGGCGGCGGCCGCGGTGATGAAGATGACGTGCCCGAGGTGGTCGGCATGGCCGCCGGAGCGGCCGGCCGCCTGGGACTTCGGTGCGGTGGTGGTCACTGGTGAATCTCCCGGACTCTGCATTGAGCCCTCAGGTGGGGGGCAGGAGCAACGAGTGCCGGGACTCCCCAAGTCACCATCACTCGAACGCTAAAACAACATTGCAGACCTTATTCCTACAATCTTCAAAGTCAAACCCGCCTATTTTGACGCAACAGAGCAGAGGATCCCCCAGGGATCCACTGCATTCGTTCACAACGTGAAGTCAGTCCTTGAGGCGCTGACTGATGACCTTCGACACGCCGTCGCCCTGCATGGACACGCCGTACAGTGCGTCGGCGACCTCCATGGTCCGCTTCTGGTGGGTGATGACGATCAGCTGCGAGCTCTCCTGCAGCTCACGCATGATGCGGATGAGGCGCTGCAGGTTGGTGTCGTCCAGCGCGGCCTCGACCTCGTCCATCACGTAGAACGGGCTCGGCCGGGCCTTGAAGATCGACACCAGCAGCGCCACGGCGGTCAGCGAGCGCTCGCCGCCCGACAGCAGCGACAGCCGCTTGACCTTCTTGCCCGGCGGCCGGGCCTCCACCTCCACACCGGTGGTGAGCATGTTCTCGGGGTCGGTGAGGATCAGCCGGCCCTCGCCGCCGGGGAAGAGCCGGGAGAACACGCCCTCGAACTCGCGCGCCGTGTCGTGGTACGCGGAGGTGAAGACCTGCTCGACCCGCTCGTCCACCTCCTTCACCACCTGGAGCAGGTCGGCCCGGGTCTTCCTCAGGTCCTCCAGCTGTTCCGAGAGGAACTTGTGCCGCTCCTCCAGCGCCGCGAACTCCTCCAGCGCCAGCGGGTTGACCTTGCCCAGCTGCTGGTACGCCCTCTCCGCCGCCTTCAGCCGCTTCTCCTGCTCGCCCCGGTGGTACGGGCGCGGCGCGTTGCGCGGGTGCTCCGGGTCCTCCGGCAGCACCTCGCCCTCGGCGGGCGGGGACGGCGGCACGAGCTGGTCCGGCCCGTACTCCGCGACCAGGCCCTCGGGCTCGACGCCGTACTCCTCCAGGGCCTTGCCCTCCAGCTGCTCGACCCGCATCCGCTTCTCGGCGCCCAACACCTCGCCCTTGTGGACGGAGTCGGTCAGCCGGTCCCGTTCGGACTTCAGCTCCCGGCCCTGGCGGCGCGCGGTGTCCAGCTCCGCCTCGCGCTCGGCCTTGGCGCGCTCGGCCGCGCCGCGTTCCTCGTCCGCGCGCCCCAGCGAGACCTGGACGCAGGCCAGCAGGCCGTGCGCGCCCTTCAGCACCGCCGAGGCGACCTGCGCCTCGTACTCCAGACGTGCCTTGCGCCGGGCGGCCCGCTGCCTGGCCTCGCGCTCGGCGCGGGCGGCGCGGTCCAGGCCGTCGGCGCGGCCGGCCAGGCCCTTGACCCGCTCCTCGTGGGTACGTACCTGGAGCCGCGCCTCCATCTCGGTCTGCCGGGCGTTGGCGCCGTCGGCGGCCAGCCGGTCCCGCACGGAGGTGTCCGGCTCCTCCTCGGCAGGGGCGGCCTCCGCCTCGCTCAGCCGGAAGGAGAGCTCCTCGAACTCCTCTATGGCGGCCGCCAGGGACTCCTCGGCGCGGCCCACGGCGGCGGCAGAACGTTCCGCCTCCCCCGCCGCGGCGCGTGCCTGGCCGCCCAGCCGGCCCAGCTGCTGCGCCACAGCCGACTTCTCCTTCTCCGCGGCCCGCCGACGCTGCGTCAGCTCGTCGACCACCCGGGCGGCAGCCGACCGGCGTTCCTTGGCCGCGGCCTGCTCGTGCGCGAGCGCCTCGCAGCGCCCGGCCAGTGCCTCCAGCTCCGCGGCGGCCTCGTCGACGGCGGCCTGCACCTCCAGCAGGCTGGGGGCACCGGCAGAGCCGCCGTGGGCGAAGTGGGCGCCGAGGACATCGCCTTCGGCGGTCACCGCGGTCAACCGCGGGTGGGCGGCGACCAGTGACTCGGCGTCGGCGAGGCTCTCCACGACGACGTAGTCCCGCAGCAGACGGCGCACGGCCGGGAGCAGTTCGTCGGGGCCGCCGACGAGCGAGGCCGCCGCACGCGCGCCCGGGGGCACCGCGGCGGTCTCCTGCGGGGCGGCGTCACCGGCGAGGAGCAGCGTCGCGCGTCCCGCGTCGTCCTTGCGCAGCAGCCGCAGCGCCTCGGCGGCGGCGGACGGGCCCGAGACGGCGACGGCGTCGGCGGCGGCGCCCAGCGCGGCCGCGACCGGCACCTCGTGGCCCGGGGCGACGGTGAGGAGTTCGGCGGCGGGGCCGAGCAGCCCGGCCAGGCGGTCGCCCGCGGCGAGCAGGGCACCGGTGCCGTCCTTGCGGCGCAGGCCGAGGGCGAGTGCGTCGTGGCGCGCGGCGAGGGCGGCCCGCCGGCGTTCGGCGGTGGTGGCGGCCTCGCGGGCGGCGGAGTGGGCCTCGTCGGCGCCGGCCTGCTCGTCCTTGGCCGCTTCGAGGCGCTCGTCGAGCTCGGAGTCGTCGGCGTCCAGGTCCTCGACCCGGGCGCGGAGTTCCTCGTACTCCTCCTGCGCGGACTCGGCACGCTCGCGCGCCTCGTCGCGGGCGGCGGTCAGCCGGCCGATCTCGGCTTCGGCGGACCCGGCCTTGGAGCGGGCGGCGTTGACCTGACCCTGCAGGCGGGCCAGACCCTCGCGACGGTCGGCGATGGCGCGGGCGGCGGCCTTGAGCGCCTTGTCCTCGTCCGCGAGGCGGCGTTCCAGCTCGGCCCGGTGGTCGACCGTGTCGTCCAGGGCGCGCTGGGCGGCCTCCAGGGCGTCGGTGAGTTCCGCCTCCTGTTCGCGGATGCGGGCGGCCTCGCGCTCCATGTCCTCCGGATCGCGGCCGCGCCGCTCCTCGGCGGGCTGCGCGGTGGCATGACGTACGCGCTGCTCGGCCAGGCCGATGGTGCCGCGCACCCGCTCGGCCAGTTGCGACAGCCCGTACCAAGTGGCCCGGGCGTCGGCGAGCCGCGGCGCGAGGGCCCTGACCTGCTCCTCCAGCCGCGCCTCGCGTTGTACGGCGGCCGCCAGCTCCGCCTCGACGGCGTCGCGGCGCTCCTTGAGCGCGGCCTCGTCGGCGACCTCGGCGTGCAACGCCTTCCGCAGGGTGACCAGGTCATCGGCGAGCAGTCGCAGCCGGGCGTCGCGCAGGTCGGCCTGGATGACCACCGCCCGGCGGGCGACTTGTGCCTGCCGGCCCAGCGGTTTGAGCTGACGGCGCAGCTCACCGGTCAGGTCCTGGACGCGGGCCAGGTTCGCCTGCATGGCGTCCAGCTTGCGCAGCGCCTTTTCCTTGCGCTTGCGGTGCTTGAGGACCCCGGCCGCCTCCTCGATGAAGGCGCGGCGGCCCATCGGATCGGCGTGCAGCACCGAATCCAGTTGCCCCTGGCCGACGATGACGTGCATTTCGCGGCCGATACCGGAGTCGGAGAGCAGTTCCTGGATGTCCAGCAACCGGCAGGTGTCACCGTTGATCTGGTATTCGCTGCCGCCGTTGCGGAACATGATCCGCGTGATGGTGACCTCGGCGTAATCGATCGGGAGGGCACCGTCGCTGTTGTCGATCGTGAGCGACACCTCGGCCCGGCCGAGCGGCGGCCGTCCCGTCGTGCCGGCGAAGATGACGTCCTCCATCTTGCCGCCGCGCAGCGACTTGGCGCCCTGTTCGCCCATGACCCAGGACAGCGCGTCCACGACGTTGGACTTGCCGGAACCGTTCGGGCCGACGACACAGGTGATTCCGGGTTCGAATCGCAGGGTCGTCGCCGAGGCGAATGACTTGAACCCGCGCAGGGTCAGGCTCTTGAGGTGCACGCCGCTGGACTCTACCTCCCGCTCCCGGTTTCACCGAGGAATGCGGGGGGCACATGCAATGCAAGGGCGGAGATCATGGGAGGGCTAACGGGGCGGCAAACGACGAAGGGACGCCGGGGCGTCCCTTGCACATTCCCAAACGGAGTCGTTTCCCCTGACCGGCCGAAAGGCCGGGTCAGGCGAGAACCGGCTCCGCGTGAGGTACGTCGACGAGCTCGTGCGAGGCAGCGGCCAGCGCATCGTTCTCGGCCTGGATCCGTACGAGCTCGGTTTCCAGGTCCTGGACACGCTGCTGCAGCCTTCGCATCTCGGCGAGGAGTCGAGGGTCGGGGCCGCCGACGTAACCGAGAAGCGCCTTTGCCATGATGGATGGTCCTCCACGCTGAGTGACCGACCGGGGAGCGGTGTGGGTCGTGAGTGAGGGGTTATAGGCACCCGCGCCGTGTGCGCCGAAGCTGCCCTTTGCCATGCCTACAGCTGCGGTGCGCGGGGCTTCCAGCGTCTCACCAAATAGTTAGACGGTCAACACGATCACAGCCCGGGCGTCGGGTGCGCCTAAGAAAACACGGCGCGAGAGGGCGCCGCGGGCGTCCCGCGTGGCGTGGAGGACAGGGCCGTCGACCGCTCCCCGAAGATCACCGCGTCCTCGATGTCGGCAGCCTCGCACGCGGTGCGCGAAATGGCAACCTCCTTGTCGCTCTTGCCACGTGAGATTGCCGTTGATCTGTCACCTCACCCCTCACCTGCGAGGACGGGGCGGTGTGCGGGTCGGTGGGTCAGCGGATCGCGAAGCCGTCGTAACCGCCGCGCGGCTCGCCCCAGATTTCGGTGACGCCGTCGACGCGTCCGGGCGTGTCGCCGGTCCGCAGCCAGTCGAGCAGACCGTCGCAGCGCGACCGCTCACCTTCGGCCACGATCTGCACGCGGCCGTCCGAGAGATTGCTCACATACCCGTCGAGTCCGCCGATCTCCAGTGCGTTCACGCGCGTCCACCAGCGGAAACCCACTTGGTGCACTCGGCCCCGCACCCAGGCGGTGAGTCGGACAGCGTCGTTCATGAAAGCACGCTAACCCCTCAGTTGCCCAGGGTTCACACCTGCCCCGCCTGTCTTTCGGTACAGTCGCGCCGCAACAGGACTCACCCGTTCGGGTGAACACCGTCGACATAAAGGACTGCACCGGATGGGCCGCCACAGCCGTAAAGCCTTTGAGCCGGCGCCGTTCTCGGAGGAGGCGCCGCGCCACCGCGGGCAGAGCAGCAGGGCCCGGCGGCGCAAGCAGAACCCGGTGCGCACCGGGCTGCTGGCCTCGTCCGCCGCGCTGGCCGTGGGTGCGATCGGCGTCTCCAGCGGGCTGCTGCCCTCGCCGGACGGCTCCGGCGGGTTCTCGTACCACGACGACGCTCCCGGCCAGGTCCAGGCCGCCGGGCTGCCGAACACCGCGAGCCCCCAGGACGTCGGCGCCATCCCCGCCGACCGGGACACCTCCGCACCCGCCAGCCGCGGCAACGCCCGTACGACCGCGCCCCCCGCCGCCCCGTCGGCACCGGCGACCACCGCGACGCCGACCCCCTCCGCCTCCACCTCCGCCCCTGACGACGGCGCTGCGACCCCCACCGCTCCGCAGCCCTCCGCGTCCTCCGCGCCGGCCACCGTCCCCTCCCCGCCCGCGGCCACCCTCGTGCCGGGCGGCGACGAGGCGCAGGACGGCGACCAGAGCGTCGCCGAGGTCTCCGTCCTCGCCCTGGTGAACACCGTCCGGGCCACCGCCGGCTGCCGGCCGCTGCGCGACGACAAGAAGCTCTCCGAGCTCGCCTCCGACTTCAGCGCCGACATGGCCGCCCGGGCCTTCTTCGACCACACCGACCCCGACGGCGACGACCCCTGGGACCGGGCCGCGCAGGCCGGCGTAAAGGACCTCGGCGGCGAGAACATCGCCCGCGGCCAGGCCACGGCCCAGGAGGTCATGGACGCGTGGATGAACAGCGAGGGGCACCGCGCCAACATCCTCAACTGCGACTACAAGACGATCGGTGTCGGCGCCGTCTTCGGCGACGGCGGCCCCTGGTGGACGCAGGACTTCGGCTACTGAGCCGGCCACCGGCCGTCGGCGCTGCGTTGAGCGCCGACGGCTCCGGGCACGTACAGGTGGGCGTGGTCGAGAAGGACACGCCGCCGGAGGGCGGCCCGGCAGCCTCCCGGAGCAGGTGGCGCCCGGGGTTCGGGCCGGTGTGCGTCCTGCCCTAAGGAGCGGTGAGTGCCGCCTCGATCGAGGAGCCGTGGCGCTCCAGCCAGGCCTCGCGGCGTTTGATCTGGTCGCCGACCCCCTCGTGCCACATGCGGGCCCAGCCGCCGCCCTCGGTCTCGGCCATCCGCTTCATGGAGAACCACGCGCGGCGGGTCCGGAGCACGGCGACCTCCAGCAGGCGGCCGCGGTCAATGCCGGACAGGCCGTACGCGTCGGCGAGGAGGCGGCAGCGCCGGGGGACGTCCACGTCGCGCAACTGGGGGTCGGCGTCGGCGGGGTCGCCGATGGGGGCCCAGTAGAGCATCGCGTTGTGGATCTCCTCGACCCTGGGAACCGGCCTGGCCAGGTCGAAGTCGATGAGCGCGGCGGCCCGGCCGGCCCGGAAGACGATGTTGTCCGGCGTGAAGTCCATGTGCCCGATCACCTCGGCGGGATGCGCGGGCGCGGGAGGCATGTCCGGGTCCGGCGCGGGACCGGCCGGGGCCTGGACGCCGTCGGGTGGGGTGAAGCCGGCTACCGCGTCGTCGTAGGCGCGGACCAGGCGGCCGACCGAGACGAGGCGGCCCTCGTCGGCGATCCAGGCGGGCCGCGGCCGTCCGGCGACCTCCCCCGCCACGTAGGTCAGCACCTCCCGGCCGGCGGTGTCGATGCCGAGGAGGCGCGGCGCGCCGGGGAATCCGACGTCCTCCAGGTGACGGAGCAGGGCGTGCACCAGGGGGCTGTGGGCGCCGGTCGGACGGCGGACGGTGTCGCCGACGCGGACGACGCCCTCGGTCACGTCACCGCCGATCAGGGGGATCTCCGGCTGCGGCTCGGCGGTCTCGGCGTAGGTGGCGGCGGGGGCGGGCGGAGCGGGCGGAGCGGGCGGAGCGGGCGGGCCGTCGGGAAGCATCCGCCCATTGTGCGCCGTACGGCCCCGGCCACGCCGGGGGTTCGGGGCCGTAACTCACCGAGGGGAAGCGCAACCCCACGGGTGGCGCTGTGGACGAGTACGCTCACGCCCATGGAGACGTCCGTTCGGGCCGGCGACGCCACCGGCGGCAGCGGTGGTGCCGGGGCGGCGAACCCGGAGTACGACGTGTTCGCCCGCTCGTGCCCGTCGCGCCCCACGCTGGAGCACGTGACCGGCCGCTGGGGCTCGCTGACGCTGGGCGCGCTGGTCGACGGGGCACTGCGGTTCAACGAGCTTCGCCGCCGCGTCGACGGGGTGAGCGAGAAGATGCTCTCCCAGACCCTGCACGCGCTCGAACGGGACGGGCTGGTGCACCGCGAGGCGCAGCCCACCAACCCGCCGCGGGTCGACTACAGCCTCACACCGCTGGGCCGGGACACGGCCGAGCGGCTGCTCGCCCTGATCGGGCTCGTGGAGTCGCGGATGCCGGAGGTGCTGGCGGCGCAGCGGCGCTACGACGGGCGGACGGTGACGGCGGACGTGCCGCCCGGACCGCGCGGCGGTCGCTGACAGCGCGGGCAGAAGTAGCTCGACCGGTTCATCCAGGGACGGCGGCGGATCGGGGTGCCGCAGCGGCGGCAGGGCTCGTCCTCGCGGCCGTAGGCGTCCAGGGAGCGGTCGAAGTAGCCGGACTCCCCGTTGACGTTGACGTACAGGCTGTCGAAGCTCGTGCCGCCGGCGGCGAGGGCGTCGGTCATGACCTCGCGGATGTGGGTGAGCAGTTCGGTGGTGACCGGGCGGGTCAGGGTCGCGGTCGGCCGCTCGTAGTGCAGCCTGGTGCGCCACAGCGCCTCGTCCGCGTAGATGTTGCCTACCCCGCTGATCAGCGATTGGTCGAGCAGCGCCCGCTTGATCGTGGTGCGGCGGCGGCGCAGCGCGGTGTGGAAGGCCGCGTCGTCGAAGCGGGCGTCGAGCGGGTCACGGGCGATGTGCGACAGGGGGACCGGCAGCCGCTCGGGGTCGCCGGGCACGCACTCGTGCAGCGACAGGCCGCCGAAGGTGCGCTGGTCGACGAAGCGCAGCTCCGTGCCGAGGTCGTCCTCGAAGCGGATCCGGATCCGCAGGTGGGTCTCGGCGGGCGCGTCCTCGGGCTGGACGAGCAGCTGGCCGCTCATGCCCAGGTGCCCGAGGAGCGCGAGCGGGGAGTCCTGGAGCGGCAGCCACAGGTACTTGCCGCGGCGCAGGGCGGGACCGAAGGTCTGCGCCGCCAGCCGGTCGGCGAAGTCCGCGCCGCCGGCGAGGTGGCGGCGCACGGCGCGGGCGTGCAGCACCTCGGCCCGGGCGACGGTGCGGCCGCTGACCCAGCGGTCCAGACCGCGGCGTACGACTTCGACCTCGGGCAGCTCCGGCACGCGGCGCGCTCCTCTCGGAAGGCGGTTCCCCGCCCGGGGAACCGGAAGGCCCGCCCGGTCGGCCTCGGGGGCCGGCCGGACGGGCCTGACGGGTTCAGCTCGCGACAGTGCCGTTCGCCTCGCGCTTGGCGCGGATCCCGCGCCAGGCGGCCTCGGCGGCCTGCTGCTCTGCTTCCTTCTTGCTGCGGCCGGTGCCGGTGCCGTACTCGACACCACCGACGCGGGCGGCAGCCGTGAAGGTCTTCTCGTGGTCCGGTCCGGTCTCGGAGACCACGTACTCCGGGACACCGAGGCCCTCGCCCGCGGTGAGTTCCTGGAGGCTGGTCTTCCAGTCCAGTCCCGCCCCGAGGTTGGAGGACTTCTCGATCAGTGGGTCGAAGAGCCGGTGCACCAGCTCCGACGCGGCGTCCAGGCCCTGGTCCAGGTAGACCGCCCCGATCACCGCCTCGAGGGTGTCCGCGAGGATCGACGCCTTGTCCCGGCCTCCCGTGCCCTCCTCGCCCCGGCCGAGGCGGACGAAGCTGCCCAGGTCGAGGCCACGGCCGACGTCGGCCAGGGCTCGGGAGTTGACCACCGCGGCCCGCAGCTTGGCGAGCGTGCCCTCCGGGAGGTCCGGGTGGGTGCGGTAGAGCGTGTCCGTGACCACCAGGCCGAGCACGGAGTCCCCGAGGAACTCCAGGCGCTCGTTGGTGGGCAGACCGCCGTTCTCGTACGCGTACGAGCGATGGGTCAGCGCACGCACCAGAAGGGCGGGTTCGAGTGTGTACCCGAGCCGCCCTTCCAGAACCGCGGGGGACGAGGCTGCCTTACCGGCGTCCGTCGACGTTGCGCCGTCTGACGACATGGAGCCCCTCACCCGCCGATCAGACCTCGAGGACCTGACGACGGTTGTAGGTGCCGCAGCTCGGGCACGCGATGTGCTGCTGCTTCGGCTCGTGGCAGCGCTCGCACGCCACCAGGCTCACGGGCGCAGCCTTCCACTGCGAACGGCGGTGGCGCGTGTTGCTGCGCGACATCTTCCGCTTGGGAACAGCCACGGCTACTTCTCCTGGTTCTCGTCGGCGCCGTCCTCGGCACCGCTCAGCTGGATTTCCTGCAGGGCCGCCCAACGGATGTCGGTGACCTCGTGGTGGTGGTCCGGGTCGTCCGCCAGCCGCGCCCCGCAATCGGAGCACAGACCGGGACAGTCGTCCTGGCACACCGGCTGCAGCGGCAGTTCGAGAACCACCGCGTCGCGCAGCACGGGCTCGAGGTCGAACAAGTCGCCCTCGAGGAAGAGAGTGTCCTCCTCCTCGGCGTCGTCACCGGCGTCGGCGGCACCGTGGTGCCCACCGGTCCGGGTGTCGGCGTCGGGGTAGGAGTACAACTCCTGGAACTCCGTCTCGAGCTCACGCTCGAGCGGCTCCAGACACCTTACGCACTCCCCCGAGAGCGGTGCGCGGGCGGTGCCCGTGACGAGCACCCCCTCCATCACCGACTCCAGGCGGAGGTCCAGCTCGATCTCCGTGCCCTCGCGGACACCGATGACCTCGATGCCCATGTCCTTGGGGGCCGGCACCGAGCGGGAGACCTTCTTCATCGCCCCAGGACGACGACCCAGCTCGTGCGTGTCGAACACGAGCGGGTTGCGGTGGTCGAGGCGGGTGTTCAGGGCTCCTGCTTTCTTCGGTTCGGCGCGTGCCCGTCGCCACGACGGCGGGCACGCCAAAGCGCCGGGGATCACACGGCTGAGGGATCAGGATACCGGTCCCCCGGGCTCAGCCCAAACCGCGCTCCTGCTCCAGCTCACGCAGCCGGTTCAGGTCGATCATGCTGGTGTCGAAGAAGCTCGTCTCGTCGAGCGCCGCGCCCTGCCCCTGCTGGTGCTGCTGCGGGACGTACTGCTGCTGCTCGTAACCGCTCTGCTGCGGCTGCTGCCAGCCGTAGTTCGGGTCGTAGTAGGCCTGCTGCGGCTGGGCGGCGTACGGGTCGGCGTACTGGCCCTGCTGCTGGTACGGGTCCGGCTGCTGGACCTGCTGCTGGTACGGGTCCGGCTGCTGGTAGCCGTAGTCGGGCTGCTGGACCGCGTTCGGGTCGTACTGGTAGTCGCCGGGGGCCACGGGGGCGGCCAGGCCCGCGAGGTACTCGGCGTCGGACTGCCCGGGGACCTGGCCCTCGGGGTCCGCGTCGTGGGCGCCCAGTTCGTCCATGGGGCGGTGGCCGGTCAGCTTCAGGCGGCCCCGTCCGACGGCCTCCAGGGTCTTGCTGAGCACCGCCTCGAAGGCGCCCAGCTTGGCGTCCACGTACTCGTCCGCGCGGCGGCGCAGCGTCTCGGGGTCCCCGCTGCGCTCCGGCGCGTCGTCCTCGTCCGCGTACGGGTAGCCGTTCTCGTCGAGGGCCGGGCCGTGGCCCAGCAGCTTCTCGCGCCCGCGGTCCACCGAGCCGATGGTCTTGGTCAGCACGACCTCGAAGTTGGCGAGCTTGCTGTCGACGTAGTCGTCGGCCTCGGCCCGGATCTCGGTGGCCTCGCGCTGCGCCTCCGTGACGATGCGCTCGGCCTCCTGCTGCGAGCGGCGGGCGATCTCGGTGTCGGAGATCAGCGAACCGCGTTCCGCGTGCGCGGCGCCGATGATCCGGCCGGCCTCGGCCCGGGCCTCCTCGACCATCTGCTCCCGCCCGCCCAGCAGCTGCTGGGCCTGGGAGAGCGAGTCGGGCAGCGCCGACCGTACGTCTTCGAGCATGGCGAGCAACTCGGCACGGTTGACCACGCAGGAGGCCGACATCGGCATGGACCGGGCGGCCTCCACGGCGGCCACGATCTCGTCGAGCTTCTTCTGGACGTCCACGTTCCAGACTCTACTGCTGCGCGAGCTTCTTCTTGAGGGCCTCCAGCACGACGGGGGGCAGCAAGTGCGCGACGTCGCCGCCCCATTGCGCCACCTCCTTGACGAGGCTGGAGGACAGGAAGCTGTAGGTGGGGTTGGTGGGGACGAACAGGGTCTCCACGCCGGACAGCCCGTTGTTCATCTGGGCCATCTGCAGCTCGTAGTCGAAGTCGCTGACCGCGCGCAGGCCCTTCACGATGGCGGGGATGTCGCGCTGCTTGCAGAAGTCCACCAGCAGGCCGTGGAAGGCCTCCACGCGCACGTTGCCGTACCCGGCGGTGACCTCCTCGATGAGGGCGATGCGCTCCTCGATCGAGAAGAGGCCCTTCTTCGACTTGTTGATCATCACGGCCACGTAGACCTCGTCGTACAGGCGCGAGGCTCGGGCGATGATGTCGAGGTGTCCATTGGTGACGGGGTCGAAGGACCCCGGACAGACTGCGCGGCGCAACGGTGACTCCTCGCTCTGAGGGTTCTGCGGGTGGTTCATGACGCGTCGGTGACGTCGGCGGCGCGACCGTACCAAAGCGTCCCTTCGCCGTACCGCCGGGCCCTGATCCCTTCGTACCCCTCGGGCCAGCGGAATTCCCCGCCTCGGGTGCTCCTCTCCACGGTGGCGACGGCGTCCGCGTCGAGCCAGCCCTGCGTACGGAGTGTGAGCAGGATCTCGCGCAGCTCGTCGTCGGTGACGGCGTACGGCGGGTCCAGGAACACCAGGTCGTACGGCTCCGCGGGAGGCGGTCCCGCGACGACCTTCTCGGCCTTTCCGGCCCGCACCTCGGCGCCGGGCAGCCCGAGGGCGCGGACGTTCTCCCGGATGACGCGGGCGGCGCGGGGGTCGGACTCGACCAGCAGCACGTGCGCCGCGCCACGTGAGAGCGCCTCCAGGCCGACGGCGCCCGATCCCCCGTACAGGTCGATGACCCGCGCCCCGTGCAGAACGCCGCGCAGCGACTCCCAGGTGGAGAACAGCCCCTCCTTCGCCCGGTCGGAGGTGGGTCGGGTTCCGTTGCCCGGCGGCACGGCCAGGCGACGGCCACCGGCGGCTCCGGCGATCACGCGGGTCATCTGCGGCTCATTCGTCTCGTGGGCGGGGGGGAACGGCGCCGTCGCGGCGCCGCTCCCCCACGATACGTAGGTCAGTCCCGGCCCTGCTCTTCCACGGCCCCGACGAGCGCCGGCGAGGCGTAGCGCGACCAGGACAGGCAGCCGTCGGGCGGGCAGTGCTCGGGGCGGCGCGGGTCGTGACCGAGCTCACGCAGCTTCGTCCGGACGGAGTCGGGCGTACGGCCGAAGCGCGCGGCCACGCGGGCGATGGACTCGCCGTCGTGGAACCGGCGGACCAGTTCCTCCTCGTGCTGCGGCACCCAGGGCGCGCCGTGCCCCGGGAACAGCTCGCGCAGCACGTCACGGTCGGGTATGGGCTCGGCCACGTCGGCCACGAGGGCGAGGGCGCGCAGGGCGCGGTTGAGGGCGATGCGCAGGGACGGGACGTCGGTCAGCGGCAGCGTGAGCGTGCCGGAGGCGAGGAGGGTGTCCGGGTCGTCCTCGGACCAGCCGGCCAGGGTCAGGGTGACGGTGGTGTCGTCGTCGCTGGAGAGCTCGATCCGGAAGACCTTCTCACCGAGCGGCAGTTCGTTGAGGTGACGGAACGACATGAAATCAGCCCCCAAAGGTCCAACTACGCCTATTCCCGAGCGGATCGGCGCGGACTGTGTCCATTCTCCCAGGGGGCACTGACAATGACGGTCCGTCAGCCCTTGTCGAGGTACTGCTCGCGGTCCGCGTCGACCAGGCTCTCCAGCGCGCTGCGCAGGTCCGGCTGACCCTCCAGTCCGGGGTCCGCGGCGACCAGCGAGGTGGCCTCCTCCCGGGCCGCCGCGATCACGTCCTCGTCGTCGATCACCGTCAGCATGCGCAGCGACGAACGCGTCCCGGACTGGGCCTGCCCGAGGACGTCGCCCTCACGCCGCTGTTCCAGGTCGATGCGGGAGAGCTCGAAGCCGTCCAGCGTCCCGGCCACGGCGTCCAGCCGGGCGCGGGCCGAGGTCGCCTCCGGCATCTCGGACACCAGCAGGCACAGACCGGCCGCCGCACCACGCCCGACCCGGCCGCGCAACTGGTGCAGCTGCGAGACGCCGAAGCGGTCCGCGTCCATGATCACCATGGCGGTGGCGTTCGGCACGTTGACGCCGACCTCGATCACCGTGGTCGCCACCAGCACGTCGACATCGCCGGCGGCGAAGCGGCGCATCACGTCGTCCTTCGCCTCCGCCTGCATCCGCCCGTGCAGCACCTCCACGCGCAGCCCCGCCAGCGGCCCCTTGGCCAGCTGCTCGGCGATCTCCAGCACCGCCAGCGGCGGCCGCCGCTCCGCCTCGTCCTCCGCGGACTTCTTCTTCGGGTCCGGCTCCTCGTCGCCGATCCGCGGGCACACCACGTACGCCTGGTGCCCGTTCTCGACCTCCTCGCGCACCCGCTCCCAGGCGCGCGACAGGAAGTGCGGCTTGTCCTTCGCCGGCACGACGTGCGTGGCGATCGGCGAACGCCCGGCCGGCAACTGGTCCAGCACGGAGGTCTCCAGGTCGCCGAAGACCGTCATCGCGACGGTGCGCGGGATCGGCGTCGCCGTCATCACCAGCAGGTGCGGCGGCTGCTTGGCCTTGCCCCGCAGCGCGTCGCGCTGCTCGACACCGAAGCGGTGCTGCTCGTCGACCACGACCAGCCCCAGGTCGTGGAACCCCACCTTGTCCTCGATCAGCGCGTGCGTGCCCACGACGATCCCGGCCTCGCCGGTCACCAGGTCAAGCAGCGCCTGGCGGCGGGCGGCGGCCCCCATGGAACCGGTCAGCAGCACGACCTTCGTGCCCAGGTCCGAGCCGCCGAGCATCCCGCCCTCGGCGAGGTCGCCCATCATCTCCGTGATCGACCGGTGGTGCTGCTGCGCCAGCACCTCCGTCGGCGCCAGCATCGCGGCCTGGCCGCCCGTGTCGACCACGCCGAGCATGGCGCGCAGCGCCACCATCGTCTTGCCGGAACCCACCTCGCCCTGGAGCAGCCGGTGCATCGGGTGGTCCGTCGCCAGGTCCGCGAAGATCTCGGCCGACACCTGCTCCTGGCCCTCGGTGAGCGTGAACGGCAGCCGCGCGTCGAAGGCCTTCAGCAGTCCGTCCTCCGCCGGCACGCGCGGCACGGCGGGCAGCGCGTCCTCCGCCGCCCGGCGCCGCGCGAGGGCCACCTGCAGTACGAACGCCTCGTCCCACTTCAGGCGCTCCTTGGCGATCATGATGTCGGCCTTGGACCGCGGGCGGTGGATCTTCTCCAGCGCCTCCGGCAGCGCCACGAGCCCGCGCGACTCCCGCAGCGCGGCGGGCAGCGGCTCGCCCGTGCCGGACCACTGCGTGGCGCCGAGGGAGGTCAGCACGGTGTCGACGGTCTTCGCGATCGTCCACGAATTGACCTGCTTGCACGCCGGGTAGATCGGGATCAGCCGGGCGGCGAAGGCGTCCACGGCCTCCTTGCCGTCCTCGGCGTCCAGCAACTGGTACTCGGGGTGCGCCAGCTGCAGGGCCCGGTTGAACACGGACACCTTGCCGGCGAACATGCCGCGGCGGCCCGGGAGGAGGTCGTGCTCCGGCTTGAACACCCCCCGGCCGAAGAAGACCAGGGTCAGCGAGCCGCTGCCGTCCGTGACGACCACCTCGAGGCGCGACTTGCCCGGGCCGTAGGTCTTCTTCGTCGCCTTGGCGACGCGCGCGACGACGGTGACGTGCTCGTCCAGTGGGAGGTCGGACAGGCGCGTCAGCTCGCCGCGTTCCGCGTAGCGGCGTGGGTAGTGGTGCAGCAGGTCGCCGACGGTGCGCAGGTCGAGATGGTCGGCGAACACCTTTGCGGTGCGGCCGCCGACGGATTTTGCGAGCGGTTCGTCAAGGGCAGCAGACATCGCGTCCATCTTTGCGCACGGGGCCGACAAAGTTTGTGTTGCGGCCCGGGGTGCTGCGGCTGCGCCGGGCTGCCCGGGTGGTCGTGTACGGGTGCGTTGCGCCTGCGGCGGGCGGTTTCCCCGCCCTCCCTCCCTCCCCCGGCCGAAGGCCGGGGGAGGGAGGGAGGGCGGGGAAACCCCAACAGCAACCACAACGGCGCCGCACGCGGCGACGCGGGGGCGGCTACTCGACGCCGATGAGGAGGGGGCACGTTTCCTGGCCGCCGTCGTAGACGACCGTGTCGACCGCGAGGTGGCTGTCACGGACGTGCGCCTCGAGCCGGTCCGCCAGGTCCGCGGGCGCGTCGGACCCGATGACGAGCGTGACCATCTCCCCGCCCGCGGCGAGCATGCGGTCCAGGACGATGATCCCGGTCTCGACGAGGTTGCCGCCGATCACCGCGACGTCCCCGTCGATGAGGCCGAGGACGTCCCCGGCCTGGCAGACGCCGGCCATGGTCCAGGACTGGGCCTCCGCGACGGCGAGCTCGGCGTAGCGCGTGGCGCCGGCCGCGGAGGTCATGGCGACGACGTCCTCGTCAAAGCGCCGGGTGGGCTCGTGGACGGCGAGGGCGGCGATGCCCTGCACCGCGGACCGGGTGGGGATGAGCGCCACGCGGACGCCCTCCGTGCGCGCCTGTTCGGCCGCGGCGCCCACCGCGTGCCGCAGTTCGACGTCGTTGGGCAGCAGGACGACCTCGCGGGCGTGCGCACGGCGGATGGCCTCCGCGATGTCGCCGCTCGCGGGCGGCTCCCCGGGCCGTACGGCGACCACGGTGGCCCCGGCCTGGGTGCACAGCTCCGCGAGGCCGTCGCCGCGCACCACCGCGACCACGGCCCGGAGCGTGCGCTCGCCCCGCCCGCCGGTGGCCCCGCGGCGGCCCTGCTCGAGCGCGCGGGCCTGGTCGCCGAAGTGCGTCACCTTGATGCGGTACGGCCGTCCCGCATCGATCCCGGCCTCGATGGCGGCGCCCACGTCGTCGACGTGGACGTGGACGTTCCACAGCCCGTCCCCGCCGACGACGACGAGGGAGTCGCCGAGCCGGTCCAGCCGGGTGCGCAGCGCGGGGACGGCGCGGTCGGGTGCCTCCAGGAGGTAGATGACCTCGAAGTCCGGCCCGCCGGGCACCGCGTGCGGGTCCGCGCCGTCCCCGCCGGTCGCGCAGCCGTAGGGCACGACCTGGGACGCGCCCCTGGGCAACGGCACCCGCAGGGCGTCGTCGAGCGGGCCCATCGGGGCCTGTCCCGAAACCGCGTCCGCGAGGGCGCCCAGGACGGCGACGAGGCCGCGGCCGCCGGCGTCGACGACACCGGCGTCGCCGAGGACGGCCAGCTGCCGCGGAGTTGCCGCCAGGGCGAGGCGGGCCGCCTCGTACGCGGCCCGGGAGACCTCGTGGACGTCGCCGGTCACGGCGGCGGCCGCCTCCGCGGCGGCCGTGGCGACGGTGAGCATCGTGCCCTCGACCGGATGCGCGACGGCCTGGTAGGCGGACTCCGCGGCCCGGCGCAGGGCCGGCCGCAGGTCGCCGGCGTCCTCGGCGAGGACCTCGGCCATGCCGCGCAGCAGTTGGGCGAGGATCGTCCCGGAGTTGCCGCGTGCTCCTATGAGCGCGCCGTGCGCCATGGAGCGCAGGCACGAGGTGAGGTCCGGGATGCCGCCCGAGGCGGCGTGGCCCTCGAAGACGGCGTCCACGGACTGGGCGGCGGACTCCACGGTCAGGAACAGGTTCGTGCCGGTGTCCCCGTCGGCGACGGGGTAGACGTTGATCGCGTCGATCTCCTCGCGGGCCCGGCCGAGCGCCTGGAGGGACAGCCGGCACCATGCGCGCACCGCGGGAGGGTCGAGCGTCGGCGGCACGTGTTCCTCCTGCGGGGGCGGCCGGGGACCTGGGGTGGGGAGGTGTCCGCACGCAGCGTACTGAGCGCCGGGGCCCACCGGGCGACCGCCCGTACCGCTGACCATGGTAATTTCGAGGGACAGGAGCGGACGTAGTATGCTGCTCCGGTTGCCTGGGGCTGTCCCGGGCCGTCCCTCGGCATCACTGGTCTTCCTTCAATCATTTTGACGGATGCCGGATGCCGCCGGGATTTATCCGTTAGTGCATCTGAAGTCTTTGGAGTGACCCGTGGCTGCCAACTGCGACGTCTGCGGCAAGGGGCCGGGCTTCGGCAACAACATCTCGCACTCGCACCGCCGTACTCGCCGTCGTTGGAACCCCAACATCCAGACGGTGCGTGCTGTGGTCGGTCGGACGCCGAAGCGCCTCAACGTCTGCACCTCGTGCATCAAGGCCGGCAAGGTCGCGCGCTGACGCATAGGACGTCGTAGCGCAGCCTTGCGGCTACCGGAGCCGGTCCACCCTCGTGGTGGACCGGCTTTCTGCTGTGCCCTCCCGCCGGTTCGCCTCAGCGCTGCCGCCAGGCGTGGTCCACGGGGCCGATGCCGCCGCCCAGGGGGAAGCCCGCCGCGATGGCGCCGGTGACGTACTCCTTGGCGGCGTGGGCCGCCTCGGGGACGTCCAGGCCCCGCGCCAGGAACGAGGCGACGGCGGACGCCAGGGTGCAGCCGGTGCCGTGGGTGTGCCGGTTGTCGTGGCGCGTGGCGCGCAGCCAGTGCTCGCGGCTGCCGTCGGTGAGCAGGTCGACGGCGGCGCCGCTGAGGTGGCCGCCCTTGATCAGGACCCAGCGGGGGCCGCACTTGAGGACGGCCGCCGCGGCCTCGCGCATGGCGGGCTCGCCGTCCACGACGACTCCTGTGATCTGGCGCACCTCGTCCAGGTTCGGGGTGGCGACGGTGGCCAGCGGCAGCAGGCGGGTCCGTACGACGTCGACGGCGTCGGCGGCGAGCAGCGGGTCGCCGTGCTTGGAGACGCCGACGGGGTCGACGACCACGGGGACGTCGAGCGGGGCGAGGAGTTCCGCGACGGCGGTGACGAGTTCCGCCGAGGAGAGCATCCCGGTCTTGACCGCCTGGACGCCGATGTCGTCCACGACACTGCGGAACTGGGCCCGTACGGCGTCCACCGGCAGGTCCCAGGCGCCCTGGACGCCCAGTGAGTTCTGCGCCGTGACGGCCGTGACCACGCTCATCCCGTGGACGCCGAGGGCGAGCATGGTCTTCAGGTCGGCCTGGATGCCCGCTCCGCCGCCGGAGTCGGAGCCGGCGACGGTGAGCACACGCGGTGGGATCGTCATACGGCGAATCTAGTCGCCGTCGCTACTCGGATCCGAAGTGGTCCCAGCCGCCCGCCTTGTCCCAGGGGGCGCCGTCCACGGTGACCTGGGGTGCCGTGGTGGCCTTCACCACCCGGCCGATGACCCGCCAGCGGGCGGGCAGCTTCGTGTCCGGGGGGAAGGCGGCGACTATCGCGTGGTCCTCTCCCCCGGTCAGCACCCAGTGCAGCGGGTCGACCCCGACGGCCTGGCCGATGTCGGCCATCTGCGCGGGGATGTCGATGTCGGCGGAGGACAGGTCTATGGCGACGCCGCTGGCGGCGGCGATGTGGCCGAGGTCGGCGACGAGCCCGTCGCTCACATCGGTCATGGCCGTCGCACCGAGTTCCGCGGCGGCGGGACCTGCGTGGTACGGCGGTTCGGGACGGCGGTGGGCCTCGACGAAGGCCCGCGGCGAGCGGAACCCCCGGGAGAGGACGGCCAGTCCCGCCGCGGACCAGCCCAGCCAGCCGGTGACGGCGACGACGTCGCCGGGGCGGGCACCGGATCGGGTGACGGGTTCGCGGTCGCGCAGGTCACCCAGTGCGGTGATGGAGACCATGATCGTGTCACCGCGGACGACGTCGCCGCCGACCACGGCCGCGCCGGCCACCTGGCACTCGTCCCGGATGCCGTCCATCAGCTCGACCGGCCAGGTCACCGGCAGGTCGGCAGGGACGACCAGGGCGAGCAGCACCGCGGTCGGGACGGCACCCATGGCGGCGATGTCGGCGAGGTTCTGCGCGGCGGCCTTGCGGCCCACGTCGTAGGCGGTGGACCAGTCGCGGCGGAAGTGCCGCCCCTCCACGAGCGCGTCGGTGGTGGCCACCACCCGCCGGTCCGGGGCGGCGACCACGGCGGCGTCGTCACCCGGTCCGAGCCGGACGGCGGGGCTGGAGGTGAGCCGGGCGGTCAACTCCCTGATGAGTCCGAACTCCCCCAGTTCGCCCACGGTGCCCTTCATCTGACTGTCCCCTTCACCTGGCCGGTCCCCTTCTGTGTGCGCTTGCGCGACGGCTTCGGCACGGCCGGTACCGCGCGGGTCTCCCCGCGGCATGCGGCGACGCGGTACCGTGACGTTCCCTCCCACATGATCCTCGTAGCCGCCCTGGAGGTTCCGTGGTACAGGCGTACATTCTGATCCAGACCGAGGTCGGGAAGGCCTCGGCAGTAGCGGAGGTGATCTCCAAGATTTCCGGGGTCATCCAGGCCGAGGACGTCACCGGTCCGTACGACGTGATCGTGCGGGCCCAGGCCGACACGGTCGACGACCTGGGGCGCCTCGTGGTGGCGAAGGTGCAGCAGGTGGAGGGCATCACCCGCACCCTGACCTGTCCGGTCGTCCATCTGTAGGCCCCCTGTAGGCTCGGCGGGTGATGTACCGCCGGGTCGCGCTCGTCTCCCTGTCCGCCGTCGCGTGCTCGTTCGCGGCGGCGGTCTGGATTTCCGCTTCCGGCGGTGCCGCGGGCGGGGTCGCCGTCCCGTCGCCCTCCGCCTCCGCCGCCCGGATGTGCGGCGCCCTCCACGACGCGCTGCCGCGGAAGGTCGACGGCCTGTCGAAGCGGTCGGTGAGCCCCGTCTCCGACCTCACCGCCGGATGGGGGGATCCTACGGTGGTGCTGCGCTGCGGCGTGCCGCGACCCGAGATGCTGACCCCGGGCAGCGCGGCGTACAACCCCACCGCGGACGCGGTGGAGGTCAACGGCGTGAGCTGGCTCATCGAGAAGACCGACGACGGCTACCGCTTCACGACGACCGGCCGCAGGACCTTCGTCGAGGTGACGGTGCCGGCAAAGTACGCGCCCGAGGTCGATCCGCTGACCGACCTCGGACGCGCCGTGGAGACGACGATCCCCTCCGAACTCTGACGGGTCCGGCGGACCGCTCCCGGCCGATCGCGGCTCAGCGCAGGCCGGTGGAGCGCCGCAGCGCGGCCTGGATCAGCCGGTCCACCAGTTCCGCGTAGCCGACGCCGCTCTCCTGCCACATGCGCGGGTACATGGAGATCGGCGTGAAGCCGGGCATCGTGTTGATCTCGTTGATCACGAACTCGCCGTCGTCCTGCAGGAAGAAGTCCGCACGGACCAGGCCCTCGCAGGAGGCCGCGTCGAAGGCGGCCACGGCGAGCCGCTGCACCTGCGCGGTCTGCTCCGCGGTCAGCGGCGCGGGGACGACGCCCTCGGCGGAGTCGATGTACTTCGCCTCGAAGTCGTAGAAGTCGTGCGCGGTGACCGGGGGGATCTCCGCGGGGACCGAGGCGCGCGGGCCGTCCTCGAACTCCAGGACGCCGCATTCGATCTCGCGGCCCCGCAGCAACGACTCCACGAGCACCTTGGGGTCGTGCCGGCGGGCCTCCTCGATCGCCTCGTCCAGGCCGGTGAGGTCGTCGACCTTGCTGATGCCCATGGAGGACCCGGCACGGGCGGGCTTCACGAAGACCGGCCAGCCGTGGTCGGCGGCGAAGTCCACGACCTTCTTGCGGGCCGCGGCCGGGTCGTTCTCCCACTCGCGCGGGCGGATCACGACGTACGGGCCGACGGGCAGGCCGAAGGAGGTGAAGACCCGCTTCATGTACTCCTTGTCCATGCCCACGGCCGAGGAGAGCACTCCGGAGCCGACGTAGGGCACGCCGGAGAGTTCCAGCAGGCCCTGGAGGGTGCCGTCCTCGCCGTACGGGCCGTGCAGCATGGGGAAGACGACGTCGACGTCGCCCAGGACCTTGGGCACCGAGCCGGGCTCGCTGTAGACGACCTCACGGCTGGCCGGGTCCACCGGCAGCAGCACCGTGCCGTCGGAGGACTCGGTGAGCTGCGCGACGCTGGGCAGCGTGCGGTCGGCGATCGCCATCCGGGACGGGTCGTCGGCGGTGAGCGCCCAACGGCCGTCGGTGGTGATGCCGATCGGCAGCACGTCGTACTTGTCGCGGTCGATCGCGCTCAGCACCGCGCCTGCGGTGACGACCGAGATGGCGTGCTCGGAGCTGCGTCCGCCGAAGACGACGGCGACGCGCGGCTTGCGGGAAGAAGGCTGAATGCTCATGTCGCGTTGACCTTACCGTTCCGGACGTCAGCGTTCCGACTTCGCGGAGCGCGACATCAGCTCCTTGACCGCGACGACGGGCTGCTTCCCGTTGTGCACGATGTCGACGACGGTCTCGGTGATGGGCATGTCGACGCCGTGCCGGCGGGCCAGGTCGAGCACCGACTCGCAGGACTTGACGCCCTCGGCGGTCTGCCGGGTGACCGCGATGGTCTCCTCCAGCGTCATGCCCTTGCCCAGGTTGAAGCCGAAGGTGTGGTTGCGCGACAGCGGCGAGGAGCAGGTCGCGACCAGGTCGCCCAGACCCGCCAGGCCGGAGAAGGTCAGCGGGTCGGCGCCGAGCGCGATGCCGAGCCGGGTGGTCTCCGCCAGTCCGCGGGTGATCAGCGAGCCCTTGGTGTTGTCGCCCAGGCCCATGCCGTCGGCGATGCCGACCGCCAGGCCGATCACGTTCTTCACCGCGCCGCCGAGTTCGCAGCCGACGACGTCGGTGTTGGTGTACGGGCGGAAGTACGCGGTGTGGCTGGCGGCCTGCAGCCGCTTGGCGACGGACTCGTCACGGCAGGCGACCACGCTCGCGGCGGGCTGCCGCGCGGCGATCTCCTTGGCGAGGTTGGGGCCGGACAGCACGGCGACGCGCTCCGGGCCCGCCTTGGCGACCTCCTCGATGACCTCGCTCATCCGCTTGGCCGTGCCGAGTTCGACGCCCTTCATCAGGCTGACCAGCACGGAGTCGCGGGGCAGCAGCGACTGCCACTCGGCCAGGTTGCCGCGGAGCGTCTGCGACGGTACGGCGAGGATCACGAACTCCGCGTCCCGGGCGGCCTCGGCGGGGTCGGTGGTGGCCCGGATCGACTCCGGCAGCTCGGTCCCGGGCAGGTAGTACGGGTTGCTGCGCGTGCTGTTGACGGCCTCGATCACCTCGGGGCGGCGGCCCCACATGGTGACCTGGGCACCCGCGTCGGCGAGGACCATCGCGAAGGCGGTGCCCCAGGAGCCCGTGCCGTAGATCGCGCAGCGCGTCGTCACTTGGTGCTGCCCTTCTGCTTGCGCGGGTCGAAGCGCTCGGCGGGCGGGGTCTGACCGCGCAGTTCGCCCAGCAGCTCGCTGACCGCGGCCATGATGGTGTCGGTGGCGTCCTTGAGCACCTCGACGCTGGCCTCCTGTCCGTAGAAGGCCGACAGGTCCACCGGCGGCCCGGCGACGACCCGCAGCGTCTTGCGCGGGAAGAGGCGCAGCTTCTTCTCCTTCGCGTACGGCGGCATGACCTCGTTGGCGCCCCACTGGGCGACCGGGATCACGGGGGCCTTGGTCATCAGCGCGACCCGGGCGACGCCCGTCTTGCCCACCATCGGCCACATCTCGGGGTCGCGGGTCAGCGTGCCCTCCGGGTAGAAGGCGACGCACTCGCCGGAGTTGATGGCGTCCACCGCGGCCCGGAAGGCGTTGGCGGCGTCGGTGCTCTCCCGGTAGACGGGGATCTGGCCGGTGCCGCGCAGGATCGCGCCGACGAAGGCGGGCTTGAACAGCGGCGCCTTCGCGAGGAAGCGGGGGACCCGGCCGCTGTTGTACTGGAAATGCGCGTACGACAGCGGGTCGAGGTACGAGTTGTGGTTGACCGCCGTGATGAATCCGCCCTCGACCGGAATGTGATCCATTCCGCGCCAGTCCCGCTTGAAGAGAACGACAAGCGGCGGTTTGGCGATGACGGCTGCGAGCCGGTACCAGAAGCCGATTCTGCGGCGGGACACCAGAACTCCTCCTCGTTCCGCCGCCGACCCGGGATCACCGGACCGCGGCCTGCTGTGGTCGGCGGCACCGTACGGCCGGTGCGGCCGCACAAGTGTCGCCGGTAGGGCCACCGTAACGCCAGGGCGAAAGGCCCTCGGGGTGCTCCCCGGCGGAAGCACCGAGGCCAGGAGGCCCGGGCACGCACCAGGGAGATCGTGCACCCGGAGGCGGGCCGCCGGGAAGGGGGGTTGAGGGCAGGGTGGTGGTGGGCCCGGGGGACCCGAGCACAATAGTTCGGTGTCACCACCCGTGGAATGGTCGCTCGTCGTCCCGCTGAAGCCGCTGGCCGCCGCCAAGAGCCGCCTCGCGGAGGCCGTCGGCCCCGTGCGGCCCGGACTGGCACTGGCCTTCGCGCAGGACACCGTGGCCGCCGCCCTCTCCTGCGAGGCGGTACGAAATGTGACGGTCGTCACCGATGATCCGCTCGCCGGGGCCGCGCTGTCGGCCCTCGGGGCGCGCGTCCAGGCGGACTCCCCGGCGGCCGGGCTCAACGCCGCGCTGCGGCACGGCGCCGACGTGGTCCGCAGGCGCCACCCCACCGCGGCCGTGGCGGCCCTGAACGCCGATCTCCCGGCCTTGCGGCCCACCGAACTGGCAGCGGTGCTCCGCGCGGCCGCCCGGCGCCCAGGACGGTCGTTTCTG
Organism: Streptomyces sp. PA03-5A; assembly: GCF_033792725.1. Taxonomy (NCBI): domain Bacteria; kingdom Bacillati; phylum Actinomycetota; class Actinomycetes; order Kitasatosporales; family Streptomycetaceae; genus Streptomyces; species Streptomyces sp. PA03-5A. Next base: position 48,417 of record NZ_JARAVL010000013.1, on the reverse strand, counting down.
GCCGACGCGGCCGGAATCGGCACCACGCTGCTTGCGGCCACCGCCGGGACCGCCCTCGCGCCGGCCTTCGGGGGGCCCTCACGCGCCCGCCACCGGGCTTCCGGCGCCCACGAGATCGTCCTGCCGGACGTGGACTCCGTGCGCCGGGACGTGGATACGGGCGAGGACCTGGCCGCCGCCCTGGTGCTGGGGGTCGGGCCGTACACGCGGGCGCTGCTGCGGCCCGGACTTCGGGCGGCTCCGCAGGAGGGTCCCGCGGGGCCCGGGCCCGCCGGTTGCCCGGCGGCGGGCGCACCGGCCCCGGGAAGCGGTGCCCGATAGGCTGGGGCCCATGCAGGCCACCGCGTACACCTACGACCCCGAGACCCGCGCCGGCAGCGTGCTGCTGGACGACGGGACGCCGCTGCCGTTCGACGCGGCGGCGTTCGACGCCGGGGGCTTGCGGCTGCTGCGGCCCGGTCAGCGGGTGCGGATCCGCACCGAGGGCAGCGGGGACGGGCGCCGGGTGGTGTTCGTGACGCTGCAGACCTTCCCCGACCCGGGGGCCTGAGGACATGACGGCACGGGCCGGGTGCCCCTGAGTCAGGGGTACCCGGCCCGTCGGCGTGTGCGGGTCCGCGGAATCGTTACCGCTTCGCGGTCCGCTTGGTGGCGGTCTTCCGGGCCGCCGACTTGGCGGGCGCTTTCTTGGCCGGGGCCGTCTTCTTGGCGGTCGCCTTCTTCGCCGTGGTCTTCTTGGCGGTCGCCTTCTTCGCCGTCGTCGCCTTGGCCGCGGTGGTCTTCTTGGCCGTGGCCTTGGCGGCGGTGGTCTTCTTGGCCGTGGCCGCCTTGGCAGCGGTGGCCTTCTTCGCCGTCGTCTTCTTCGCGGCGGCCTTCTTGGTGGTGGCCTTGGCGGTGACGCCTCCGCTCAGGCTGCCCTTGGGCGCCTTCTTGACGGAGACCTCTCCGACCTTGGGGAGCTTCTTCGACCCGCTGACCAGGTCCTTGAAGCCCTGACCGGCGCGGAAGCGCGGGACGGAGGTCTTCTTGACCCGGACCCGCTCCCCGGTCTGGGGGTTGCGGGCGTAGCGGGCGGGACGCTCCACCTTCTCGAACGAGCCGAAGCCGGTGACCGAGACCCGGTCCCCGCTCACCGTCGCGCGGACGATCGCGTCCAGGACGGCGTCGACCGCGTCCGCGGCCTGCTGACGGCCGCCGAGCTTGTCGGCAATCGCTTCAACGAGCTGCGCCTTGTTCACGTCTTCCCCTTCGGAAACTTGCCCGGCGATGAAGTTCGGGCTTTTTCGCACGCTAGGCGGATATATACCGCAAATCAAATACGAAACGGGCGAATCACCCTTGTGCCGCAACGAACTCGGGGCTCAGGAAGACCTTTGATCGGGGAATCGGCCTTCGTCGAGGTCCTTCATCAGTTCCTCCAGACGCCTTGCCGCACCTGCGAGATCGTGCTTCGCGGCCGCGGTGATGACGAGCAGCCGCCGGGTCAACTGCATCCTGACGTCCTCCGGCACTTGCAGACCCGCCACCCGGGTGTGGGCCTGCTTCAACCTGGCAGCGAGGAACCCGTACAGCTCGAGTTGGCCATCGTGTTCCATGTGCCGATTGTGTCATCTGCGGTGAGTTGTCACGAGGTGTGGAGCCGAACACGCCGCAGCGCCCCCCGCCCGGTGGGGGCGGGGGGCGCTGCGGAGGTGGGCCGGCGGCGGCCGCGGGGGCCGCCGGACCGCTCAGACCTGCAGGGTCTGCGGCTTGAAGGAGGGGCGCTTGGCCTCGTAGGCGGTGATGTCGGCCTCGTTCTGCAGGGTGAGGCTGATGTCGTCCAGGCCGTTGAGCAGCCGCCAGCGGGCGTTGTCGTCCAGTTCGAAGGGGGCGGTGATCCCCTCGGCGCGGACCTCGCGGGCCTCCAGGTCGACGGTGATCTCGGCCGTCGGGTCGGACTCGGTCAGCTTCCAGAGCTCCTCGACCGTCTCCTGCGGCAGGATCACGGTGAGCAGGCCGTTCTTCAACGAGTTGCCGCGGAAAATGTCGGCGAAGCGCGCGGAGATGACCGCCTTGAAACCGTAGTTCTGCAGGGCCCACACCGCGTGCTCGCGGGAGGAGCCGGTGCCGAAGTCCGGGCCCGCGACCAGGACGGTCGCCCCCTGGCGCTCGGGCCGGTTGAGGACGAACTCGGGGTCCTTGCGCCAGGCCTCGAACAGGCCGTCCTCGAAGCCGTTGCGGGTGACCTTCTTCAGCCAGTGGGCCGGGATGATCTGGTCCGTGTCGGCGTTGCTGCGGCGCAGCGGGACGGCGCGGCCGGTGTGCGTGGTGAAAGCTTCCATCGTTCTCAGGCCTCCAGGACGGCTGCGCCGGGCAGATCGGCGGGGGACGAGAGGTGGCCGGTGACCGCGGTCGCGGCCGCGACCTGCGGCGACACCAGGTGGGTGCGGCCGCCCTTGCCCTGCCGTCCCTCGAAGTTGCGGTTGGAGGTGGACGCGGAGCGCTCACCGGGGGCCAGTTGGTCGGGGTTCATGCCCAGGCACATCGAGCAGCCCGCGTGCCGCCACTCGGCGCCGGCCTCCTTGAAGACCCTGTCCAGGCCCTCCTCCACGGCCTGCAGGGCGACCCGGACCGAGCCGGGCACGACCAGCATCCGCACGCCGTCGGCGATCTTGCGGCCCTTGACGACGGAGGCGGCGGAGCGCAGGTCCTCGATGCGGCCGTTGGTGCAGGAGCCGACGAAGACGGTGTCGACCTTCACCTCGCGCAGCGGCGTACCGGGCTCCAGGGCCATGTACTCCAGGGCCTTCTCGGCGGCCAGGCGGTCGCTGGGGTCCTCGAAGCCGGCCGGGTCCGGCACGGAGGCGCTGAGCGGGGCGCCCTGGCCGGGGTTGGTGCCCCAGGTGACGAACGGGGACAGGGAGGCGGCGTCGATGACGACCTCGTGGTCGAAGACGGCGTCCTCGTCGGTCCTGAGCGTGCTCCAGTACGCGACCGCCGCGTCCCAGTCCTCGCCCTGCGGGGCGTGCGGACGGCCCTGCAGGTAGTCGAAGGTGGTCCGGTCGGGGGCGATCATGCCGGCCCGGGCGCCCGCCTCGATCGACATGTTGCAGATGGTCATCCGGGCCTCCATCGAGAGCTTCTCGATGGCCGAGCCGCGGTACTCGATGACGTAGCCCTGACCGCCGCCGGTGCCGATCCTGGCGATGATCGCCAGGATCAGGTCCTTGGCGCTGACGCCCTCGGGCAGCTCGCCGTCGACGGTGATCGCCATGGTCCTGAACGGGGCCAGCGGCAGGGTCTGGGTGGCCAGCACGTGCTCGACCTGGCTGGTGCCGATGCCGAACGCCAGCGCGCCGAAGGCGCCGTGGGTGGAGGTGTGGCTGTCACCGCAGACGACCGTCATGCCCGGCTGCGTCAGGCCCAGCTGCGGGCCGACGACGTGCACCACGCCCTGCTCGACGTCGCCCAGCGGGTGCAGCCGCACCCCGAACTCGGCGCAGTTCTTGCGCAGCGTCTCCAGCTGCGTGCGCGATACCGGGTCGGCGATCGGCTTGTCGATGTCGAGGGTGGGGGTGTTGTGGTCCTCGGTCGCGATGGTGAGGTCCAGCCGGCGCACCGGGCGGCCGTTCATCCGCAGACCGTCGAAGGCCTGCGGGCTGGTGACCTCGTGGAGCAGGTGCAGGTCGATGAAGAGGAGGTCGGGCTCGCCCTCGGCGCGCCGTACGACGTGATCCTCCCAGACCTTTTCCGCGAGTGTCCGTGCCATCGCATTCCCTCCGACCGGCCGCTCTGCCGGCCTGTTCGTCGTTGCCCTGCGTGTCCGCCCCCTTGTGGGGAGTGGCCGCAGCGGCCCTGTGCATTCCAGCGTGCCGCGTCCGCCGGAAAATTGAACTTGCGTTTCACAGAGTGAGACGGGAGTATCGTTGCATGGACAACAGTAGTGGCGTCGGCGTTCTCGACAAGGCGGCTCTGGTGCTCAGCGCACTGGAGTCCGGCCCGGCCACCCTGGCCGGGCTCGTGGGCGCCACGGGTCTCGCCCGCCCCACCGCGCACCGTCTCGCCGTCGCCCTGGAGCACCACCGGATGGTGGCGCGCGACATGCAGGGGCGCTTCATCCTCGGTCCCCGGCTGTCCGAACTGGCCGCCGCGGCGGGCGAGGACCGCCTGCTGGCCACGGCCGGGCCGGTGCTCACGCATCTGCGGGACATGACCGGCGAGAGCGCCCAGCTCTACCGTCGCCAGGGCGACATGCGCATCTGCGTGGCCGCCGCCGAGCGGCTGTCCGGACTGCGGGACACCGTCCCGGTCGGCTCCACGCTGCCGATGAAGGCCGGCTCCGCCGCCCAGGTCCTGCTCGCGTGGGAGGAGCCGGAGCGGCTCCACCGCGGGCTGCAGGGGGCCCGCTTCACCGCCACCGCACTGTCCGGCGTACGGCGCCGCGGCTGGGCCCAGTCGATCGGCGAGCGCGAACCGGGCGTGGCGTCCGTCTCGGCCCCGGTGCGCGGCCCGTCCAACCGCGTCGTGGCGGCGGTCTCCGTCTCCGGCCCGATCGAGCGGCTCACCCGGCACCCCGGGCGCATGCACGCGCAGTCCGTCGTCGACGCCGCCGCCCGCCTGTCCGAGTCCCTGCGCCGCAGCGGCTGAGCCGGGCCGCCGGCCTCAGGCCGCCCGCCCCTCGCCCGCCGTCAGCCGCTGGGCCGCGGTCTCGCCGCGGCGGCCCACCGGGACGACCCCGGTCGCGGCGCCCAGCCCGAAGGCGGGCATGTCGACGTACACGGACTCGTAGCCGCCCGCCGGCACGGCGTACGTCTCGTGCCAGAAGCCCACCCTGCCCTTACCGGCCCGCGCGCGACGGTTGAACGCCGCCCACGCGGGCCGGTGCTGCTTGTCCTGCTGGGAAGCGTAGGCGAAGAGCTGCTCCGTGGACTTCCAGTACTGGACGACGTAGATCACGCGGGGCCCGCCGAACAGCAGCTGGTACCCGAGGAACCCGCTTCCGTCGTCCTGCGACAGCTCCCGCAGCATCCGCGGCATGGCCCGGAACACCGGGAGCCAGCTGCCCAGGGACCGGAAGCGGTTGATCCGCATCCCGATGAGGAACACGACGATGCCGCCCTCGGCGGCGGCGGTGTTGCGGCCCGGAATCACCTGCGCGGACATGAGGAACCCCTGTCGGTCGTCTTGGATAGTGGCACTATCCATGCTTGGATAGTGCCACTATCCAATGGAGGGCGCAAGGGAATGCGACTGGCCGAGCTGAGTGAACGCAGCGGCGTGGCGACGGCCACGATCAAGTACTACCTGCGCGAAGGGCTGCTCCCGCCCGGCCGTCGCGTCACGGCCACGCAGGCCGAGTACGGGGAGGAGCACCTGCGCCGGCTGCGGTTCGTCCGGGCGCTGATCCAGATCGGCAAGGTGCCGGTGGCCACCGCGCGGGAGGTACTCGCCGCGGTGGAGGACGAGTCGCTCAACCAGCACCTGCGGCTCGGCGCCGCCACCTTCGTCCTGCCGCACGGCCCGGAGCCCGACGAGGACGACCCGGCGACGGGGACCGCCCGCCGCGAGGTGGACGGGCTGATGGCCGAACTGGGCTGGCGGTACGGCAGCGAGGAGCACGGCCCCTCCCCCGCCTACCGGATGCTCGTCACGGCGGTCGCCGCCCTGACCCGCCTCGGATACCCCAGCAGCGCACGGCACTTGGCGCCCTACGCGCGCCTTGCCGCCCAACAGGCCGTCCACGACCTGGATCTGGTCGAGATGTACGACACCCCGCTGGAACAGGCGGCCGCCGCCGTGACGCTCACGGTGCTCTACGAGCCCGTGCTGCTGAGCCTGCGCCGGCTCGCCGAGGCCGAGGAGTCCCGCCGCCGCTTCGGAGTTGGGTGAGGCGGGCCGCCGGGAACGGGCGCGGACGGGGAAACAGGAGAGGCCCCCCGCCGAAGCGGGGGGCCTCTCCTCGATGTACCCCCGACCGGATTCGAACCGGCGCTACCGCCTTGAGAGGGCGGCGTGCTAGGCCGCTACACAACGGGGGCAAGTCTTGTGGAAATGTGCTGGGGTACCAGGACTCGAACCTAGACTAAATGAACCAGAATCACTCGTGCTGCCAATTACACCATACCCCATGGTGTGTCAAGTACCCCCGACCGGATTCGAACCGGCGCTACCGCCTTGAGAGGGCGGCGTGCTAGGCCGCTACACAACGGGGGCCCTAGCGATCCCTACCAGAGAGATCAGTACCCCCGACCGGATTCGAACCGGCGCTACTGCCTTGAGAGGGCAGCGTGCTAGGCCGCTACACAACGGGGGCTTTGCAGAAGATCTGCGCTGGGGTACCAGGACTCGAACCTAGACTAACTGAACCAGAATCAGTCGTGCTGCCAATTACACCATACCCCACCAAAACTCAACCCCCCGTGGGGGGTTTTGTTTGGCCGCGCTTCCCGCGCTGGCCTTTCGGCCCGCCCGGGCGGCGCAGGAAGAACATTACCCGATCGGTGACGGGGCTCCAAAACGAGTATCCGCCGCCAGAAGTGCGGGCAGCTCCGCGAGCCCCGTGATCCGCCGCAGGTCCGGCGCGGTGACGGAACCCGTACGGTCCAGCCACACCCCGTACAGGCCCGCCGCGTCCGCGCCGCGCGCGTCGGTGTCGGCCTTGTCGCCGACGTAGGCGACCTCCGCCGGCGGCAGTCCCAGCGCCTGGCACGCTCCCAGGAAGGCCTCCGGCGCGGGCTTGGCGTGCCCCAGTTCCTGCGAGCACACCAGGCACTCGAACCGGTCGCGCAGGCCCAGCCGGGTCAGCTTGCGCTCCTGGTGGGCGGTGCCGGAGTTGGACAGCAGGCCGTGCCGGTAGCCGGGGGTGAGCGCCTCCAGGGCCGGTACGACGTCGGGGAAGACCGCCCAGGCGGCCTCGAAATGGACGTAGTAGGCCGCGAACCAGGCGTCGGCCGCGGCGTCGCCGACGGCCGGCCCCAGCAAGGCCCTGACCCGCTCCCTGCGGTGCTCGGTGAAGGTCAGCTCGCCGGTGAGGAAGCGCGTGTAGTGCGTCTCCATGACCTCGCGCCACGTGCGCAGCGCCCGCTCCTCGCCGCCGAACGCGCCGAGCAGGCCCTCGGCCTCCAGGTGACGCAGCGCTCCGGTCCGCTCGGCGCCCGAGTAGTCGAAGATCGTGTCGTCGATGTCCCAGAGCACGGCGCGGATCGGCATATGCCGACTCTAGCCCTGTGCTCCGTCCGGGGTACCGGCGCGCGGCGGACACCGGGTGAACAGCGTCCGGCCGCTCTCGAAACGGTGCCGCTCGCCCGTCACGGGGTCGTCGAACTCCAGCACCCGGGCCAGCAGCCGCAGCGGGCGGGAGAAGTCACCGGGCGCCGCGGGCGGCAGGACGTGCGGGTAGACGGGGTCGCCGAGGATCGGCACCCCCAGGGCGTTCATGTGCACCCGCAGCTGGTGGGTACGGCCGGTCTCCGGGCGGAGCCGGTAGCGGGCCAGCCCGTCGCGGTGGTCCAGCAGTTCCACGTGGCTGCGGGCGTTGGGTTCGCCGGGGACCTCCCGGGCCGCCATCTGCCCGCGCTCCTTGACGATCCGGCTCTCCACCGTGCGCGGCAGCGCCAGGGCGGGGTCGTGCCGGGCCACCGCCTCGTACTCCTTGCGGGCCAGCCGGTCCCGGAAGATCGTCTGGTAGGCGCCGCGCAACTCGGGGCGGATCACGAACATCACCACGCCCGCCGTGAGCCGGTCGAGGCGGTGGGCCGGGCTCAGCTCGGGCAGCGCGAGGTCGTGGCGCAGCCGGGTGAGCGCCGTCTCCACGACGTGGCCGCCGCGCGGCATGGTGGCGAGGAAGTGCGGCTTGTCGACGACGAGCAGCCGGTCGTCCCGGTGGAGCACCTCGATGTCGAAGGGCACCGGGACCTCGTCCGGCAGCTCCCGGTGGAACCAGACGTGGCCGCCCGGACGGTAGGCGGCGTCGCGGGCGAGCGGGCCCTCGGCGCCGTGCACCTCCCCCGCCGCGAACATGGCGTCCAGCCGCTCCGGGGAGACCGCGGCGCCGAGCCGGTCCACCAGGTGGTCGCGGACCGTCGCCCAGGTCCCGGTGCCGGGCAGCCGCACGCGCACGGGGTCGACCCCGCGGCGCTGGGGCAGCGGGGGGATCGGGGGCCTGGTCCTGCGGCGCATGGCGTGGTCCGGGAAGCGTGCCGCCCCGGGCTCCTGGTCAAGGGCCCGGGGCGGATCGGCGTACCGCGGTCAGCCGGCCAGCTTCGCCAGGGCGGCGTCGACGCGGGCCAGGGTGCGCTCGCGGCCGAGCACTTCGAGGGACTCGAAGAGCGGCAGCCCGACGGTGCGGCCGGTGACGGCGACCCGGACCGGCGCCTGGGCCTTGCCGAGCTTGAGGCCGTGGGTCTCACCGGCGGTGAGGACGGCGTCCTTCAGGGCCTCGGCGTTCCAGTCCGCGGCCGCCAGGTTCTCCCGGGCGGTGGTGAGCAGCGCCGAGGCGGCAGCCGCGTCCTTCATCGCCTTCTGCCAGGACGCCTCGTCCTCCACCGGCGTGTCGAGGAAGAGGAAGTCGACGTTGTCGGTGATGTCGGAGAGCACGGTCAGACGGGTCTGCGCGTGCGGCGCGATCGCCTCGAAGGCGGCCTGGTCGAACGCCTCGGGCGCCCAGGGGGCGAACGGGGCCTTCAGCCACGGGCCGCAGGCCTCGGCGAACGCCTTCACGTCCAGCAGGCGGATGTGGTCGGCGTTGATCGCCTCGGCCTTCTTGAGGTCGAAGCGCGCCGGGTTGGCGTTGACCGCGTCGATGTCGAAGGCGGCAACCATCTCCTCGACGGTGAAGACGTCGCGGTCGGCGGAGAGCGACCAGCCCAGCAGCGACAGGTAGTTCAGCAGGCCCTCGGGGAGGAAGCCGCGCTCCCGGTAGAGGTTGAGGGAGGACTGCGGGTCGCGCTTGGAGAGCTTCTTGTTGCCCTCGCCCATGACGTACGGCAGGTGGCCGAAGTGCGGGGTCGTGCCGTTGCCGACGCCGATCTCGGCGAGCGCGCGGTAGAGCGCGATCTGGCGCGGGGTGGAGGACAGCAGGTCCTCGCCGCGCAGCACGTGCGTGATCTCCATCAACGCGTCGTCGACCGGGTTGACCAGCGTGTACAGCGGGGCGCCGTTGGCCCGGACGATGCCGTAGTCGGGCACGTTGTCCGGGGTGAAGGTCAGCTCGCCGCGGACGAGGTCGGTGAAGGTGATCGTCTCGTCGGGCATGCGGAAGCGGACGATGGGCTCGCGGCCCTCGCGCTCGTACGCGTCGACCTGCTCGGCGGTGAGGTCGCGGCAGTGGCCGTCGTAGCCGGAGGGGCGGCCGGCGGCGCGGGCGGCCTCCCGGCGCTCGTCGAGCTCCTCGGTGGTGCAGTAGCACTTGTACGCGTGACCGGACCCGAGCAGCTTCGCGGCGACGTCCTTGTAGACGTCCATGCGCTGCGACTGCCGGTAGGGCGCGTGCGGGCCGCCGACCTCGGGGCCCTCGTCCCAGTCGAAGCCGAGCCAGCGCATGGCCTCCAGCAGCTGCTGGTACGACTCCTCGGAGTCGCGGGCGGCGTCGGTGTCCTCGATCCGGAAGACCAGGGTGCCCTGGTGATGGCGGGCGAACGCCCAGTTGAACAGGGCGGTGCGGACCAGGCCCACGTGGGGGTTGCCGGTCGGCGAGGGGCAGAAACGTACGCGTACGGGTGCTGCGCTAGTCACGCTTGATCACCTTGTTGGTGAGAGTGCCGATGCCTTCGATGGTGACGGCGACCTCGTCGCCGACGTGGAGCGGTCCGACCCCCGCCGGGGTGCCGGTGAGGACGACGTCGCCCGGGAGCAGCGTCATGGCCTCGGTGATGTGCACGATCAGGTCCTCGATGGAGCGGATCATCTGGCTCGTGCGGCCGGACTGGCGCGGCTCGCCGTTGACAGTGGCGGTGACGGCGAGGTCGTTGGCGGCGGCGAGGTCGAGGTCCGTCTCGATCCAGGGGCCGATGGGGCACGAGGAGTCGAAGCCCTTGGCGCGCGCCCACTGCTTCTCGGCCTTCTGGGCGTCCCGCGCGGTGACGTCGTTGGCGCAGGTGTACCCGAGGACGACCTCGGCGACGCGCTCGCGCGGGACCTCGCGGCACATCCGGCCGATGACGACGGCGAGCTCGGCCTCGTGGTGCACCTCCTGCGAGAAGGAGGGGTAGACGATGGGGTCGCCCGGGCCGATCACCGAGGTGGACGGCTTGAAGAAGGCGACCGGGACCTCCGGCACCTCGTTGCCCAGCTCGGCGGCGTGTTCGGCGTAGTTCCGCCCGATCGCGACGACCTTGCTGGGGAGCACGGGCGGCAGCAGCCGGACCTTGCTCAGCGGCACCTTCGTGCCGGAGCGCTCGTACTCGGCGAACGGGATGCCCTTGATGATGTCGAGGACGAGTCCGTCCGGGACGGACTCGTCGCCCTCGACGACGCCGAAGGCGACATTGCCGTCGATGGAGAACCTGGCGATGCGCACGGGAAGCAGCTCACCTCACTGGCCGGAGACTGACGCTCCAGGTTATCCCGGGGGTGGCTCCCGGACCCGCCCGCCGAGCCGCGCCTCAGGCGGTCGGCAGCTCCGTCAGGACGGTGCGGCGGGGGTTGGCGGTCTGCCGGGGCAGCACGACGGCTTCCGCGTCCTCGACGGCCGGAGCGACCTCTGCGGTCCGCGTGTCCTCGGCGTCCGCCAGGTGCGCGAGGGTGGTGCGGCGCGGGTTGGCTATGGGTCGCATGATCATGGTCGTCTTCATGGGCCGGTCAGAACCTCGTGTTGTTACCGGGCGCCCGGGCAGGCGCGGTTGACGTAGTACACGGCTGTGTCAAACGTCAATCTATCGGCGCCCATTCCCCGATCTGGATGACCAATACAACTGACGGTCTGTGATTTTGCTCACGAACGCGGGGACAAGCAGGGCGAATCGGTCGGCCGCCCGATACCAGCGAAACCGACATCACGGCCCATCCGGACTCTTCACCCCCGGTTGGCAGCAGCCGGGCACCGGCCGGCGGGCCCCAACACCCCTGGAGAAAGCCCGGATTGCCGGGAGACACCCGAAAGGCCACCGACACCGTGTGATCCACCGGACGCACTGAGTCACGTATTCCACTCGAAACCTGTCGGCCCTTGTTGGACGTGCGGCACTGTGCTGGAATTCCCCGGACCGCCGTATCAACAGATGCCGGCGCGCAGGGGGGAGCGTGCGATCGCCGAGCGGCGGCGGCCAATGGGTATCCGCCGGGGAGGGCGGGACTCCGAAGACTCGACACCGTCCTGCCGCCCGTGCGGGGGACGCCTGGTCCAGAGGTTGCGACGCTAGTGCAGGGACGTTTCAAGAGGGATGGCGGCGCTGCGGGCGACCCGGAACAGCGCGGTGGGACCGATCACGGTCCCGCCCGCCGGGATGAAACCGCAGACGCCGGAACCGCGGGCGCACAGAGCAGCGCCACGCCGGGAAGCGGTGTGCGCACCGGCCCGAAGCACGGCTCCCGAATAGCCATGCGCAACTGGCGCATCAGCACTCGTCTGGTGTCGCTGCTCGCGCTGCCGGTGGTCGCCGCGACCACCCTGGGTGCGCTCCGCATCCAGAGCTCGCTGGAGAACGTGCAGCAGCTGGAGGCCATGACCTCGCTGACCGACCTCACGGAGCAGGCGACCAAGCTCGCCGCCGCGCTCCAGGAGGAGCGAGACGTCTCGGCCGGCCCGCTGTCCAGCACGCCCCGCGACGATGGCGACGACAACATCGTGGCCGCGCAGGCGAAGACCAAGCTGGCGCGCACGGCGTTCGTCAGCGCCGCCAACGAGGTCTCCCCGGACCTCACGGGCGTCAACGCCTCGCTGACCTCGATCAGCCGCCAGCTCGGCACCCTGCAGGCCATCCGCGAGCGTGCGTACGACCAGCCCGGTTACATCGCGCAGACGGTCAGCGAGTACGACGAGCTCATCCGCTCGCTCATCGACCTCTCCCAGGAGATGGCCGAGGCGACCGGTAACTCGGACATGATCTCCAGCACCCGCGCGCTGGCGGCGTTCTCGTCCGCCAAGGAGTACGACTCCATGCAGCGGGCCATCATCAGCGCCGCCCTGGCCGACAACCAGACCCTCAGCTCCAACGACTTCCGCTACCTGCAGGGCGTCCACCGCTCCGAGGGCACGGAACTCAAGCAGTTCAGCCAGATCTACGGCCGGACGAACGCCGAGGAGCTCCTCAAGGGCCTCAACGGCGGCAACGACATCGTCAACAAGGTCGGTGAGCAGGCCGACCGCATCGCGGCCTCCGAGTCGAGCATCCAGAACTTCCAGGGCAAGTACCTGGACTGGGACGACGACGCGAAGACCAAGATCCAGCTCATGGGCCAGATCGAGCAGACCCTGCTGCAGCAGATGCAGCAGAAGGCCCTGACGCTGCGCGACGAGGCCCAGCAAGAGGCGATCATCAGCGGTGCGCTGATCCTCCTCGTGCTCGGCATCTCGGTCGTCGGCGCCTTCGTCGTCGCCCGGTCCATGGTCCGCTCGCTGCGCCGGCTGCAGGACACCGCCCAGGAAGTCGCCCAGAAGCGACTGCCCGAGCTGGTCAAGCAGCTCTCCGAGTCCGACCCGCAGGACGTCGACACCTCGGTCGAGTCGATCGGCATCCACACCCGCGACGAAATCGGCCAGGTGGCCCGCGCGTTCGACGAGGTCCACCGCGAGGCGGTCCGACTCGCCGCCGAGCAGGCGCTGCTGCGAGGGAACGTCAACGCGATGTTCACCAACCTCTCGCGCCGCAGCCAGGGCCTGATCCAGCGTCAGCTGAGCCTGATCTCCGAACTGGAGTCCCGCGAGGCCGACCCGGACCAGCTGTCCAACCTCTTCAAGCTCGACCACCTCGCGACCCGTATGCGCCGGAACGGCGAAAACCTCCTCGTCCTCGCGGGCGAGGAGCCCGGCCGCCGCTGGACCCGCCCGGTCCCGCTGGTCGACGTCCTCCGCGCCGCCGCATCCGAGGTGGAGCAGTACGAGCGCATCGAGCTCACCTCGGTGCCGGCGGTCGAGGTCACCGGCCGCGTCGTCAACGACCTCGTCCACCTGCTCGCAGAGCTGCTGGAGAACGCGACCTCGTTCTCCTCCCCGCAGACCAAGGTGCGGGTCACTGGTCACGCGCTGCCCGACGGCCGCGTGCTGATCGAGATCCACGACACCGGCATCGGTCTGTCCCCGGAGGACCTCGCCGACATCAACGAGCGGCTCGCCAATCCGCCGACGGTGGACGTCTCCGTCTCCCGCCGCATGGGTCTGTTCGTGGTCGGCCGCCTGTCCCTGCGGCACGGCATCCGGATCCAGCTCCGTCCGTCCGACTCGGGCGGCACCACCGCGCTCGTCATGCTGCCGGTGGACGTCACCCAGGGTGGCGCCAAGCCCCAGCCCGGCGCGGGCAACCGCGGTCAGCAGCCGGGCGGTGCCCCCGCCGCGGCTCCGGGCACTCCCGCGCCGGCCATGGGTGGCGGCGGCGGTACCGGCCTCGCCGGCATGCACCGCGGTGGGCAGCGCGGCCAGGTGTCCGGTTCCGCGTCGCGTCCGGCCCTCAACTCCGGTCCCGGCATGGGCCCGCAGGGCGGCCGTCCGGCCGGCCCCGGTGCTCCGGCGGCGCCCGGGCCGCAGCGCTCGGGCCCGAGCTGGGCCAACGAGCAGGTCCCCGGTGGCCAGGGCAGGCCGCAGCAGCAGCAGCAGCCGCAGCGACCGGCCGCTCCCCCGCAGCGTCCGGCGGCGCCGCAGCCGATGGGCGCGGCCCACGGCCCCGAGGCCGACATGCCGCGCGGTCACGAGGACCTGGAGTCCACGGCGCAGTTCGAGCGCCCGGACTTCAACGCCATGCCGCACACCGCACCGGCGTACGGCGGCCCCCAGACCCAGCAGATACCGCAGATGCCGCAGCACGGCGGCCAGCCCCAGCAGATGCCCCAGATGCCGCAGCACGGTGGCCAGGCCCCGCAGCAGCAGCAGGGCCAGTTCACCCGCAGCGATGTCTTCCAGCGCCCCGCGGCACCCCACGTGCAGCAGGCGCCGCAGACCCCGCCGGCCGCCCCGGCGGCGCCCCAGGGACCGCGCCACTCCGGCGGGTACGCCCAGGGACCCGGCGCCGCCCATCAGCAGCGTCCCGCGGCCCCGCAGGCCGACCGGCAGCCGCTGCCGGCCGTCAACGAGCCGATGGCGCTGCCTCCGGCCCCCGTTCGCCACGACGAGCCGAGCCCGATCTTCGACTCGCTCGAGTCGGACTGGTTCCGCACCGGTCGCGCCGAGCGCATGCAGCAGGTGCACGTCGAGCGGGGCCCGGTCGGCCCGCAGCAGAACGGCAACGGCCCGGGCGCCGCAGCGCCCACCCGGCCGCCGCAGCGCCCGCAGCAGCCCGCCCCGCAGCAGCACCCGCAACAGCCGCAGCGGGCCCGCGCCGAGCACGCGGCGCCGCCTTCGCAGCCTGCGCACCCGCCGCAGCCCTCGCAGCCCCCGCGGCGCGACTCGGCGGCGTGGCGGTCCTCGCCGAACGACGAGGTGTGGGAGCGCGCGGGCCAGGTCCGCCAGCCGTCCGCGGGCGGGGTCACCCCCTCCGGGCTGCCGCGGCGGGTCCCCAAGGCCAACCTCGTCCCGGGAGCCGGTGCTCCCCAACAAGCCCCACAGGGCGGTCCGCAGGTTTCCCGGGCCCCCGACGACGTGCGCGGACGCCTGACCAACCTCCGTCGCGGTATCCAGCAGGGTCGCCAGGCCGGTACGGGAACGACCGACGGCCGCGGCTTTGGCACCACTCACCAGCAGGAGCGTTAGTTGAGTCAGATGAGCCAGGCGGCACAGAATCTGAACTGGTTGATCACCAACTTCGTGGACAACACCCCCGGGGTGTCCCACACCGTGGTGGTATCCGCCGACGGCCTGCTGCTGGCCATGTCCGAGGGTTTCCCCCGTGACCGCGCCGACCAGTTGGCGGCCGTCGCCTCCGGCCTCACCTCGCTGACCGCGGGCGCGTCCCGCATCTTCGAGGGCGGCAGCGTCAACCAGACCGTCGTGGAGATGGAGCGCGGCTTCCTCCTCCTGATGTCGGTCTCGGACGGATCCTCGCTGGCCGTACTGGCGCACCCCGAGTGCGACATCGGCCTCGTGGGCTACGAGATGGCCCTGCTCGTCGACCGAGCGGGCGCCGTTCTCACCCCCGACCTGCGCGCAGAACTCCAAGGCAGCCTGATGGGCTGAGCTCCTCCCCGGAGCCCGGCCGAATGCACGCCCCATGACTACTCGCGACACGCGTCCGCTCTTACCCGGAGGACCATTCATGACCCCGCCGCCCGCCTCGCCCGGCCCGTACGGCGCGCCCCACCATGCGCCGTACGGGGGCGAAGGCGACCAGCCGCTGGTGCGGCCGTACGCCATGACCGGTGGTCGCACCCGGCCGCGCTACCAGCTCGCCATCGAGGCACTGGTCAGCACCTCCGCGGACCCGAGTGCCTACCAGGGGCTGCTCCCCGAACACCAGCGCATCTGCCACCTGTGCATGGAGATCAAGTCGGTCGCCGAGATCTCCGCACTGCTGGGGATCCCGCTGGGGGTGGCCCGGATTCTGGTGGCCGACCTGGCTGAGGCCGGTATGGTCGCCATCCACCAGCCGAGCAGCGGCGAGGCCGGCGGACAGCCTGATGTGACACTGCTCGAAAGGGTGCTCAGTGGACTTCGCAAGCTCTAGGCCGGGGCAGCAGGCGGCGTACGGTGCGCCGCCCGCGGCCCGGTCCACCACCTCGGCGAAGATCGTGGTGGCGGGTGGCTTCGGCGTGGGCAAGACCACGTTCGTCGGGGCGGTCTCGGAGATCAACCCGCTCCGTACGGAGGCCGTGATGACCTCGGCATCCGCGGGCGTGGACGATCTGACGCACGTGGCCGACAAGACCACGACGACCGTGGCGATGGACTTCGGTCGTATCACGCTCGACGACGACCTGATCCTGTACCTGTTCGGTACGCCGGGCCAGGACCGCTTCTGGTTCATGTGGGACGACCTGGTCCGCGGTGCCATCGGCGCCGTCGTCCTGGTCGACACCCGCCGGCTGGCCGACTGCTTCCCGGCCGTCGACTACTTCGAGAACAGCGGTCTGCCGTTCGTCATCGCCCTCAACGGCTTCGACGGCCACCAGCCGTACACGCCCGACGAGGTCCGGGAAGCGCTGCAGATCGGCCCGGACGCCCCCATCATCATCACGGACGCCCGGCACCGCGCCGAGGCGAAGAGCGCGCTGATCACGCTCGTCGAACACGCGCTGCTCGCTCGTCTCAAGTAAGCATTCCAGCTTGCCACTTCGCGTATGGACCGGCTGTGTCTTTTGACATGGCCGGTCCTTCTGTTCATAACGTTTCGACCGCGAATCGGAACAACCCGAACACCGCCCGCGCCCAGTCGGCTTCACTGCGCATACATCTACCCAGTGAATTGCCACCGCTTTACGCTTATGCCCGTTTTAACCGGCGCGTGATCATGGCTTCGCAGTCCTCGCCGGACGTTTGTGGAGCACCCCCATGACGTGCTGGAATTCATCGAAACCCGAGAGTAGGAACGGCGCCGCCCGCGCCGTCGCCGAGAGGTTGTTGGTCGAGTGAGGAACACGAGGCGAGCAGAGCCGGGTCCCGCGGACCACCCGCGTGGCAATTTCACCCCGCCTGCGCGATACGGCACGGCCCAGGCCGCTGCCCCCGAGGCGGCCACCGCGCCCGAGCCGGTGACGAGCCCGGGCAGCCGCTTCGCCATGCGCAACTGGCGGGTGGCCACCCGTCTGAACGTCATCCTCCTCATCCCGGTGATGGTCGCCCTGGTCTTCGGCGGCTTCCGGGTGCAGAGCTCGGTGCAGACCTGGCAGGACGCCGACGACGCGGTGCGGACCGCCAACGCCGTGCGCGCCGCAGTGGACTACGCCAACGCCGTGCTGAACGAACGTGACCTCAGCGTTGTTCCCCTGCTGGCCGGCGACACCGAGAACAAGGACGTCGTCGCGACCCGCGCGGCCACCGACCAGGCGGCCGCGAAGTTCGACGCCGCCGTCGCCGAGCTGCCCGTGAGCGACCGGCTGCAGCGCCGCGTGGCGAACATCCGCGAGGGCGAGAAGGTCCTGGCGAAGCTGCGTGACACGGCCTTCACCCGGCAGCTCCCGGGCGTGCAGACCGAGGAGAAGTACGTCGAGGTCCAGCACCCGCTGATGGAGCTCGCGAACGAGCTGGGCTTCGGCACCAACAGCATCGCCTCCTACGGCCGCACCCTCTACGCGCTCGAACTGACCAAG
This sequence comes from Streptomyces sp. PA03-5A, assembly GCF_033792725.1. Classification (NCBI taxonomy): domain Bacteria; kingdom Bacillati; phylum Actinomycetota; class Actinomycetes; order Kitasatosporales; family Streptomycetaceae; genus Streptomyces; species Streptomyces sp. PA03-5A. Next base: position 31,110 of record NZ_JARAVL010000013.1, on the reverse strand, counting down.
GCCGCCGAGTCGCTGACCCGCTCCATCGGCACCCACCTGCTCGTCGAGGACCGCGACAAGCTCGTCGACGGCGAGCTGAAGCTCCAGCTGACCGCCTTCACCTCGTACGCCTACCTCCAGCAGGTCGCTCTGGAGGAGTACCGGGGCGGTGGCACCGACGCGGACTACCAGCGACTGCTGGACGCGCAGGACGCGGCCCTGGAGAAGGGCAAGGAGCAGGTCGCCCAGGCCGCCCAGGCGGCCAAGCAGGCCGGCCAGCCCTTCAAGGCTCCGCCGAGCCTGGAGAACATGATCAAGCTGATCGCCTCCGGTCAGAGCACCGAGCAGCTCAAGGCCCAGGGCGTGACCGCGGAGAGCTGGTTCGGCGCGACCACCCTCGCCTTCGACGCCTACAAGAGCGTCGAGCAGCACCTGGCCAACCAGGCGTACAACGACTCGAGCGACATCGCCGACAGTGCCCGCATTGAAGCGATCGTCAACTCCGCCATCGTGCTCGTCGCGCTGATCATCGCCTTCATCGTGGCCGCCATGGTGGCCCGTTCGATGAGCAACAGCATGCGACGGCTGCGCACCGCGGCCTTCGAGGTCGCCGAGCAGCGCCTGCCGGCCCTGGTCGACCAGCTCTCCCGCACCGATCCGGGCAAGGTCGACACCCGCGTCCAGACGATCCCGATCACCTCGAACGACGAGATCGGCGAGGTCGCCCGCGCCTTCGACCAGATCCACCGCGAGGCCGTACGGCTCGCCGCCGAGCAGGCCCTGCTCCGTGGCAACGTCAACGCGATCTTCACCAACCTCTCCCGCCGCAACCAGGGCCTCATCCAGCGCCAGCTGACGCTGATCACGGACCTGGAGAACAACGAGGCGGACCCGGACCAGCTGGAGAATCTCTTCAAGCTGGACCACCTGGCGACCCGCATGCGCCGCAACGGCGAGAACCTCCTGGTCCTCGCCGGCGAGGAGCCCGGCCGCCGCTGGAACCAGCCGGTCCCGCTGGTCGACGTGCTCCGCGCCGCGGCCTCCGAGGTGGAGGCGTACGAGCGCATCGAACTGGTCGGCATCCCCGAGACCGAGATCCACGGCACCGCCGTCACCGACCTCGTGCACCTGCTGGCCGAGCTGCTGGAGAACGCCACCACGTTCTCCTCGCCCCAGACCAAGGTGCGGGTCACCGCGACCCGGCTTCCCGACGGCCGCGTCATGGTCGAGATCCACGACAAGGGCATCGGCCTCACCGCCGAGGACTTCGCGGACATCAACCACAAGCTGGCCGAACCGCCGACCGTCGACGCGTCGATCTCCAAGCGCATGGGCCTGTTCGTGGTCGGCCGCCTCGCCGACCGGCACGGCATCCGCGTCCAGCTGCGCCCGTCCGGCGAGCAGGCCGGCACCACCTCGCTGGTCATGCTCCCCGAGCCGATCACCCACGGTGGCGGCGGCGAGGAGATGCCGCTGGAGGACGACTTCACCGTGTCCCGGATCGTGCCGGAGCTCGAGACCCCGCAGTTCGCCGCCTACGGACCGACCGCCGCGGAGCTCGGCTTCGACGACTCGCGCTACGAGCGCGCCGAGGCCCCGGCCGACACCCGCTCGCTCGACCCGGTCGGCCGCTCGCTCATGCGTGACCAGCGCCGTGCCCAGCTCGAGGCCGCGGCCGGCGACCGTGCCCCGGAGCAGCTGCCGTTCGAGGGCGACGCCCGGGAACCGGGCTACCAGGAGACCGGCGCCGAGGCCGCGTTCCAGGACAACGGCTTCCAGGACAACGGCTTCCCGGCGAACGGCTTCGACCAGCAGGGCTACCAGGAGCCGCAGGGCCAGCCGTTCCAGGAGCAGCACGGCTACGACGCGCAGCCCGGGTTCCAGGAGCCGGTGTACACCGAAGGCGGCTACGCCGAGCAGGGGTACGCCGCTGCGCAGAACGGCTACGCCCAGGACGACTGGCAGCAGCAGAACGGGTACGCCCAGGAACAGTGGACGGCGACGCCGGGCGGCGAACTGCCGCAGACGGCCCAGCCGCAGGGTTTCCCGGCCCAGGCGACGGCCGATTCCGCCACAGCCACCCCCTTCGAAGCCCCGGAGCGCGTAGGCTTCGACCGACCGGCTCCGGCCACCGGCCCGCTGCAGTCCTCGGTGACCGACGCGGGGCTGCCGCGCCGCGACCGCGGATGGCAGCAGTCCGGACAGGCGGCCCCGGCGCAGCCGGAGCCCCAGTCGGCGGACGGCTTCCCGGCGCAGCCGGCGCCCTCCGTACCCGCGTCGGACGGGGAGTCGGAGTGGCGCTCCACGAACGACGACAACTGGCAGCGGGCCGAACAGGCCCGCAAGCCCAAGGCGGGCGGGGTCACCCCCTCCGGCCTGCCCCGACGGGTCCCCAAGGCCAACCTGGTCCCGGGTACCGCACAGCAGACTCCGCAGGGCGGACCGATGGTCTCCCGTGCACCCGAGGACGTCCGTGGCCGCCTGAGCAATCTGCGGCGCGGTGTCCAGCAGGGACGCACTGCGGGAACTGACACGAACGGCCAGGGCTTCGGCCCCAAGCACCAGGAGCGTTAGTTGAGTCCGATGAGCCAGGCGGCACAGAACCTGAACTGGTTGATCACCAGTTTCGTGGACCAGACCCCAGGGGTCTCCCATACGGTTGTGGTCTCTGCCGACGGTCTGCTGCTGGCGATGTCCGAAGGCTTCCCGCGGGACCGTGCGGACCAGTTGGCCGCGGTGGCCTCCGGTCTGACCTCGCTGACCGCGGGTGCCTCGCGCATCTTCGAGGGCGGGCACGTGAACCAGACCGTCGTGGAGATGGAGCGCGGCTTCCTCTTCATCATGTCCGTCTCGGACGGTTCCTCGCTGGCCGTGCTGGCGCACCCGGAGTGCGACATCGGCCTCGTGGGCTACGAGATGGCCCTGCTGGTCGACCGCGCGGGCAACGTGCTCACGCCCGATCTGCGTGCGGAATTGCAGGGCAGCCTGCTCAACTAACGGACAGGCATGCGGGCGCGTCTGGAGACCCGTAGGGTTTTCAGACGCGCTACCCAGCTGGAGGAGGAACCGTGGCAACGCCCCCAGGCGGAGATCAGTACGGCAATCACCAACAGCAGCCGCCCTTCAAGCGGTTCGACTTCCCCTCGGCACCCAGCCAGGACCCAGGTCCCGGCCCCACGCCGTCGCACCGGCAGCCGAGGATCCAGCCGTACGAACCCCCGCAGGCGCCACCGCCTCGGACAGCGCAGACCGGGCGTTCCAAGCCGCCGTCCGGTCTGGTACGTCCCTACGCCATGACCGGTGGCCGCACCCGGCCGCGCTACCAGCTCGCCATCGAGGCACTGGTCAGCACGACCGCCGACCCGGTCCAGCTGCGGGGCCAGTTGCCGGAGCACCAGCGGATCTGCATCCTCTGCCGGGAGATCAAGTCGGTCGCGGAGATCTCCGCGCTCCTCTCCATCCCCCTCGGCGTCGCCCGAATCCTCGTCGCCGACCTGGCGGAGGCCGGGCTCGTCGCCATTCACCAGCCCGGTGGCGACGATGCCTCGGGCGGACAGCCAGACGTGACACTGCTCGAAAGGGTGCTCAGTGGACTTCGCAAGCTCTAGCGGTCCAGCTCGCTCAACCACCTCGGCGAAGATCGTGGTGGCGGGCGGCTTCGGCGTGGGCAAGACCACGTTCGTCGGTGCCGTATCGGAGATCAACCCGCTGCGTACCGAAGCCGTGATGACCTCCGCCTCCGCGGGGATCGACGATCTGACGCACGCGCCGGACAAGACCACGACGACCGTGGCGATGGACTTCGGCCGTATCACCCTGGACGAGGACCTGATCCTCTACCTGTTCGGCACGCCGGGCCAGGACCGCTTCTGGTTCATGTGGGACGACCTGGTGCGCGGCGCCATCGGCGCGGTCGTCCTGGTGGACACCCGCCGGCTGGCGGACTGCTTCCCGGCCGTCGACTACTTCGAGAACAGCGGTCTGCCGTTCGTCATCGCCCTCAACGGCTTCGACGGCCACCAGCCGTACAACCCCGAGGAAGTCCGCGAGGCCCTCCAGATCGGTCCCGAGGCCCCCATCATCATCACGGACGCCCGGCACCGCGCCGAGGCGAAGAGCGCGCTGATCACGCTGGTCGAACACGCGCTGATGGCGCGGCTGCGGTAGCGGTTCCCGCTTCCCGTACGACGCGAAAGGCCCCGCACGACATGTGCGGGGCCTTCGCGTCGGGCCGGACCACAGGAGGACCGTTGCCCACACCCTTCGAACCGGACGACCCGGCGCACCTCGGCATCCCCGGAGGCCTGGGGTGATCGCCCCCGTGACGGCCGCTTCCCTTGCCGAGGTCTTCGCCCCGGAGCAGATCGTGCGCGTCCACGCCACGGGGCACCGTGCCACGGGGCAGGACGCAGGGCTCACGCACGGGCCCACCCGCGGCTTCCTGGCGGACGTGGGCCTGCCGGTGGCCGACGGTGTGCTCTTCGAGCTCCGGAAGGACCTCTCGGGCGGGCCGACGCCGCTGCGGGACGCGTCCCTCGTCGAGGACCTGACGGACTACGAGGGGTTCTCCCCCGGCGTCCACCGGTGGCTGCACCTGGGCCGGGCCCTCCACGCCGAGGTGGCCCTCGACGGCGGCACCGGAAGGGTGCACGTGGTCGACCACGAGGTGCGCAGGATCGAGTGGATCCACACCGACGTCTCGTCGATGGTCCACGGGATGTGCCTGCTGCAGCTCAGGCGCCCGGACTACGACCCTCCCGGCGTGTTCCCCGAGATCGACGACCTCATCCGTATCGCTGAGGAGATCCGCGACGCCCTGACCGCCGTCGATCCCGTCCCGTTCGGCACGGGCGACGGGCTGTGGGAGGCCGTCTTCGACGACATCGCGGGCGGCATGTGGTGAGGACGTCCCCGTACGACGACGGCGGCGCGGCACCCGCGATGGGGGTGCCGCGCCGCCGTTCGGAGCCGGAGGGTCAGCTGCGCCAGCTGTGCGGCGCGCTGAAGCCGGACTGCCGCTCGAGGCGGCGCCAGCCGGCCGTGGAGCGGGGCTTGACGTAGTCGGTCGCGTCCTGGCCCTGGGCCGCGGCGCGGGCGAGCAGGACAGCGGTGAGTGCGGCCAGTTCCTCGTCGCTGGCGTGGCCGCGCTCCACGCGCACGAGCGCGGCGGAGGTGCTGTCGGCAGGAGTGCTCACGGGGTTCGTCTCTCCCTTACTGGGGCGGGTTGCCGTGCTTGCGGGACGGCAGGTCGGCGTGCTTGGTGCGCAGCATCGCGAGCGAGCGGATGAGGACCTCGCGCGTCTCGGCGGGGTCGATCACGTCGTCCACCAGGCCGCGTTCGGCGGCGTAGTAGGGGTGCATCAGCTCGGACTTGTACTCCTTCACCATGCGGGCGCGCATGGCGTCGGGGTCGTCGGCCTCGGCGATCTGGCGCCGGAAGATCACGTTGGCGGCGCCTTCGGCGCCCATGACGGCGATCTCGTTGGTCGGCCAGGCGTAGGTGAGGTCGGCGCCGATCGACTGGCTGTCCATGACGATGTAGGCACCTCCGTACGCCTTCCGCAGGATCAGCGAGATCCGCGGCACGGTCGCGTTGCAGTACGCGTACAGCAGCTTGGCGCCGTGCCGGATGATGCCACCGTGCTCCTGGTCGACGCCGGGCAGGAAGCCGGGGACGTCCAGGAGGGTGATGAGCGGGATGTTGAAGGCGTCGCACATCTGGACGAAGCGCGCAGCCTTCTCGCTGGCCTCGATGTCGAGGACGCCGGCGAGGGAGGCGGGCTGGTTGGCGATGATGCCGACGACCTGGCCGTCGAGGCGGGCCAGGGCCACGATGATGTTGGTCGCCCAGCGCTCGTGGATCTCCAGGTACTCGCCGTCGTCGACGAGCTCCTCGATGACCTGGTGCATGTCGTACGAGCGGTTGCCGTCGGCGGGGACGATGTCCAGCAGGACGTCGCCGCGCCGATCGGCCGGGTCCGCAGCGGGGACCGACGGGGGGTTCTCGCGGTTGTTCTGCGGCAGCATCGACAGCAGGTAGCGGACCTCCTCCAGGCAGGTCTGCTCGTCGTCGTACGCGAAGTGCGAGACACCGGAGACCTCGGAGTGGACGTCGGCGCCGCCGAGCCCGTTCTGGGAGATCTTCTCGCCGGTGACGGCCTGGACCACGTCCGGGCCGGTGATGAACATCTGAGAGGTCTCCCGGACCATGAACACGAAGTCGGTCAGGGCCGGGGAGTACGCGGCGCCGCCGGCGCAGGGGCCGAGCATCACGGAGATCTGCGGGATCACACCGGAGGCACGGGTGTTGCGCTGGAAGATGCCGCCGTAGCCGGCGAGCGCCGAGACGCCCTCCTGGATGCGGGCGCCGGCACCGTCGTTGAGCGAGACCAGCGGGGCGCCGGCCGAAATGGCCATGTCCATGATCTTGTGGATCTTGCTGGCGTGGGCCTCGCCCAGCGCGCCGCCGAAGATCCGGAAGTCGTGGGCGTACACGAAGACGGTCCGCCCGTGGACGGTGCCCCAGCCGGTGATGACCCCGTCGGTGTAGGGCTTCTTCGCCTCCAGGCCGAACCCGCTGGCGCGGTGCCGGCGCAGCGGCTCCACCTCGTTGAAGGAGCCCTCGTCGAGCAGCAGGTCGATGCGCTCGCGCGCGGTGAGCTTGCCCTTGGCCTTCTGGGCCTGGGTCGCCTTCTCGCTGGGGCCGAGCCGGACCTGCTCGCGGATGGCGTGCAGTTCCGCGACGCGCCCGCGGGCGTCGTTCGCCGGCTGCGCGGCCTCTTCGGCCCCTTCGGCCTCGGCGGGCTGGGTCGGCACCTCGTCCAAAACGCTCATGACATCGACCATACGAGCGGAGGGCCGTCATAATCGGCGTCGACTTCGTACAGTGTCCGGACCCGCTTCATGGAGCATCTGGACAGAACCAACACAAGAAAGGCCCCGCACGGCACGTGCGGGACCTTTTCTTTGTAGCGGTCGTCCACCCGGACGCAACGGGACCGCTACCTTCCGGATACCGCCTCGGCCAGCGCAAGGACACGCCGGGCGTCATCCACATGGAGGTTCTCGATCATCCGGCCGTCCACCGTGACCACCCCGCGGCCCTCGGCCACGGCCTGCTCGAAGGCCTCGATGATGCGCCGCGCCCTGTCGGCTTCCTCCTGCGAGGGGGCGAAGACCCTGTTGCAGACCTCCACCTGCCGGGGGTGGATGAGGGTCTTGCCGTCGAAGCCGAACTGCCGGCCCTGGACGCACTCCGCCTCGAAGCCGGTCTCGTCGGTGACGTCGTTGTAGACACCGTCCAAAATCACCTTGCCGGCCTCGCGCGCACCCAGAAGGGCGAGAGAGAGCCCGGTGAGGAGCGGGGCCCGGCCCGGGACGTGCTCGGCGTGCAGCTCCTTGGCGAGGTCGTTGGTGCCCATGACCAGTACGCGCAGCCGCTCGGAGGCCGCCGCGACGGCACGGGCGTCCAGCATCGCGCGCGGGGTCTCCACCATCGCCCAGATGGCGGTGCGGTCCGGGGCGCCGGCGGCCTCCAGGGCCCGCTCGACAGCGTGCACGGTCGCGGCCGAGTCGACCTTGGGGACGACCACGGCGTCGGGGCCCGCCTCGGCGGCGGCCCGCAGGTCGTCCTCGTGCCAGGGGGTGCCGGGCGAGTTCACCCGGATGGTGACCTCCCGGTACCCGTACTCCCCGGAGGCGGCGGCAGCGGCGACGCGCTTGCGGGCGTCGGCCTTGGCGTCCGGCGCGACGGAGTCCTCCAGGTCGAGGATGAGCGCGTCGGTGGGGAGGGCCTTCGCCTTCTCCAGGGCGCGCTCGTTCGCGCCGGGCATGTAGAGGACGGAGCGGCGCGGCCGCAGGATCGCGTCGGTCATCGGTTCTGCTCCTGCTCCTTGTACGCGGCCTCGTACGCCTGCGCCAGCTCCGGGTCGCGAGCGGCCAGCGCCTCCGCGAGCTCGATGACGACGTGGCACTGCTTCACCGTGGCGTCGTCCTGCATCTTGCCGTCGATCATCACCGCTCCGGTGCCGTCACCCATCGCGTCGATGACCCTGCGCGCCCAGGCGACGTCCGCCGGCGCCGGGGAGAAGACCCGCTTGGCGATGTCGATCTGCACCGGGTGCAGGCTCCACGCCCCGACGCAGCCGAGCAGGAAGGCGTTGCGGAACTGGTCCTCGCAGGCGGTGGTGTCCTTGATGTCGCCGAAGGGCCCGTAGTACGGCAGGATCCCGTGCGCGGCGCAGGCGTCGACCATGCGCGCGATCGTGTAGTGCCACAGGTCCTGCTGGAAGGTCAGCCGCGGCAGCTCCACGTCCCCTTCCGCGCCCAGGGGGCCTTTCGGGTCCTCCCGCACGAGGTACCCCGGGTGTCCCCCGCCGACGCGGGTGGTCTTCATGCGGCGGCTCGCCGCCAGGTCGGCCGGGCCGAGGGAGATGCCCTGCATCCGGGGGCTGGCCCCGGCGATCTCCTCGACGTTCGCCACGCCCGTGGCGGTCTCCAGGATCGCGTGGACCAGGATCGGCCGCTCGATGCCCGCCTTGGCCTCCAGCTGGGCGAGCAGCCGGTCGACGTAGTGGATGTCCTCGGCGCCCTCCACCTTGGGCACCATCACGACGTCGAGCTTGTGGCCGATCTCGGTGACCAGGGTCAGCAGGTCGTCCAGCGCCCACGGCGAGTCCAGGCTGTTGATCCGGGTCCACAGCTGGGTGTCGCCGAAGTCGTGGGCCTTGGCCGTGTCGACCAGCCCGGCGCGGGCGGCCTCCTTGCGGTCGGCTGAGACGGCGTCCTCCAGGTTGCCCAGCAGGACGTCCACCTTGGGGGCGATGGAGGGGACCTTCGCGGCCATCTTCTCGTTGCTCGGATCGAAGAAGTGGATCATCCGCGACGGCCGGAACGGTACTTCCCGTACGGGGGCCGGGGCCCCCACGGCCAGCGGTCGGAAGAAGTCCTTCGCGGAACGCATGCGGTCTCCCGGGGTCGAGGGTGGGGAGCGTACGGCGCTCACTTTATGATCCGCGGGACCTCCGCGTTACTGGTCGGTACGTGTGCCGTTGGTCACCGGTCGGCCACGGGCGGCAGACGGTAGGTCAGGTCGGGCTCGCCCTCCTCGTTCGCGGTGCTCTCGCTGCCGGGGACGGCCCGGAAGCCGTGCCGTTCGTAGAACGCGCGTGCCGCGGCGTTGCGCCGGAAGACGTGCAACGACAGTGGGCCGTCCGGGTGGTGGCGCACGACCTCGTCGAGCAGCCGCGAGCCGATGCCACGTCCGCGCGCGTCGGGCCGCAGGTAGAGGTGCTCCAGCCAGTCGCCGTCGAGCGCCGCGAAACCGGCCGCGGCACCGGTCGCGGCCTGCTCCGCGACCCAGACCCGGCACTGCTCCAGGACGACGTTCGCGACCCACCACCGGGTCTCCTCGTCGGTGTGCAGCCGGGGCAGCCAGGGCATCGCGGCCGCCCGGGAGGCGAGGAAGACCGCGGTGATCGTGTCCGCGTCCGCGGCCTGTCCGGGCCTGATCCGTATCGCTGTGTCATCGGTCACGCGATGACCGTACGCCGGGAGCGGGAGCGTGATCGAATGGGTTTCTCCGCCCCGGGAAGGACGAGCCCCATGACCACCGCGACCGTGCACTCGCTGACCTGCTATCCCGTCAAGGGCTGTGCCGGCGTGCCCTTGGACGGCGTCGCCGTCGGCGCGACCGGTCTGGCCCACGACCGTACGTTCATGGTGGTCGACGCCGCCGACGGGTCCTTCCGCAGCCAGCGGGCGCTGCCGCGGATGGCCGTGGTGCACGCGGACGTCACCGACGACGGCAAGCATCTGGCGCTGTCGGCGCCCGGCGCCGGGGAACTGACGCTGGAGGTGGCGTACGAGGGGCCGCCGCGTGAGGTCGTCCTGTTCGACCGGCCGCTGGGGCCGGCGGTGGACCAGGGCGAGGAGGCCGCACGCTGGTTCTCCGAGGCGCTGGGGGCGCCCTCGCGCCTGGTGCGCGTGCGCCCGGGCTTCGACCGGGACGGCTGGGGCGAGCACCCAGGCAAGGTCAACTTCGCCGACGCCCACGCCCTCTCGGTGGCCTCGCTGGCCTCGCTCGACGACCTCAACCGGCGCATCACCGAGCGCGGCGGCACGCCCGTGCCCATGGACCGCTTCCGTCCCAACATCGTGGTCGCCGGCTGGAGCGAGCCCCACACCGAGGACCGGGTGCGGCTCATGGACGTCGGCACCGCCCGGCTCGGCTACTCCGTCCGCGCGATGCGCTGCTCCGTGCCGCTGGTCGACCAGGCGACCGGCCGTACGGCCGGCCCCGAGCCGGTGCGCACCCTGGCCGGCTACCGGCGGGAGCCCGAGTACGGCAACAAGGTGAGCTTCGCGATGAAGGCGGCGGTGCTCCGGCCGGGCACGATCGCGGTGGGCGACCCGGTGGAGGTGCGGGCCTGGGCGTGACCGCCCTCCCCGGCCGGCCGAACGCGGGCCTGCCCTGGCCGCAGCTGGACCCGGGCCGCAACAAGGTCGTGGTGCCGGAGCCCGACGGTTGCGACGCGCCCGTCGTCGAGGTGCGGGACCGCCGCCCGCGGCCCGGCCGGGACCGGGCCGCGGGCGGCTCACCCGGCGAGGATCAGCAGCCGCCGCAGTTGTAGTACAGGACGTCCCAGTGGTTGCCCTCGTCGGCGTAGATGTTGCCCGAGCCGGAGCGGTACTGGGGGGCGCCGTCACCGCGCAGGCCGATGTAGGTGAAGGCGCTGTGGATGTAGTTGGTGACGCAGCTGTTCTTGCCGTAGTCGAGCTTGTAGCCGTTCCAGTGCGAGTAGGTGCCGCTCGCGTGACCGGTCTCGGTGCCGCCGGTGATGTTCAGGGCGCAGCCGGTGGCGCCCTTCAGGGTGACCGCGCCCTGGGCGGTCGCCTGGTTGAGCTGGTCGAAGGACGTGCAGGTCGCGTTGTTGCGGTTGGAACAGCCACCTGACGAGGACCAGGTGATCCCGGCGTTGCGGAACATCGTCGTGGCCTGGGCGTGCGTCAGTTTGGTGACGGCGTAGGCGTCGTGGGACGCGGCGAGACCGACGCCGGGGGCGAACAGCACTCCGAGCGCGAGGACGAGTGCGCTCAGGACGGAGCGGATCTTCATCGGGGATTCCTCCTGCTGGTGACCGTGCTTCCGGTGGGGCGGCTGTGCAGCTGGAGCAGGTGGAGCAGGAGGAGTGTGCCCGGCGTTCTACGCGCGTATGCACGGCAGTTGGGCCGCCGTCGAAGGGGACGCGGACGCGGACACGGTTGGTGCCGGGTCCACGGCCGCGTCCACGGCCGTGTCCGTGTCCGTGTCCGCCGAGCTCATCGGCCGGCGGCCGTCAGTCGTTCCGGCGCGGCTCCACACCGGCGCGCAGCAGCCCGTACGCGTACGCGTCCTCCAGGGCCTGCCAGGAGGCGGCGATGACGTTCTCGCCGACACCGACGGTGGACCACTCGCTGATGCCGTCGGAGGTGGAGACCAGTACCCGGGTGATGGACTCCGTGCCGTGCTTGCCCTCCAGGATGCGGACCTTGTAGTCCACCAGCTCCAGCTTCGCCAGCTGCGGGTAGGTCCGCTCCAGCGCCACGCGCAGCGCGCGGTCCAGCGCGTTGACCGGGCCGTTGCCCTCGGCGGTGGCGACGATGCGCTGGCCGTCGGCCCACACCTTGACCGTCGCCTCGTTGGCGTGGGTGCCGTCGGGGCGGTCCTCGACGATGGCGCGCCAGGACTCGACCCGGAAGTAGTGCAGCGGGCGGCCCTCGACCTCCTCGCGCAGCAGGAGTTCGAAGGAGGCGTCGGCGGCCTCGTAGGTGTAGCCCGCGAGTTCGCGCTCCTTGACGCGCGCCACGACCCGGCCGATCAGCTCGCGGTCGTCACCGAGGTCGATGCCGAGTTCCTTGCCCTTGAGCTCCACCGAGGCGCGGCCCGCCATGTCGGAGACCAGCATGCGCATGGTGTTGCCGACAAGCTCCGGGTCGATGTGCTGGTAGAGGTCGGGATCGACCTTGATCGCCGAGGCGTGCAGCCCTGCCTTGTGGGCGAAGGCCGAGATTCCCACGTACGGCTGGTGGGTGGAGGGCGTGAGGTTGACGACCTCGGCGATGGCGTGCGAGATGCGGGTCATCTCGACGAGGGCGCCGGCGGGCAGGACCTTGCGGCCGTACTTGAGCTCCAGCGCCGCCACGACCGGGAAGAGGTTGGCGTTGCCGACCCGCTCGCCGTAGCCGTTGGCGGTGCACTGGACGTGCGTGGCGCCCGCGTCGACGGCGGCGAGGGTGTTGGCGACGGCGCAGCCGGTGTCGTCCTGTGCGTGGATCCCGAGACGCGCGCCGGTGTCGGCGAGCACGGTGCGGACGACGGCGGTGATCTGGGCGGGGAGCATCCCGCCGTTGGTGTCGCACAGGACGACGACGTCGGCGCCGGCCTCGTGGGCGGCGCGCACGACCTCCTTGGCGTACCCCGGGTTGGCCTTGTAGCCGTCGAAGAAGTGCTCGCAGTCGACGAAGACCCGGCGGCCCTGGGAGCGCAGGTAGGAGACGGTGTCCCGGACCATCTCCAGGTTCTCCTCCAGCGTGGTCCGCAGGGCCAGCTCGACGTGCCGGTCATGGGACTTGGCGACCAGGGTGATGACCGGTGCGCCCGACTCCAGAAGCGCCCTGACCTGGGGGTCCTCCGCCGCATTGCCGCCGGCGCGACGCGTGGCGCCGAAGGCCACCAGCTGGGCGTGCGACAGGTCCAGCTCGGCGGCGGCGCGGGCGAAGAACTCGGTGTCGCGCGGGTTGGCGCCGGGCCAGCCGCCCTCGATGAAGCCCACCCCGAAGTCGTCCAGGTGCCGGGCGATCGTCAGCTTGTCGGCGACGGTGAGGTTGATGCCCTCGCGCTGCGCGCCGTCGCGCAGCGTGGTGTCGAAGACGTGGAAGCTGTCGTCCAGTACGGCCGTCATGGTTCGTTCCAACTCCTGTCGGGTGAGTGGTTCCGGAGGACCGGGCTCCACTTGCCCCCATCTTCCCTCGCGCTGCACCGCCTCCGGCACGGGTGGGCCGGGAAACGAAAAGACCCCTCGCGGGTGCGAGAGGTCTGCGCGCGGGTCTGGGACACGGTGGTCGCTTCCGCGGTGGTCTGCGGTTCGGCGATCACTGAGGACCGGCGCGCCTGCTGCCGATAATCATGGCGAACGAGGGCACATCGGCAGTCTGCCACAGGACCCGCGGGCGTGGGACACGGTCTCAGGATGCGGGCACCCGGTCGGCCGCGGGCCGACCGTCAGGCGGTGGGCGCCGGGGTGAGGGCGTCGTCCAGGAACTCCTTGACGTGCTCCAGGGCCTGCTCGCGGTCCAGCCCGGGCAGCCCGATGACCAGAGGCACGCCGAAGCCGTCCAGCAGCGCCCTCAGCCGTACGGTGAAGCGCTCGGGATCCAGTGGCCGGAAGTCGCCGCGCGAGATGCCCTCGGCGAGCAGGGCGACCAGGTCGCGGTGCCAGACCAGTTCGAGATCGAGTTGTCGGCGGAGCACCTCCTCGGCGGCCGTCGTCCTGTTCCAGATCTCGGACCAGAGCGTCCATCGCGGGTCGCGGCGCCCGTCGGGCAGGTACAGGTCGATGACGGCGTCGAGCCGTACCCGGGGAGCGGTGGGGCTGCCCAGCACCCGCCGGCGCTCGGCGGCGAGCTGCTCCTCGCTCCATTCGAGGGTCTGCAGCAGCAGCTCGTCCTTGCTGCCGAAGTAGTAGAGGACGTGGCCGCTGCTCATGCCGACCTGCCGGCCGAGGCCCGCGATGGTCAGCTCGGCCAGCCCGCGCTCGGCGATGGTCGCCATGGCGGCGGCCATCACGTCCTCGCGGGGCTGCTTGAGCCGCCGCCGCGGGCGGGCGGGTCCGGTCACGGTTCCTCCGGGGCGGTCACATCTGGGGCTGCTGCTGGGTGATGCAATGAATACCACCACCGTGGGCGAAGATCGTACGAGCGTCCACCAGCACGACCTCCCGCTGCGGGAGGAGCCGCTCGAAGACGGCCTTGTTGACCTCGTCGGCGGGGTCGTCGAAGGCGCACAGGATCACGGCGCCGTTGCAGAGGTAGTGGTTGACGTACGAGTAGTCGACCAGCTCCCCGTCCACCTCCTGGAGCTGCGGCGCGGGCAGCTCCACGACCTCCAGCGGCCGGCCCTTGGCGTCGGTGGCGGCCCGCAGCAGGGACGTGACCTCCCGGGAGACGGCGTGGTCGGGGTGGGCCGGGTCCTGCTGGCTGTGGACGACGACCACGCCGGGGCGGACGAAGGCCGCCACGATGTCGACGTGCCCGCGGGTGCCGAAGCGGCCGTAGTCGGCGGTGAGACCGCGGGGCAGCCAGATCGCCTTGCGCGTTCCGAGGAAGGCGTGGACCTCGGCTTCCACCCGCTCCCTGGTCCAGCCAGGGTTGCGGCCCGGGTCGAGCTGCACGGTCTCGGTGAGCAGCACGGTTCCCTCGCCGTCGACGTGGATGCCGCCGCCCTCGTTCACGAAGGACGTGCCGTAGCGGGTCGCGCCCGCCCGTCCGGCGACGAAGGCGCCGATCTCCGCGTCGTGCCCCCAGGCCGCCCACTCCTGGGCGCCCCAGCCGTTGAACGTCCAGTCGGCGGCCGCGAGGCGTCCGGCACCGGTCAGGAAGGTCGGGCCCATGTCGCGCATCCAGGCGTCGTCCAGCGGCGCCTCGGTGACCGTGACGTGCGCGCCGCCTGAGCCGAGCAGCTCCCGTGCGCCCGCGGCGTCCTCGGGGCGTGCCACGACGGTCACCGGCTCGAAGCGGGCGACCGTCCGGGCCACGGCGGCCCAGGCCCCGCGGGACACGGCCAGGTCCTCGGCGCCGTCGAAGGTGACGCTGGGGGACGGCCACGCCATCCAGGTGCGGGTGTGCGGGGCCCACTCGGGCGGCATCGTGTAGCCGTCGGCGGCGGGGGTGGCGGGCATGGCGCTGGTCCTTGTCACAAGAAGTAGAGACGGCTGAGCGACACCTGTTCCGCGGGCTCGGAACGCAGCGGGTCGCCGTCGAGCGTCACCAGGCCCGTCCTGCCGTCCACGTCGACCTGCCCGGTGCGGGAGTTGAGGACGAGGTCGGCCGGGCCGATGCCGCGGGTGCCGCGCACGGCGACGCGGCGGCGCCGGGTGGGCATCCGGTCGTGCTCCAGCTCCAGGGCGGGGCGGGCCACGAACGCCACGGACAGGTCGGCGGCGGTCGCGCCGTGGGCCCCGAACAGCGGGCCGAGGACGAGCGGTTCGCAGGTGTCGGTGGCGGCGCCCGGGTCGCCGGTGACCCCGTACGCGGGGAAGCCGGACTTGAGCACCATCTGCGGCTTGGCGCCGAAGTACTGCGGTCGCCACAGCACGATGTCGGCGAGCTTGCCGACCTCGATCGAGCCGATCTCGTGGGCGAGGCCGTGGGCGATCGCCGGGTTGATGGTGAGTTTGGCGACGTAGCGCAGCACGCGGGCGTTGTCGTAGTCCGGGCCGTCCCCCTCCAGGGGGCCGCGCTCGGACTTCATCTTCCCGGCCATGGCGAAGGTGCGGCGTACGGTCTCACCGGCGCGGCCCATGCCCTGGGCGTCGGAGGAGGTGATGCCGATCGCCCCCAGGTCGTGCAGCACGTCCTCGGCGCCCATCGTGCCGGCGCGGATGCGGTCGCGGGCCATCGCGGCGTCGCCCGGCAGGTCGGGCTTGAGGTCGTGGACGGAGACGATCATCCCGTAGTGCTCGCCGACCGCGTCGCGGCCGAAGGGCAAGGTGGGGTTGGTGGAGGAGCCGATGACGTTGGGCACGCCCGCCATCTTCAGCACGTTGGGGACGTGCCCGCCGCCGCAGCCCTCGATGTGGAAAGCGTGGATCGTGCGGCCCTCCAGCACGCGCAGGGTGTCCTCCACGGACAGGCACTCGTTCAGGCCGTCGCTGTGCAGGGCGACCTGGACGTCGTACTCCTCGGCCACGCGCAGCGCGGTGTCCAGGGCGCGGGTGTGGGCGCCCATGTCCTCGTGGACCTTGAAGCCGGACGCCCCGCCCTCGGCGAGCGCCTCGACCAGCGGCGCCGGGTCGGAGGACGAACCGCGGCCGAGGAAGCCGATGTTGACGGGCCAGGCGTCGAAGGAGTTGAAGGCGTGCCGCAGCGCCCAGGGCGAGTTGACGCCGACGCCCCACACGGGCCCGAACTCCTGGCCGATGATCGTGGTGACCCCGGAGGCGAGCGAGGCCTCCATGATGCGCGGGGACAGCAGGTGGACATGGGTGTCCACGGCTCCGGCGGTGGCGATCAGCCCCTCGCCGGACACGATGGAGGTGCCCGTGCCGACCACGACGTCCACCCCGTCGAGGGTGTCGGGGTTGCCGGCCCGGCCGATGGCGTGGATGCGGCCCTCGCGGATGCCGATGGACACCTTGCGGATGCCGACGGCCGCATCGATGACCAGCACGTTGCTGATCACCACGTCGCAGGTCTCGCGGACGGCGGCGGCCTTGAGCGCCAGCCCGTCGCGGGCGGTCTTGCCGAACCCGGCGAGGAACTCGTCCCCGGGCCGCTGGGAGTCCGACTCGACGCGGACCACCAGGCCCGAGTCGCCCAGCCGGACCCGGTCCCCGGCACGCGGTCCGTGCACGGCGGCGTACTCGTACGGGTCGATGGTCATGACCGCGCTCCCAGGTATCCGCAGGCGGCGGCCCGCCGCAGCGCCTCCGCCTTCGCGCCGGGCGCGTCGAGCGGACCGTCGACGAGCCCGGCGAAGCCGATCACCACACGGTCGCCGCCGACCGGGACCAGCCCGACCTCCCGCGCCTCCCCCGGCCCGAAGCGCACGGAGGAACCGGCCGGCACGTGCAGCCGCATGCCGTACGCCGCCGAACGGTCGAAGTCCAGCCGGGGGTTGGCCTCGAAGAAGTGGAAGTGCGAGGTCACGCTGACCGGTACGGAGGCGGTGTTGCGCACGGCCACCACCACCTCCGGGGGCTGCTCGGGAACGGCCGGGCCCGGCAGCACGGCGCCGGGGGCGTCCGACCCCAGCGAGCCCCCGCCGATCGGGTCCGTGATCACGGCCAGCCGCGAGCCGTCGTCGAAGACGGCCTCCACGTGGACCTCGGTGACGACGTCCGCCACGCCGGGCAGCACGTCGCCGGGGCCGAGTACGGCACGGCCGGCCTCGACGGCCTCCGCGAGGCGCGCCCCGTCCCGCGCGGCCTCGCAGACCGTGTCGGCGATCAGGGCGGTGGCCTCGGGCACGTTGAGCCGCAGCCCGCGCGCCCGGCGGGCCCGGGCCAGCTCCGCGGCGCCGAACAGCAGCAGCCGGTCGCGCTCGGTCGGGGTGAGCCTCACGTCTCCGCACCTCCCACATCGACCTCCCACATCGATCACCGTTTAGAGCACCACTCTAAACCTGAAAGCCGCCCAGGGGAAGTATTGACCTCGGCGCAGGGTGGGAGGAAATTGAGTGGCGTTCAAACTTTCCCGGCACGGCAAGGGAGCCCGCCATGCAGATCGAACAACGCGGAGTGGACACCGTCCCCGACGAGGAACGGACCAGTCGCCCCCGCGACCTGGTCAGCATCCTGCTGGGCTCCAACCTCGCGCTGGGCGTGATCGTCTTCGGCTGGCTCCCGGTCTCGTTCGGCCTCGGCTGGTGGGCCTCCGTCACGTCCCTGCTCCTGGGCACCGTGGTCGGCACGGTGCTGGTCGCCCCGCTTGCGCTGGTCTCGCTGCGCACCGCCACCAACCTCTCCACGAGCAGCGGCGCCCACTTCGGCGTGCGCGGCCGGCTGCTCGGCTCGGTCATCGGCCTGCTGCTGTCGCTCGGCTACACCGCGCTGACCCTGTGGGTCGGCGGCGATGCCGTCGTCGGCTGCCTCGGCCGGCTCGTCGGGCTGCCGGCCGGCGGCTGGAGCTACACCGTGGTCTACGCCCTGCTCGCGGCCTGCACCGCCACGTCCGCCGTCTTCGGCTACCGGATGCTGCTGCGGCTCAGCCGCGCGCTGTCCGTAGGGCTGACGGTGCTGCTGGTCATCGGGGTCCTCGCGTACGCGGGGGACTTCACGACGGCCGCGCCCGCCGGCACGCAGTACCTGCTCGGCGGCTTCTGGCCGACCTGGCTGCTCGCCACGGTCTCGGCGGGCCTGAGCGGGCCGATCGCGTTCATCACGCTGCTGGGTGACTACACGCGCTACATATCGCCGCGCCGCTTCTCCCAGCCGCGGGTCTTCCGGGCCACCTGCGCCGGGCTCGTCGCCGGACTGCTCGTGCCCCAGCTCTTCGGCACCTTCACGGCGCTCGCGGTGGGGGCCGGCGAGGACTACGCGGGGCCGCTGGTCGCGGCGGCGCCCGCCTGGTACCTGGTGCTGCTGCTGGCCAACGCGTCGGCGGGCTCGGTGGGCAACGCGGGGCTGATGCTCTACAGCATGGGCCTGGACCTGGACGCGATCCTCCCGCGGGCGACGCGCACGCAGGCGACCTACGTGGTGGCCGCGGTCTCCACCGCACTGGTCTACCTCGGGCACTTCGCCTGGGCCGCCCAGGACGCGATGACCTCGTTCGTCCTGCTGCTCACCGCCGTGGGCACCCCGTGGGCGGTCGTCACCCTCATCGGATTCGCCCGGAGCCGGGGCCGCTACGACACCGACGCCCTCCAGGTCTACAACCGGCGCAGCCGCGGCGGTCTGTACTGGTACCGCGGCGGCTGGAACGTGCAGGCCACGCTCGCCTGGGCGGCGGGGTCCGGCATCGGGCTGCTCGCCGTCGACACCCCGGCCTACAGCGGACCCCTGCTGTCCGTGACCGGCGGGATCGACCTCAGCTTCCTGATATCGGGTGCCGTCACGGCCGCGGTGTATCTCGTGCTCAACGCGGGCCGCCCGCACCCCGTGCCGCCGACTCCGGAACGGGTCGCGGTCACGGTCACCGTGTGAGGCGGGGCCGCTCCCCCGCCCGGCCCCGCCGTCGCACGGACAGCGGCGCGGCGCCGCCCGGTCCTGCCCGGCGCGGCGCCGTACGGGGGCGATGGGCGGTCAGCCGCCCAGAGGGTGCATCCAGCCGTGGGTGTCGGGGGACTGGCCGGTCTGGATGTCGAGCAGCGCCTTGCGCAGCTTCATGGTCACCTCGCCCGGCTCGCCGTCGCCGACGGTCCAGTCCGCACGGGTGGACTTCACGGAACCGACCGGCGTGATGACGGCCGCGGTGCCGCAGGCGAAGACCTCGGTCAGCGATCCGTCCGCGTTGCCGTTCTTCCAGTCGTCCACGCTGATGCGGCCCTCGCGGACCTCGTAGCCGAGGTCGGCGGCGATGCGCAGCAGCGAGGCGCGGGTGATGCCGGGGAGGAGGGAGCCGGTGAGCTCGGGGGTGACGATCGTGTCCCCGTACACGAAGTACAGGTTCATGCCGCCCATCTCCTCGATCCAGCGGCGCTCGATCGCGTCGAGCCACACGACCTGGTCGCAGCCGTGCTCGATGGCCTGGGCCTGGGCGACCAGCGACGCGGCGTAGTTGCCGCCGGCCTTCGCGGCGCCCGTGCCGCCGGGCGCGGCACGGACGTACTCCTCGGAGAGCCAGACGGAGACCGGCTTGACGCCACCGGGGAAGTAGGCCCCGGCCGGGGAGGCGATGACCATGAACAGGTACTCGTTGGCCGGCCTGACCCCGAGACCGACCTCGGTGGCGAACATGAAGGGGCGCAGGTACAGCGACTGCTCACCTTGGCTCGGCACCCACGCCTCGTCCTGGGTGACGAGCGCGTCGACGGCGGCGAGGAAGGTCTCGACGGGCAACTCGGGCATGGCCAGGCGGCGGGCGGAGGCCTGGAAGCGCTCGGCGTTGGCCTCGGGACGGAAGGTGGCGACGGACCCGTCGGGCTGACGGTAGGCCTTGAGACCCTCGAAGATCGTCTGCGCGTAGTGCAGCGTCATGTTCGCGGGGTCGATGGAGAGCGGCGCGTACGGGACGAGCTCCGCGTCGTGCCAGCCACGGCCCTCGGTCCACCGGATCGTCACCATGTGGTCGGTGAAGTGGCGGCCGAATCCGGGGCTGGCGAGGATCGCCTCGCGCTGCGCGGCGGGCAGCGGGCGCGAGGAGGGCTTGAGCTCGATCGTGGGCGTCGTCATCTGTCGTGTCCTTCGCGTCAGGGTCAGGGCGGACCGCACCCGCCGTCCCGAGGTGCTAGGACGTCCGAGTTTCCCCTCGCACAGCGGCCCCACCGCTGATTATCGCAGCGGCGGGGCCGGAGACGTACATGCGCGGCCCGAGAGGTCAGGGTCAGTCGTGGAGCGGTCACTGACCGGCCGGGCCGACTGGCGGAGGCTAACCCGGCGGTCAGCCGGCTACTCGCGCGGCGAGCGCGTCGCCGATCTCGGAGGTGCTGCGCGTCCCGGAGCGCTCGGCGAGGTCCGCGGCGACGGCGGCCTCGATCCGCTCGGCCTCGGCGGTGTAACCGAGGTGCCGCAGCAGCATGCCGACCGAGAGCACGGTGGCGGTCGGGTCGGCCTTGCCCTGGCCGGCGATGTCCGGGGCGGAGCCGTGCACCGGCTCGAACATCGACGGGAACGCACCGCCCGGGTTGATGTTGCCGCTGGCGGCGAGGCCGATGCCACCGGTCACGGCGGCGGCCAGGTCGGTGAGGATGTCACCGAAGAGGTTGTCGGTGACGATCACGTCGAAGCGCTCGGGCTGGGTGACGAAGAAGATCGTCGCGGCGTCCACGTGCAGGTAGTCGGTGGTGACCTCGGGGTACTCCTCGCCGACCTTGTCGAAGATGTTCTTCCACAGGTGGCCGGCGTGCACGAGGACGTTGTTCTTGTGGACCAGCGTCAGCTTCCTGCGGGGGCGCGCCTGGGCGCGGGCGTAGGCGTCGCGCACCACACGCTCGATGCCGAACGCCGTGTTGAGGCTGACCTCGGTGGCCACCTCCTGCGGCGTACCGGTGCGCAGGGAGCCGCCGTTGCCGACGTACGGGCCCTCGGTGCCCTCGCGGACGACGACGAAGTCGATGCTCGGCTCGCCGGCCAGCGGACCCTTCACACCCGGGAAGAGCCGGGAGGGCCGCAGGTTGACGTGGTGGTCGAAGGCGAAGCGGAGCTTCAGCAGCAGCCCGCGCTCCAGGACGCCCGAGGGCACCGACGGGTCGCCGACCGCGCCGAGCAGGATCGCGTCGTGGGCCTTGAGCTGTTCCAGCTCCGCGTCCGGCAGGGTCTCGCCGGTCTCGTGCCAGCGCTTGGCGCCGAGGCTGTACTCCTTGGTCTCCAGCTTCACGTCCTGCGGAAGGACGGCGGACAGGACCTTCAGGCCCTCGGCCACCACCTCCTGGCCGATTCCGTCGCCGGGGATCACTGCGAGACTGATGCTGCGAGACATGGCGAGAACCCTACTCCGCCGTCCATGGAATGACACATGATGTCCGCATGGCGGACGCCTCCTGTACGCGCCAGGTGCTGTTCACCCGTATGACCGTGCTGAGTTGGCGGCGGAAGGGAATTCCCTGTCCATGGACACTCCACGCATGGGCATCGACGAGGATCTCGCCGGCCGTCTGAGCATGGCGGAGCAGCATGCCTGGCTGCGGGAGCGGCACTCCCGCAGACGGGTGATCCGGGGCGGTGCCGCGGTCGCCGGGACCGTCGCCGGGGCCGGTGTGCTGGGCGCGTCGGCGTACGCCGGGAGGGAGCCGGCCGCCGCGCCGGCGCGCTTCCCCGCGGTGCCCGTCCCGCCGGCCGCGGTCCACGTGGACGGTGCGCTGGTGGCCCCGTTCGGCCGGCACCTGGCCTTCGGCGCCGACCCCGGGACCCAGATGCGCGTCTCCTGGCAGGTGCCGCTGCCGGTGCGGGGGCCGTTCGTCCGGGTGGGGCTGCGGCCCTGGGACCTCGGGCAGCGGATCGAGGCCGAGGTGCGCCCGCTGCACACGGCAGCGCTCGGCAAGGAACTGCCCGCGGTGGAGCAGTACTACCTGCACGCGGCGCTCGACGGGCTGCGCCCCGGCACCACGTACTACTACGGCGTGGGACACCAGGGCTTCGACCCCGCGTCGGCGCCCGCCTACGCGACGATCGGCTCCTTCGCCACCGCCCCGGACCCCGGGCAGCGCAGGTCGTTCGTGTTCACGGCCTTCGGCGACCAGGGTGTCAGCTACCACGCCCTGGCCAACGACAGTCTGATCCTGGCTCAGAACCCCGCGTTCCACCTGCACGCGGGCGACATCTGCTACGCCGACGACTCGGGCCGGGGCACGGAGGGCGACACCTACGACGCGCGCGTGTGGGACCAGTTCCTCGCCCAGACCGAGAGCGTCGCCTCACGCGTCCCGTGGATGGTCGCGCTCGGCAACCACGACATGGAGGCCTGGTACTCCCCCAACGGCTACGGCGGCCAGGAGGCCCGCTGGTCGCTGCCGGGCAACGGCCCGGACCCGGGGCGGCTCCCCGGCGTCTACTCCTTCGGCTACGGCAACGTGGCCGTCGTGGCGCTGGACGCCAACGACGTGTCGTACGAGATCCCGGCCAACCACGGGATCAGCGGCGGCCGGCAGACCGCCTGGCTGGACCGCCGGCTGGGCGAACTGCGGGCCCGGCGCGGCGTCGACTTCGTCGTCGTCTTCTTCCACCACTGCGCCTACTCGACCACCAGCGCGCACGCCTCCGAGGGCGGGGTGCGCGAGGCCTGGGTGCCGCTCTTCGAGAAGCACCGGGTCGACCTGGTGGTCAACGGGCACAACCACGTCTACGAGCGCACCGACGCGGTGCTCCGCGACGCCGTGGGCAAGGACGTCCCCGTCGGGGCGACCACGCACCCCGAGCGCGACGGCATCGTCTACGTCACGGCGGGCGGCGCCGGGAAGAGCCTGTACGCCTTCCCGGTGCCGGACAGCCACGAAGGGCACGTCAAGGACCTGGACGGCGTGGAGACCTACCACTGGGTGAAAGGTGCCCACAAGGTCACGGAGACGGTGGAGTGGTCACGCGTCCGCTACACCGGCCACTCGTTCCTGACCGTGGAGTCGCAGCCCGCGCCGCCCGGTGGGACGGCGCGGCTGGTCGTCTCGGCGCTCGCCGAGAACGGCAGACGGATCGATCACTTCACCATCGCGCGGACGGCCAGGTAGGCCAGGCGTCGCAGACGGCGGAGGGGATGGGGAACGGAGTGGCCGGTCAACGCGGCTCGTGTCCCGTCGATCCGCCGTTGTCACGGCGGTCCAGGGCGCGCTGGAGGGCTTCGGCGGCGTTCTTGCGGGCGGTCTCGTCCATGGTGAACAGCTCCCGGAGAAGAAGAGAGGGTTGTGTCGCCATAGAACGGGGCGGGGAGCGGCGCTGCAGGGGGTGACCTGCCACAGGTGCGCGGCTGTCCGCCGGTCGCTGGTGGAGCGAGACGTTCGGCTCCTACAAAGCTAGGACAGCTCCGCCGATCTGTCTCCACAATTACTCGGACTTCCTACTATCTGAGACGGCGAAGGCCCGGCACCCCCACGGAATCGGGGGTACCGGGCCCTGCCCCTTGCGGGCTCGTCCGGGTGACGCGGAGGTCAGCCCATGTGCGGGTAGCGGTAGTCGGTCGGGGGCACCAGGGCCTCCTTGATCGACCGGGTCGACGTCCAGCGCATCAGGTTCTGCGCGGCACCCGCCTTGTCGTTGGTGCCGGAGGCACGGCCGCCGCCGAACGGCTGCTGGCCGACCACGGCGCCGGTGGACTTGTCGTTGATGTAGAAGTTGCCCGCGGCGAAGCGCAGCCGCTCCATGACGTGGGCGACCGCGGCGCGGTCACGGGCGACGACCGAGCCGGTCAGCGCGTACGCGGCGACCGATTCCATCTGGGTCAGCATCGCCTCGAAGGCGCCCTCGTCGGCGTCGTCGTAGACGTGGACGCCGAGCACCGGGCCGAAGTACTCCTCGCGGAAGATCTCGTTCTCCGGGTCGGAGGAGACCAGCACGGTCGGCCGGACGAAGTAGCCGACGCTGTCGTCGTAGGTGCCGCCGGCGACGACCTCGACGGTCGGGTCGGCCTTGGCGCGGTCGATGGCGGCCTTGTTCTTGGCGAAGGCGCGCTCGTCGATCACGGCGCCGATGAAGTTCGACAGGTCGGTGACGTCACCCATGGTGAGGCCGTCGACCTCGGCCGCGAACTCCTCCTTGAAGCCGTTCTCCCACAGGGAGCGCGGGATGTAGGCGCGGGAGGTGGCGGAGCACTTCTGGCCCTGGTACTCGAAGGAGCCGCGGGTCAGCGCGGTCTTCAGCACCGCCGGGTCGGCCGAGGGGTGGGCGACGACGAAGTCCTTGCCGCCGGTCTCGCCGACGATCCGCGGGTAGGAGCGGTACTTGTCGATGTTGGTGCCGACCGTCCGCCACAGGTGCTGGAAGGTCCGGGTGGAACCGGTGAAGTGGATGCCGGCCAGGTCCGGGTGCTCCAGGGCGACCTCGGAGACGGCGATGCCGTCGCCGGTGACCAGGTTGATGACGCCCTTGGGCAGCCCGGCCTCCTCCAGCAGCTCCATCAGCAGCACGGCGGCGTGCGTCTGGGTCGGGGAGGGCTTCCACACCACGACGTTGCCCATGAGGGCCGGGGCGGTCGGCAGGTTGCCGGCGATCGCGGTGAAGTTGAAGGGCGTGATCGCGTAGACGAAGCCCTCGAGCGGGCGGTGGTCGAGGCGGTTCCACACACCCGGGGAGTTGGCGATCGGCTGCTCCGCCAGGATCTGGCGGGCGAAGTGCACGTTGAAGCGCCAGAAGTCGACCAGCTCGCAGGGGCTGTCGATCTCCGCCTGCTGGGCGGTCTTGGACTGGCCGAGCATCGTGGAGGCGGCGATCGTCTCGCGCCAGGGGCCGGCCAGCAGGTCGGCGGCGCGCAGGATGATGGCGGCGCGGTCGTCGAAGGACATGGCGCGCCAGGCCGGGGCGGCGGTCAGCGCGGCGTCGATCGCCTCGCGGGCGTCGTCCTGCGTGGCGTTGGCGTAGGTGCCGAGGCGGGCGCCGTGGTTGTGCGGCTGCACGACGTCGAAGCGCTCGCCGCCGCCCATCCGCCGCACGCCGCCGATGGTCATCGGCAGCTCCACCGGGTTCCCGGCCAGCTCCTTCAGCTTCGCCTCGAGCCGGGCCCGCTCCGGGCTCCCCGGGGCGTAGGAGTGCACCGGCTCGTTCACCGGGGCGGGGACCTGGGTCACAGCGTCCATGGAAGACATCTCCTTGTGTCCTTGTGGGGTCGTGGGCTCAGCGGGTGGGGAGGAAGGACCGCAGGAAGAAGGCCAGGTTCGCCGGCCGCTCCGCGAGGCGCCGCATGAAGTACCCGTACCAGTCTGCGCCGTACGGGACGTAGATGCGCATGCGCTCGCCCTCGTCGGCCAGGCGCCGCTGCTCGGCGGTGCGGATGCCGTACAGCATCTGGAACTCGTACGAGCCCTGCTTGCGGCCGTGCCGGTGCGCGAGCTCCTGGGCGATGGAGATCAGCCGCGGGTCGTGGGAGCCGATCATCGGGTAGCCCTCGCCCGCCATCAGGATCTTCAGGCAGCGCACGTAGGCGCGGTCGACCTCGGCCTTGTCCTGGTGGGCGACGGTGGCGGGCTCCTTGTAGGCGCCCTTGACCAGGCGCACGCGGGAGCCGGCGACGGCGAGGGCGCGGGCGTCCTCCTCCGTGCGGAAGAGGTACGACTGCAGGACGGCTCCGGTGCCGGGGTGGCGCAGGCGCAGGTCGGCGAGGATCGCGAGGGTGGAGTCGACCGTGGTGTGGTCCTCCATGTCGAGCGTGACGGTGGTGCCGATCTCGCTCGCCAGGTCGGCGACGGGGCGGACGTTCTCCAGTGCGATGTCGTGGCCGCCGGCCGGCAGGGCCTGCCCGAAGGCCGACAGCTTGACGGAGACCTCGGCGCGGGTGCCCAGGCCCTCGGCCTTCAGGGCCTCCAGCAGCCGCAGGTAGGCGTCACGGGTCGCGAGCGCGGTCGCCTTGTCGGTGACGTCCTCACCCAGGTGGTCGAGCGTGACCTCCAGGCCGGAGGCGGTCAGCGACCGCACGGTCTCCATCGCGGGCGCCAGCTCGTCACCCGCGATGAAGCGGTTCACCACGGGGCGGGTGATCGGCGCGCCCGCGACGACGCGGCGCATACGGTCGCTGCGCGAGGCGGCGAGCAGCACGGGACCCAGCACGGTCTCCTCCTGGAGGAAGGGCTGCCCAGGGGGCAGGCAGCGTCGCCGTGAAATCTAGGATCCACCTACCCCGCCCACCATCGACAGCTGTCACGCATCCGATCGGCATCCCTCATACAGATGTATGAGGGAGAATGGCGGCGTGCGCGGTGACTACCAGGAGCTGGTCGACGAGGTCTCGGCGCTGCTCGGCGCTCCCGCGACCCTGGAGGACCGCGACTTCCGGCTGATCGCCTTCGGCGCGCACGACAGCGACGACGACGCCGCCATGGACCCGGTGCGGACCCGGTCGATCCTCACCCGCCGCTCCACCGCCGAGGTGCGCTCCTGGTTCGAGCGCTTCGGCATCGCCCGCGCGACGGCCCCGGTCCGCATCCCCGCCGCCCCCGACGCCGGGGTGTTCCGGCCCCGGCTGTGCCTGCCGGTGCGGCACGGCGGCGTCGTCCACGGCTACGTGTGGCTGCTGGACACCAGCGGGTACACCGACGCCCAGCTGGCCGCCGCCATGGCGGTCGCCGCCCGCATCGGCGCGTTGCTGGCCGCCGAGTCCCGCGCGGGCGCCGACGCCGGCCGGGCGCTGGGCGATCTCATCGGCTCCGCCCCCGGGCCCGGCCGCACGGCCGCCCGCGAGGCGTTGCGGGCCGCGCTCGGCCCGGACGCGGACGAGGCGCACGCGGTGGTGTGCGTCCTGCCCTGGCCGGGTGGCGAGGACGGCGACGCCCCGGGACCGCGCGGTGTGCCGGGCGCCGCCGCGCTGTGCGTGGTGCCGCCGCGGGAGACCGCGGGCGAGTCGCACCGGGAGCCCCCGGTCGCGGCGCTCGCCGCCCTGGTGCGGCTGCGCTCGGCGACGATGTCGGGGCCCGCGCTCACGGCGGCCGCACGGCTGATGGAGGGCAACGGCCAGGCGGCGGAGCCGGGCGCGCGGGCCGGCATCAGCGCCCCGCGCCAGGGACTCGCCGAGCTGCCCGAGGCATGGCACGAGGCCGTCTCCGCGGCCCGCGCCGCCCGCGCCCAGCCCCGGCTCGGGCGCACGGCGGAGTGGGACGCGATCGGCCCCTACCGGATGCTGGCCGCACTGCCCACCGGGGCGGTGGACCCGGCGGTGCGCCCGCTGCTGGAGCCCTCGCACGCCGACCTCGCACGGACCGCCGAGGTGTACCTCGACCGTGCGGGGCAGGCCGGGCGCGCCGCCGCGGAACTGCGGATACACCGTCAGACGCTCTACTACCGGCTGTCCCGCGTCGAGCGGCTGACCGGCCTCGACCTCGACGACGGGGAGGACCGGCTGCTGCTCCACATAGCCCTCAAGACGGCCGGGCTCGGGGACTGATGGGACTGTTGCCGACCCGAGGGGGCACAAGTAACGTGGCGCGAGGCCGTTGGGGGGCTTGATCAACACGCGCAGGACGCGGGCGACCCGCGCGTCCCGCGCGGACACCGCGGAGCGAAACAAGGGGATCGGGAGCCGGTGACTCATTCCACGGAGGCCCACGGACGCGAACGCCCGGCGCTGTGGAGGACGCCGCCGGCCGTCCCCGGCAGACCGCGCCCCGACCGCAGACTGCTCCTGGCCGGGCTGCTGCTGGTCGTGTCGCTGGCCGCCTTCACCGCGCTGTGCCTGTCGATGCCCGTGCCCATGGCCGACATGCAGGTCTACCGTGCCGAGGGCGCGGCCGCCGTCGACGGCACCGACCTGTACGGCTTCACCGTCACCGAGTGGAAGCTGCCC
Organism: Streptomyces sp. PA03-5A; assembly: GCF_033792725.1. NCBI lineage: Bacteria > Bacillati > Actinomycetota > Actinomycetes > Kitasatosporales > Streptomycetaceae > Streptomyces > Streptomyces sp. PA03-5A. The sequence goes on along the minus strand of NZ_JARAVL010000013.1, from coordinate 3,300 downwards.
GCGACCTATCCGCCCTTCGCCGCGCTGCTGTTCGTACCGACGACGTGGCTGCCCGTACCCCTGCTGAAGCTGGCCTTCATGGGCGGCAACCTGCTGCTGCTCGGGCTGCTCGCGCACCTGTCCTGCCGGGCGACGGGGTGGCCGCGCGCCCGTGGCTCGCGCTGGGTGGTGGTGCTCCTGGCGATGGCCCTCGGGCTGTGGCTCGAGCCGGTCTTCCAGACGATGCTGTACGGCCAGATCAACCTGCTGCTCACGGTGCTGGTGCTGTGGGACCTGAGCAGGCCGGACGGCGCACGCGGCAAGGGCATCGCGATCGGTGTGGCGGCCGGCATCAAGCTCACCCCGGCGATCTTCGCCGTCTACCTGCTGCTGACCGGCCGGCGCAAGGAGGCCGCGGTCGCCGCCGCCGCCTTCGCCGGCACCACGCTGCTGGGTGCGCTCGCGCTGCCCGGCGCGAGCGTCGACTACTGGACCCGCTGCCTGTTCGACACCAGCCGGATCGGCAAGGTCTGGATCGTCGACAACCAGTCCCTGCAGGGCCTCGTCGCCCGGATGCTGCACACCGCCCACCCGGGCGCCGTGTGGGCGGTCGCCGCGCTCGTGGTGGCCTGCGCGGGGCTCGCGGTCTCGGTGCGGATGGGCCGGCTGGGCCGGGAGGCCTGGGGCGTGGTGTGCTGCGCAGTGACGGCGCTGCTCATCACCCCGATCAGCTGGTCGCACCACTGGGTGTGGTGCGTGCCGATGCTGATCCTGCTCGCCGCCGAAGCGCCGCGCTGGGCGCTGCGGGTGGCCGCGGTGGCCTTCCTGGCGCGCACGCTGTGGATCGTGCCGAAGGCCGGTGACCTCGATCTGCACCTGGCGTGGTGGCTGCAGCCCTTCGCCTCCCCGTACCCCGTGCTGGGCCTGGTCTTCCTTGCGGCGGTGGCGCTGCGCTTCCGGCCCGGCTCCCCCGCGGTGGCGGCGCTGACGGCGAAGGGGCGGCCGTCCCGGATCGCCCGGGTCGGCCGCCCCCAGCGGAGCGAACCGGCCGTCAGTCCTCGAGATTGACCGCGCGGGCCGAGCTCGCGCCGATCTCCTCGGCGATCTCGGCCAGCACCGGCGCCGGGATGGCGGTGTCGACGGTCAGCGCGACCAGCGCCTCCCCGCCGGCCTGGTCACGGGCGACCTGCATGCCCGCGATGTTGACGCCGGCGTCGCCCAGGATGCGGCCGATGGTGCCGACGACGCCGGGACGGTCGGTGTAGCGCAGGAAGCCCATGTGGTCGGCGAAGACCAGGTCCACGTCGTCGTCGCCGACGGCGACGATCTTCTGGATGTGCTTGGGGCCCGCCAGCGTGCCGGAGACGGCCACCTCGGTGCCGTCGGAGAGCGTGCCCCGCACGGTGACCAGGTTGCGGTGGTCGGGCGACTCGCTGCTGGTGGTGAGGCGGACCTCGACCCCGCGCTCCTGCGCGAAGAGCGGGGCGTTGACGTAGCTGACGGTCTCGTCGACCACGTCCTCGAAGACGCCCTTGAGGGCGGAGAGCTCCAGCACCTTCACGTCGTGCTGGGTGATCTCGCCGCGCACCTCGACGTCGAGGCGGACCGCGACCTCGCCCGCGAGGGCGGTGAAGATCCGGCCGAGCTTCTCGGCGAGCGGCAGGCCCGGGCGGACGTCCTCGGCGATGACACCGCCCTGGACGTTGACCGCGTCCGGCACCAGCTCACCGGCGAGCGCCAGGCGCACGGAGCGGGCGACGGAGATACCGGCCTTCTCCTGGGCCTCGTCGGTGGAGGCGCCCAGGTGCGGGGTGGCCACGACGTTGTCGAACTGGAAGAGCGGCGAGTCCGTGCACGGCTCCTTGGCGTACACGTCCAGGCCGGCGCCGCCGACCCGGCCCTCCTTGAGCGCCGCGGACAGCGCCTCCTCGTCCACGATGCCGCCGCGGGCGGCGTTGACGATGCGGACGTGCGGCTTGACCTTGCGCAGCGCCTCCTCGCCGATCAGGCCCACGGTCTCCGGGGTCTTGGGCAGGTGCACGGTGATGAAGTCGGAGACCTGCAGCAGCTCGTCGAGGCTGAGGATCTTCACGCCCATCTGGGCGGCGCGCGCGGGCTGGATGTAGGGGTCGTACGCGACGATCTTCATCCCGAAGGCCGACATGCGCTGCGCCACCAGGGCGCCGATGCGGCCGAGGCCGACCACGCCGAGGGTCTTCTCGGCGAGCTCGACGCCGGTGTACTTGTTGCGCTTCCACTCGCCCTGCTTCAGGGCCGCGTTCGCCGGGGCGATGTTGCGGGCCACGGCGATCAGCAGGCCGCACGCCAGCTCGGCGGCGGTGACGATGTTGGAGGTCGGGGCGTTGACGACCATCACGCCGGCCTTGGTGGCCGCGGAGACGTCCACGTTGTCCAGGCCGACGCCCGCGCGGGCCACGACCTTGAGCTTGGAGGCTGCGGCGATGGCCTCGGCGTCCACCTTGGTGGCGCTGCGGATCAGGATGGCGTCGGCGTCGGCGATCGCGCTCAGGAGTTCTCCCCGGTCGGCGCCGTTGCAGTGCCGGATCTCGAAGTCCGGCCCGAGGGCGTCAACGGTGGCGGGCGACAGCTCTTCAGCGATGAGTACGACGGGGTTGCTCACGTGAGTCCTCACTAGTCCCTGGTCTACGGCCGCGTCCCGACGGCCGAAGGCGGTGGAGAGGGATGGCATGCCGCGTGGAAGACGCACGACGCTGTGAGCCTGACGCGCTTGTTAATGGAGTGTATCGGCGGCGGGCCCGGCATCCTGCGACAACGTGGAAGGATCACCCGCACGAGGGTGTACGGGGTGGCCAAAGCCGCCGGTCCCGGGGGCGCGGCGCCCCCGGGACCGTTCCGACCGCGGTGCGGAGGACTTACGCCTCCTCGTCCACCCAGCTCATGAGCTTGCGGAGCTTCTTGCCGGTGGTCTCCAGCAGGTGGTTCTCGTCGGCCTTCTTGTACTCGTTGTACCGGGGCAGGCCGGCGTTGTACTCGGCGATCCAGTTGTTGGCGAACGAGCCGTCCTGGATCTCACCGAGGATCTTCTTCATCTCGGCCTTGGTGGCGTCGGTGATGATGCGCGGACCGGTGACGTAGTCACCCCACTCGGCGGTCTCCGAGATCGACCAGCGCATCTTCTCCAGACCGCCCTCGTACATCAGGTCCACGATGAGCTTCAGCTCGTGCAGGCACTCGAAGTACGCGATCTCCGGCTGGTAACCGGCCTCGGTCAGCGTCTCGAAACCGGCCTTGACCAGCGCCGCCGTACCACCGCACAGCACCGCCTGCTCACCGAACAGG
>NZ_JARAVL010000089.1:0-795 GCF_033792725.1 Streptomyces sp. PA03-5A | reverse complement strand
GGCGGCAGGAACGACACCACCGCGGTCGCCGCCACCGCAGCCGCCACCGCACCGAGCGCCGCGAACCGCCTGCGCCGCACCCGGACCCTGCCCTCCCGCACCGCCCTGCCGACATCGACACCACTCGCGGGCGCAGCCGTGCCGGCCAACTCACCCAGTTCCCGGGTCAACTCATCGGTCCCGTCACGCATCACACAGTCCTCCCAGCAGTAGTGGCGGAACGGGCGGCGAGCACCCCACGCAGAGCCTGAAGACCACGCGCCGTCTGGCTCTTGACGTTCCCCGGAGAACAACCCAGCGCATCGGCGGTCTGCTCGACACTCAGATCGTGGTAATAGCGGAGCACCAAAGTCGCGCGTTGCCGGGGCGGAATCGCCGCCAACGCCCGCCGCAGATCAAGGGAGGCATCCGGATCGGCCGGCGGCGCCGGATGGTCCTCCACCGGCCGGCCCTGCCACCGAGCCGCCCACCGCAGCCGCGGCGAACGCTGCTCCGCCAAAAACGTGTTCACCAGCACCGCCCGGGCATAACCGTCCGGGTTCTCCGCACGCCGCATCCGCCGCCAGTGGACGTACAACTTCGTGAAGGTCTCCTGCACCAGGTCATCAGCCCGATGCCAGTCCGAACACAACAAAAAGGCCACTCTGCGCAGCCAGTCCGCTCTGGACTCGGCGAACTCCCTGAACTCCTCATCACGCCCGCGCTCCGCCATGGACGGCACTCCTTTCCAGGCCGCACTCCAGGTGAAGCCCGACACCCTGATGCAAGAAGCGAGGCGAAAGGTTGCACGGCCCA
>NZ_JARAVL010000012.1:183025-228163 GCF_033792725.1 Streptomyces sp. PA03-5A | reverse complement strand
GCGCGGCGGCGGGCGTCACGGGCGCCGGGGCCGGAGCGGCCGGTGCGGGGGCAGCGGGCACGGCCGGAGCGGCCGGAGGCGCTGCGGGGGCCGCCTGAGGCTGGCCCGAGGCGACTGCGGAACCCGTATCCGCTCCCGGCTTGTAATCGGCGAAGAAGTCCCACCAGGCTCGGTCCACCGAGTTCGGGTCCTGGAGGTACTGCTGGTAGATCTCATCGACAAGCCACTCGTTAGGCCCGAAGCCCGCGGCAGGGCCCTGGCCCTGCCCATCGGTTTCGGTCGGGACGCTCGAGCTACTGGGGTGTGGCGACACGGCGGCAACCGCCCTCTTCCGCTTCACAAGGTGATGGACAGCGGAAATAAAGGCTACGCCTACCTGAGCGTTTCCCGCAGGCGGGGAGGCCAGTCGTCGCCTAAGTCACATCGGAAAGGCGGTTTCGGGGCGGAGTTTGGCGGGAATGGGGACCTGAATCGACTGGTCCGGTTGCCTCTGGCAACGTCCGCCCTGGCGGGAGCGTCAAGCCGACGCCGTCGCCGACCCTGGGAGGGTGACGCGGATCCGGCAGCCGCGGGGGGACTCGGCCACCGCGATGCGTCCGCCGTGGAGGTCCACCGCCCAGCGCGCGATCGCCAGTCCCAGCCCCGTCCCGCCGTCGCCCGGTCCCGCGGTGCCGCGGTTGAACCGCTCGAAGACACGGGTGCGCTCGGCCTCGGGTATGCCGGGGCCCTCGTCCAGGACCTCCAGGTCGAGGCTGCCCGGACCGGTGCCGCGCCGGGCCCGGACGGTGACCCGGCCGCTGGGCGGGCTGTGCTTGACGGCGTTGTCGATCAGGTTGGCGACCACCTGGTGCAGCCGCTCCGCGTCCGCGTACGCGGTCAGCTCCGGCGGTGAGACGTCCAGGTGGAGGTGGACGTCTTTGCGCGCCCGGCCGCCGTGCGCCCTGGCGTCCTTCAGGCCGAGGCCGGCCGTCTTGATCACGGCCGACAGGTACGGCCAGACCTCGAAGCGCTTGGCGTCCAGCGGCACGATGCCGTTGTCCAGGCGGGAGAGGTCCAGAAGGTGGGCGACGAGCAGGCTCAGCCGCTCCGCCTGCTGCAGCGCGGTGCGCATCGTCTCCGTGTCGGCCTCGGAGACCCCGTCGACGACGTTCTCCAGGACCGCGCGGAGCGCCGCGATCGGGGTGCGCAGCTCGTGTGAGACGTTCGCCACCAGCTCCTTGCGGTGCCGGTCGACGGCCTCCAGGTCGGCGGCCATCCGGTTGAAGGTCTCGGCCAGTTCGCCGACCTCGTCGCGGCGCACCGCGGTGACCCGCCGGCTGTAGTCGCCGCGCACCATGGCGCTGGCGACCGAGGTCATCTCGCGCAGCGGCGCGGTCAGCCCGTGCGCCACCAGCTGCGAGATCAGCAGCGAGGCGATGATCGAGAAGATGGTGATGATCCGGATCTCGGTCGCGGAGTGCATCGCCACGAAGATCAGGCCCGTGGTGATCAGCACGGAGGCGAGCACCAGGTACTGCAGCGCCGCCTTGATCGACCGGAAGGGGTCGTACGGCCTCAGCGCGGCCCAGGCACGTTCCCGCAGCTTCGGCGGGCGCGGCGCGCTGTAGGGGCTCACGGCGTGGGCGTCTCGAGCGCGTAGCCGACGCCGTGCACGGTACGGATGCGCTCCGCCCCGATCTTCCGCCGCAGCGCCTTGACGTGGCTGTCGACGGTGCGGGTGCCGGAGGCGTCCGCCCAGTCCCAGACCTCGGCGAGCAGCTGCTCCCGGGAGAGCACCGCGCGCGGCTGCTGGGCCAGGCAGACCAGCAGGTCGAACTCGGTCGGGGTGAGGTGCACGTCGGCGCCCCGGACCCGGACCCGCCGCTGGGCGTTGTCGATCTCCAGGTCGCCGAGCTGCATGTTGGCGCCGCGCGGGTCGCGGGCGGCGATCGTGGCGCGCTCCACGCGGCGCAGCAGCACGTGCACCCGGGCGACCAGCTCGCGCAGCGAGAAGGGCTTGGTCATGTAGTCGTCGGCGCCCACGCCGAGCCCGACCAGCATGTCGGTCTCGTCGTCGCGGGCGGTCAGCATCAGCACCGGGACCGGCCGCGAGGCCTGCACGCGGCGGCAGACCTCCAGGCCGTCGTACCCGGGGAGCATGACGTCGAGGACGAGGAGGTCGGGCTGCCAGGAGGCGGCGGTCTCCACGGCGGCGGGGCCGTCGCCCGCGGTGCGGACCTGGAAGCCCTCGGCCCGCAGGCGTGCCGCGATGGCGTCGGCGATCGTCGCGTCGTCCTCCACCACCAGCACGCGGCGCTGCGCACCGGGGGTGGCCGCCACCGCTGCGGCGTCGGCGGTCGTCGGCTGTGTGCTGTCCATGTGGGGTCCCCCATGGTCGTTTGCGTTGCGCAGCAGCGTACGGGGCGGGACGGCGACGCGGCTATGCGGGTTTGATTGCCAGGTGCACGACATCCGGAACGCCCCGATTCACCGGGATCTCGATGGTCCGGACCTGCGTGAACTGCGCCGACCTCAAGGCGTCGTCGAACGCGGCGGACGGCTGCGCAGACCATACCGCCAGTACGCCGCCGGGTTCGAGCCGCTCCCTGCAGGCCGCCAGACCCTCCGGTCCGTACAGCCCCCCGTTGCCCTCGGTGACCGTCCAGTCGGGGCCGTTGTCGATGTCCAGGCACAGCGCGTCGTACGTCACGTCCGCCTCCCGCACGTACGCCACCAGATCGCCCTCGACGACGCTCACCCGCGGGTCCTCGAGCGCGTGCTCGGAGAAGTCTGCCAGCGGGCCCGCGTGATGCCAGTCGATCACCGCCCGCTCCCGCTCGGCCACCGCGATCCGCGCCCAGCGCGGCTCGGCCGCCGCCCGCGCGAGCGAGAAGCCCACCCCGAGGCCGCCGATCAGCACCGACAGCTCCGCCCGGTCCGCCGGGAGGGCGTCCAGCGCCGCGTCGACCAGCAGCCGTTCCGAGCGGCCGTCGGAGGTGTCCATCAGGAAGGTGCCGTTGGCGATGATCTCGTAGCGGCCGCCCCTGCGCCGGAGCGCGACCTCCCCGTACGGCCCGTCACGACGGTCGAGCGTGACGGGCCGTTCCTCTTCGTTCGCGTCCATGGACCCAGGGTAATGAGATGACCCCTCCGGGCCGGACGGGGTTTTTCACCCGCAGCCGCCCGGGGCCGTCCCCCGGACGGCCACCAGCGCGACGCCGCCCGCGAAGAGGACGGCGGCGGTTGCCCAGGCCGCGGGCTGGGCGCCCGGCTGCATCGACCAGGCCCACACCGCGGCCGCCCCGCCCGGGGTGCGGGGAGCCGCGAGGTAGACGCTGCCGCCGTAGAGCACGGGCGGCAGCCAGCTCAGCCGGGCACCCAGGACGGCGGCGCCCGCGGCCGCGAGACCGGTGAAGCCGAGGACGCCCCGGACCATCGTCGGGGCACCGAAGCGGTCCGGGTCCCCGGGGACCGCTGCGCCCAGCCAGAGCACCGCAGGCCCGGTGAGGGCGAGCAGGTGCACGGCCCGCCACCGCCACCAGGGCAGCGGGGCGCCACGGTCCACTTCCCCGGAGTGGGTGTGGAGGGAGATCCCGGTGACGGCCGCCGCGAGGACCGGGGCGAGGACGACCACCGGGACGCGGGCGCCGGTGTCGAAGAACGGCCGGCTGACCAGCCAGTCCGCGCCCCAGCGGGAGGCGGCGAAGAGGACGGCCAGCGCGGCGGCGGCGCCGGGCAGACCGCGTGAGCGGACATAGAGGGGCAGAAGGGTTGGCGTCATCGTGAGGGCTCCTCGACGGGTCCGGTGGGGGTCACGGCGCCGGGACCCCGCCGACGTCGCAGGCCCGGACGCCGGCCAGGTAGCGGCCGAACCAGGCACGGCGGTCGGCGGCCGTCATGGCGCGCAGGCGCTGCGCCGCCGCCCGCGCGAGGCGGTTCTCGGCCTGGCCGGCGGGGAAGAGGGGACGCCCGAGGCGCAGCCACTCCTGGGCGGCGTACTCGTTGGCGTAGGCGCGGTCTCCGGCTCGGTCCCCCTCGCATGCGGCCGAGGAGGAGACCGCGTACACGAGGTCCCGGTAGAGCATGCCGTCGTCGCCCAGGCGGCCTCGGAAGACGCCGCCGTACAGCTGGAACCGGACCTCCCCGGGCGGCGCCGTCTCCGACGATCCCCCCTCGCGGTACCGGACGGGCGCCCCCGGGGCGCCGTCCAGCCGGGCGTCGACGCGGTCCACCACCGCGCGCACCGCGGGCAGGGCCGAGCCGTGCGCCGCGCGGACGCACACCGTGGGGGTGCCCCGGTCGCAGACGAGCGCGGACGCGGCGGGGTCGGGCCGCCACAGGTCCGCGCCGCTCCGGTACAGGACGGACGCGGCCGCGACGGCGACGACCAGCGGCAGGACGGCGAGCACCCGCCGCCTGGCGTGACCGGCCAGCAGCGCGGCGGCGGCCGTTCCGGCGAACCACACCGCCGCGAGAGGGGCGGCCCACCACACCGGGGCGTCACCGGAGGGGCCGGCGTACGCGGGGCTGAGTACCGTGGCCCCCGACTCGCCGTAGGCGCCGATGCCGAGCAGCAGATACCCGGCGACCGCGAGCAGCGGTGCCGCGAAGCGCCAGGGCAGTGCCCGCCCCGCCGCGAAGCCGAGCGCGCCCAGGGCCCCGAGCGCCACCGCGTCCGCGGCCGGCCGGTCCCACGCGGGGTGCCCGTGGGACGCGTACGGAAGGACCAGCGCCAGGCACACGCCGACCGCCGCCAGATAGCCCAGCACCGGCCAGGCCATCGACGGCAGGGCCGCGACCAGCGCCCTGCGCAGCGGCGGCCGCGCGGCCGAGGCGAGCAGGTCGCCGGTGCCGCGCCGCCGCTCGCGGCCGCCCTGCCAGCAGCCGGCGGCGAGGGCGAGCGGACCGCCGAGGAGCAGGCCCGCCTCACGCAGCGCGCCGTGGAGCACCGCCCAGTCGTCACCCAGCGAGTACCGCCTGGCCAGGACGGTGACGAGGACGCCGCCGGCCACGGCGGCCCCCGTCCACGCCCCGAAGCCGCGGAGCAGCTCGGTGCGGTGGACACGGTGAACGCGGTGGACACGGGGCGCGGCGGGAGGCGCCGGGGGAGCGGTGGCCAGGGTGCCCGGGGCGCTCATACGGCGGCCTCCCGGACGCCGGAGGCCGCACCGCGGTGACGGCGCAGCGCCGCCGTGTAGCCGCGTTCGATCGGGCTGTCCCCGGCCGCGTCGTCGTCCCCGGCCGCGGCCAGCTCCGCCGCGGTGCCGCGGAAGGCGGTCCGTCCGCCGTCGAGCAGCGTCACCTCCGTGCAGGCGGTGGCCACGTCCTCGACGAGATGGGTGGAGACCAGGACGGTCGCCGTGGCGCCCACTTCCCTGAGCAGGGCGCGGAACTGCACCCGCTGTTCCGGGTCGAGACCGGCGGTCGGCTCGTCGAGCAGCAGCAGGTCGGGGTCGTTGACGATGGCCTGGGCGATACCGACCCGGCGCACCATGCCGCCGGACAGGGTCCTGATCCTCACGTCGGCGCGCCCGGCGACGCCGACCCGCTCCATCGCGCGGTCGACGGCCGCCGGCACCGCGGCCTTGGGCATCTCCTTCAGCCAGGCCACGTACGCCACGAACTCGCGCACCGTGAAGCCCGGGTAGTAGCCGAACTCCTGCGGCAGGTAGCCCAGGCGCCGCCGGATCGCGGTGCGTCCGGCCTGCGTCGCCGGGTCGTGGCCCAGCAGCTCCAGGCGGCCCGACCGGTACCCGGCCACGGTGGCGAGCACCCGGATCAGCGAGGTCTTCCCGGCGCCGTTGGGCCCGAGCAGTCCGTGGACCCCGCGCCCGACGCGCAGGTCGAGGGCGTCCAGGGCGGTGGTCCGGCGATGTCTCACGGTCAGACCGTCGAGGGAGACGGTCGGCTCGGTCGTCATGGGCGCTCCAGGTGGTCGAAAGCGGTACGGCGAAGGGTCAGGAGAAGGGCGCAGGCGGCGCCGGCCGCGGCCCAGGCGGGCTGCGCGGCGGGGGAGAGCAGCAGGGGCGCGGACCCGGTCGGGAGCCCGCAGAGGACGACGGCGCACAGCCAGCCGGCCGTCACCACGGCGGCGGCCCGGTGGCAGCCGGTCCAGCTGCCCAGCGCGAGCGTGGCCCCGGTCAGCACGAGCCCCGGCAGCAGCCACGCCACCGCGGCGCCCGTGCCCGCCAGGACGCCTCCGGCGGCGGTCAGCAGCGGCACGGACACCGCCAGCACGGCTGCGGTGCGCGTGAGCAGCAGCCGCAGCCCCCCGGAGGGCGTCGACGCGGCCAGTTCGTGGGCCGGGTCGCCGTACCTCCCGTACGCGAGGGCCACGCCCACCGGCGGCAGCGCCGGGGCGAGCAGCAGAAGCCAGGGGCGTCCCTGCGGCGCCCCGCCCAGACGCGTCAGGGCCACGGCCACCGCCAGCGTCAGCAGCACCGACGCCACCCAGGCCGGACGCAGCGTGCGCGCGGACCGGACGGCGGCGCGCCAGGGCCGGGCCCCGGCCGCCCGCGCGAGCGGCGGTTCCGGGGCGGGCACGCTGCCCGTGGCCGCGGTGAGCACCGCGGCCCGGACCCCGGAGAGGACCGCTCCGCCCTCGCCCGCCCTGGCCAGCGAGGAGATCCGGGCGGCGCAGGCCGCACAGGACTCCAGGTGCTTGTCCACCGACCAGGCGGCGGGGTCGGCGAGCGTGCCGTCGGCGTAGGCGGCGGCCGTGCCGTCCGGCACGTGCCAGCCGGTCCGGTCCGCCTGCGGGGTTCCGGGGGTGCGCCACGCGAGGCGTCCCCGGGCGGGGGTCAGCATGCGGCTCCTCCTGCGGTGCCGAGGGCGGCGAGGGCGGCGCGCAGTTCGCGGCGCGCCCGCGAGGCCCGGGTCTTGACGGTGCCTTCGGGTATCCCGAGCAGGCGCGCGGCCTCCCGCGTGGTGAGGCCGTCGATCACGGTCGCCCGCAGGACGGCCCGCAGTTCGGGGGAGATCCGGTCGAGCGCGGCGCCGACGTCGCCGTACTCCAGGCCGGCGAGGACGTGCTCCTCGGCGGAGGGGGTGGTGCCGGCCTCCTCCGCGGCCAGGAGGTCGCGGGTGCCGGCCCGCACCGCGGCGCGGCGGGCGTCCGCCAGCCGCCGGGCGGCGATCACCCACAACCAGCCGCCCGCGGCTCCGCCGCCGTGGGTGCCCGCCGAGCGCCAGGCCGCCATGAAGGTGTCCTGCAGCACCTCCCGGACGGTCTCCGGGTCCGGGCAGCGCCGCGTGAGCCGGGCGTGCAGCCATCCGGAATGGCGGTCGTACAGATCGGCGAGGGCCTGGGTGTCGCCCCGGGCGATCGCGCGCATCAGCGCGTCGTCCCCGGGCGGCTCATGGCTCATGGGGCGGAAGAGTCTCACGCCCCTCTATCGCCGCCGCCCCCGCGAACGGTTCTCGGGGGCGGCGGAGGAGGCGCGCACCGTGCGGCGCGGCCGATCGCTCAGAGCGAACACGGCTCGGGGAACACCAGGGGCATCAGATGCATTGAGTCTGCATAGCTCAACTTGATTGCTTAGGGAGAGATAATGGCTCAATCGTCTTCGTCGGCGTTCGCGCCGCTCACCCTGCCCGTGCTGCCCCTCGACGACTCGGTGGTCCTGCCCGGCATGGTCGTGCCGGTGGACCTGACCGACGCCGAGGCGCGCGCCGCGGTCGAGGCGGCGCAGGCCGCCCAGCGGTCCGGTCGGCCCGGACTCGGCAACAAGCCGCGGGTGCTGCTCGTTCCCCGGGTGGACGGGGACTACGCGGGCGTGGGCACGCTGGGCACCGTCGAGCAGGTGGGACGCCTGTCGGACGGCGATCCCGGTGCCGTGATCCGCGCGGTGAGCCGCGTGCGCATCGGCGCCGGCACGACCGGCCCCGGCGGCGCCCTGTGGGTGGAGGGCACCGAGCTCTCCGAGACCGCACCGGCCGAGGCCCCGGGCACCGTCGCGGAGCTCATGAAGGAGTACAAGGCCCTGGCCACCAGCTGGCTGCGCAAGCGCGGCGCCTGGCAGGTCGTGGACCGCGTCCAGCAGATCGAGGACGTCTCGCAGCTCGCGGACAACGCCGGCTACTCCGGCTTCCTCACCACCAGCCAGCGCATCGAGCTGCTGGAGACCCTGGATCCGGTCGCCCGGCTGAAGCTGGCCACGCAGTGGCTGCGTGACCACCTGGCCGAGCAGGACGTCGCGGAGACCATCCGCAAGGACGTCCAGGAGGGCATGGAGAAGCAGCAGCGCGAGTTCCTGCTGCGGCAGCAGCTGCAGGCCGTCCGCAAGGAGCTGGCCGAGCTGAACGGCGACCCTGAGGACGAGGCGGACGACTACCGTTCCCGCGTCGAGGCCGCCGACCTGCCCGAGAAGGTGCGCGAGGCCGCCCTGAAGGAGGTCGAGAAGCTGGAGCGGTCCAGCGACGCGTCCCCCGAGGGCAGCTGGATCCGCACCTGGCTCGACACCGTCCTGGAGCTGCCGTGGAACACCACGACCCAGGACGCCTACGACATCCCCGGCGCGCGGGCGGTGCTGGACGCCGACCACGCGGGCCTGGAGGACGTGAAGGAGCGCATCACCGAGTACCTGGCCGTGCGCAAGCGGCGCAACGACCGCGGTCTCGGGGTCGTCGGCGGCCGCCGCGGAGGCGCGGTGCTGGCCCTGGTGGGCCCGCCCGGCGTCGGCAAGACCTCGCTCGGCGAGTCCGTGGCCCGCGCCATGGGGCGGAAGTTCGTGCGGGTCTCGCTCGGCGGCGTCCGCGACGAGGCGGAGATCCGCGGCCACCGGCGCACCTACGTCGGCGCGCTGCCCGGCCGCCTGGTGCGCGCCATCAAGGAGGCCGGGTCCATGAACCCGGTGGTCCTGCTGGACGAGATCGACAAGGTGGGCTCCGACTACCGCGGCGACCCGGCCGCGGCCCTGCTGGAGGTCCTGGACCCGGCCCAGAACCACACCTTCCGGGACCACTACCTGGAGGTCGAGCTGGACCTGAGCGACGTGGTGTTCCTCGCCACCGCCAACGTCCTGGAGGCCATCCCCGAGCCGCTGCTGGACCGCATGGAACTGGTGCGGCTGGACGGCTACACCGAGGACGAGAAGGTCGTCATCGCCCGTGACCACCTGCTGCCGCGCCAGCGCGAGCTGGCCGGGCTCGGCGAGGACGAGGTGACGGTCGACGACGCGGCCCTGCGCAAGCTGGCCGGGGAGTACACCCGCGAGGCGGGCGTGCGCACCCTGGAGCGTTCGATCGCCCGCATCCTGCGGAAGGTCGCGGCCAAGCACGAACTCGGCGAGCGCGAGCTGCCGTTCACGGTGACCCCGCAGGACCTGCGCGACCTCATCGGGCGGCCGCACCACGTGCCGGAGTCGGCGCAGGACCCGCAGGAGCGGCGCACGGCGGTGCCCGGCGTGTCCACCGGCCTGGCGGTGACCGGCGCGGGCGGCGACGTCCTCTACATCGAGGCGTCGCTGGCCGACCCGGAGACCGGCGGCAGCGGGCTGCAGCTCACCGGGCAGCTGGGCGACGTGATGAAGGAGTCCGCGCAGATCGCGCTCTCCTTCCTGCGCTCGCACGGCGCCGAACTGGAGCTGCCGGTCGGCGACCTGAAGGAGCGCGGCGTCCACCTCCACGTCCCCGCGGGCGCGGTCCCCAAGGACGGCCCGAGCGCGGGTGTCACCATGACCACCGCGCTGGCCTCGCTCCTGTCGGGGCGGCGGGTCCGCACCGACGTGGCGATGACCGGCGAGGTGTCGCTGACCGGGCGCGTGCTGCCGATCGGCGGCGTCAAGCAGAAGCTGCTGGCGGCGCACCGCGCCGGGATCACCACCGTGGTGATCCCCAAGAGGAACGAGGCGGACCTGGACGACGTCCCCGCCGAGGTCCTGGAGAAGCTGGAGGTCCACGCGGTCTCGGACGTCCGGCACGTGCTCAAGCTGGCCCTGGAGCCCGCCGTCACCGGCGCGGACTCCGGGCTGGAAGCCCCCGTCGCGGCCTGAGTCAGGCCCTGACCGGGTGAATGGAGAGCGGCCCCTCCCACGGCCTGAGGAGGGGCCGCTCCCGTGCGTGCGGCAGCCGGCCCACGCGGCGGCGTCCGCGCGGCCGGGCCGTGCGGGGCGGGGACACCAAGCGGGGAAGGGCCCCTGGTCACGCCGTGCGTCGGCGTCTGCGAAATACTGGGGACGCTGTGTACACGGCGGCCGGATACGACAGGTTTTCACGACGGAAAGCGGGTGACGAGGTGGCCGGAACCGCCGGCTCCCCCGGGGAGGCGGACCCCGTGATGGAGGCCCTCGAACGCGAGCTCACCGTCCTGTTGCGGCGCGCCCGCGCCTCCTCCGGCGAGATGGCCCGCGAGGTCCATCCGGACCTGGAGCCCGCGGCGTACGGGATCCTCGCCAGGCTCGCCGAGACCGGTCCCGAGCGGGCCACCGTGCTCGCCGGCTACTTCGGCGTCGGCAAGGCCACGATGAGCCGTCAACTGCGCGCCCTGGAGGTGCTCGGGCTCATCCGGCGCGAACCCGACCCCGCCGACGGCCGGGCCTACCTGGTGCAGCTCACCACGGGGGGCGCCGAGCGCTTCTCACGCGTCCGCACGGCGCGCCGGGCGCGCTACGTCAGCCGGCTCAGCGGCTGGGACCGGGACGAACTGCGCGAACTGGCCCGGCTGCTGGGCCAGCTGAACGACTCGCAGGAGCAGGACGGCGCCTGATCCGCGCGGTCCTCCGCCCCGGCGCGCGGCCACGCCGCCGTCACCACTGCGCGAACACCGCGGTCGCGTCGTCGCGCGCCTTGCCGCGGGGGAAGCGGGTGCCGTCCGGGTCGGCGGACTCCGCGGCGCGCACGCGCCGCAGGAGCTCCTCGGGGCCGGCCTTGCGCAGCAGTGCGAACGTGCCCTGCCAGTCCTGCTCGTGGAAGACCTCGACCAGCCGGGCGGCGCCGTCCGTCAGGGCCGCGACCGCGCGGACCCGCGAGCGCGGCCGGGTGCCCGTGACGGCGCGCTCGGCGACCGCGGGGTCCGCCGCAGCGGTGAAGAAGCCGCCCTCGGCGTTGCGCAGGGCCTCCACCGCCCGCCCGTACTCCGCGGCGGCCTCGGCACGGGCGGCCGTGCCGCGCGGCAGGGCACGCACCGCGGCGCGCAGCGCGGGCACCGGACCGGGCAGCCGGCCCAGCCGGTCGTCGCGCACGGCACCGACGTGACCTGTGGTGTCCTCGATGAGCAACACCGAGTCGGATAGCACCAGATGCTCCACGGTGTCCGCATTCCACCGGACCGCCACCACGGTCGCCTGCGGGGTGCGGCGGTGAGAAAGGTCACAGGTGCCGCGGTGCGCGTCGGCGGTGCGCAGGACGGATTCCGCGAGACACTGCGCCAGGCTCGGGGCCGCGGGCGAAACGGACAGTTCGATCATGAATCCGCCCAGCTCGGCGACGTACCAGGGGACGTCGTGACGGCATCCCGTGGGGCCGTCGGGAGGGGTGACGCCGTCCAGCAGGACCAGTGAACCGCCGCCGCCTGACGCGGGCATGGCCACCACGACGAAGTCCTCGTTGGGGCGTCCGGGGCTGCCGGGCTCGGTCGCCGTCTCGATGCGCATGCGGCCAGTCTGCAGCAGCCGCCCGGGAGAGCTGTTCGAACCCCGGGGGCGCTCGCCGGGGGTTACCGGCCAGTGAAGGTGCGCATCCTGCCAGGGCGGCGGCTCCGATGCCAGTTCCGGTCCCGGACGGCCGGGGGGCGTGCGCGTAACGATCCAGCCGGGGAGTTGAACGTCAACTTGTCGTTGCGATTCACTCGTTCGAGTGTCGGGGCGGGGGACGCACATCTGCATTCCGGGTCGGCCTGAGAAGGTCGGGACGATGCCGGGATGAGGCCAGACGTTGCCGTGCTCGGCGCTCGGCCGATGTGTCGTCATCTCGGGACCAGTGGACCAGGCGAGACGGGATAGCGAGCACCGGTGCGAACACGACGTAACCCGCGGACCAAGCGCGTACGGCAGAGACTGCTGGGCGCCCTGCTGATCTGCGCCGTCACGGTCCTGGCCGCCTCTGCCCCGGGCGTGGCCACGGGCGTGCGCGATCTGGCCGAGTCCCAGCGGCTGGTCGGCATGGCGCGACTGGAGGCCCAGGCGGTCTCGTTGTCCCACGCCCTGGCCGACGAACGCGACGGCATGACCGTCTTCGTGGCCGGCGGCCGCTCCACCGAGGGCGGCACGGGCGTCTCCGAGGCCCAGCGGGAGCGGGTCGACCGCCAGGTCCAGGAGGTGCTGACGACGGCGGCCGACACCGACACCGACGACGCCCCGGCCTTCGCCGACGCGACCGCCGAGGTCGTCCGGCAGCTCGGGGAACTCCCCGCCGTCCGGCAGAAGGTGCTCTCCGGCCCCGGCTCCGGCGAGGCGGCCGTCGCGGCCTACGACCCGGCGATCCGGGCGCTGAACGGGGTCGGCGCCGCCGTCGCCCGCTCGCTGCCCGCCCGCGGCGCCTCCGCCGACACCACCGCGCTGCCCGGACTCGCCCGCGCCGTCGACCAGGCTTCCGTCCAGCGCGGCCTGCTGGTCGGCGCGCTCACCGCGGGCGGCGAGGAGTCCGCCCTGGTCACTGCCGCGCAGACCGCCGCCGTCAGCGAGCGGTCCGCGCTCGCCGACTTCCGCGGCGGGGCCTCGCAGGCCGCGGTCGAGCAGTACGACCAGACGGTCACCGGCTCCGACGTCAACCAGGCCGACAAGCGCCTGAACCAGCTGCTGAACAGCTCCTCGCTGTCCGCCGCCGACCGCGCGCTCAAGCCGCGAGCGGTCCAGGCGGCGCTCTCCGCGCGGATCGACATGATGCGCGGCGTCGAGTCCTCGCTCGCCGCCGCCGCCGCCGACCGGCTCGCCGCGCTGCGGGACGACGACGTGACGGCCCTCGAACTCCACGTCGCCCTCGCCTCCGTGTGCTTCCTGCTCGTCCTCGGCGTCGGCGTCTCCACGGCCCGCTCCATCACTCGGCCGGCCGCCGCGCTGGGCCGCTTCGCCCGCGGGGACGTCCCCGCGGGCGAGCAGGTCAGGATCGTCGGCTCCGACGAGTTCGCGGCGACGGCCCGGGCGGTCAACGCGCTCCGCGCCGAGGTCGCCGGGCTGCGCGAGCGCGTCGCCGCGCAGGACGCCGAACACACCAAGCTCCAGGGCGTACGGGACGCCCTCGCCGCGGAACGCGACCTGCTGCACGGCCGGCAGGAAGCGCTCACCACGCGCCTGGGCGACCTGCAGGGCAACGTCCACGGCACCTACGTCAACCTGACGCTGCGCACCCTCGGTCTGGTCGAGCGCCAGCTCACGCTGATCGAGCGGCTGGAGGAACTGGTCCACGACCCGGACGAGCTCGCCCAGCTGTTCAAGCTGGACCACCTGGCCACCCGCATGCGCCGCAACAGCGAGAACCTGCTGCTGCTCGCCGGAGCCGAACACGGTCACGCGCAGCCCAAGCCCGTCCCGCTGGTCGACGTGGCGCGCGCCGCGGTCTCCGAGATCGACAAGTACGAGCGCGTCCGCATCCAGCAGCTGCCCGCGGGACGCATCGCCGGCTTCGCCTCCGACGACCTGAGCCACCTGGTCGCCGAGCTCCTGGAGAACGCGGCCGCGTTCTCCCCGCCGGAGACCGAGGTGGAGCTGTCCGGCTGGATGCTGGAGAGCGGCGAGCTGATGCTGTCGGTCGAGGACCAGGGCATCGGCATCCCCACGGCCCGGCTGGACGAGCTCAACGCGCTGCTGACGCAGGCCGATCCCGCGGAGCAGGCCTCCGGCGGCGAGGCCACCGGCATGGGCGTCTACGTCGTCGCCCGGCTCGCCGCCCGGCACGGCATCCGCGTCCAGCTCCGCGACGCCAAGCGCGGCGGCACCACCGCCGTGGTGGTCGTCCCCGCGGCGCTCACCGCCCCGGCGGAGGACCCGGACGGCCCGCAGACCCCCGTGGAGGCGGCCGTCGCGGGCGAGCCGTGGCAGCCGGGCACGGCGCTGCGGAGCGCACGCGACGAGCAGGCCGGGAAGGCGGAGCGGACGGCACCGGCGGCCGTGGAGCCCGTGGCGGAGCCGTCGCCCGATGAGGCGCCCGGTCCCGGGGGCGACGCCATCGAGCACGCCCGCGCCGACCAGCCCGCCCCCGCCCCGACACCGGCCCCGGAAACCGCGTCGGCACCGGGCGGAGCCGCCGAGGCGCCCGCTGCGCCGCCCGCGGCACCGGCTCCGGTCTCCGTGGAGATGCCGGACGGCGTGGCGCTGACCGCCAAGGGGCTCCCGCAGCGGGTGCCGCGGTCCACGGGGCTGTCGGGTGAACCGCAGCTCCGTGGGCGGGCCCGGCAGGGCGGCGGGGTGGACCCGGAGGAGCTGCGGCGCAAGCTCGGCGGCTTCGCCCGGGGCCTGCGCGACGGCCGGGCGGAGGCCGAGGCCGAGACGCAGGAGATCCGGCGCGGCGTGCCCGCGCCGAGGACGGCCGCGGACGCGGCCGCGGCAGAAGGCAGTTCGGGGGGACACCAACAAGTCGAAGCCGAAGGCGTCGAGGAGGCACGCGGTTGATGTCGGCCGGTACGGACACCCAGAGTGAACGGGGCCTGAGCCACGAGGCACGTAGCCTCCAGTGGCTGCTGAGCAATTTCGTGGAGGACGTGCCCGGGGTCCGCTCCGTGGCCGTCGTGTCCTCGGACGGACTGCTGCTGCTGACCTCGGAGCCCGAGGACGAGGCCGACGCGGCTGACGAAGGCGCGGAGGACGGCGCGGCCGGACGCCCCAAGGGCCCGGCGGGCACCTCCGCCGACCTGGCCACGGTGGTCTCCGGCATCGCCTCGCTGACCGACGGCGCCGCGCGCCTGATGGACGGTGGCGGCGTGCGCCAGACGGGGGTGGCGATGGAGAACGGCAGCGTGTTCGTGATGACGATCGGGGACGGTTCGCTGCTCGGCGTCCACGCGGACGCCGAGTGCGACATGAGCGTGGTGGCCTACCACATGGCCCTGTTCGTGGGCCGGGCCGGCCACGTGCTCACCCCGGCGCTCCGCACGGAGCTGCGCCAGGCGATCGAGGGGGGCCGCTGATGCGCCGTCCGGTGATCGCCGCGGCCCGGGCGGCCGCCGTCCTCCCCGTACGGGGTGCCGGGCGCAGGGCCGCCCGGGTACGCCCGTACGCGCTGACCGGCGGCCGTACGTCCTTCGGCCACGTGCTGCTGGTGGAGACCTTCGTCGCGACGATCGACGCCTCCACCGAACGCAGGGAGCTGACCTCGGGCAGCTGGGCCGAGCGCGTTATGCCGGAGATGCGGGCCATCGTGGAGCTGTGCCGCCGGATGCGCTCGGTGGCGGAGATCTCGGCGCTGCTGCGCATGCCGCTCGGCGTCGTCCGGGTGCTGCTCAGCGACCTGGCCGATCAGGGAAGGATCCGCGTGTACGGGACCGGGCACGGGCCCGGCGCCCCCGATCGCGCACTGCTGGAGAGGGTTCTCGGTGGACTTCGCAGGCTCTGACATGTCGTCCCTCGCGGAAGAAGACGGCCTGCAGGAGTGGCAGCTGGACGTGAGCCAGGCCCCCACCTCGACCAAGATCGTGGTGGCGGGCGGCTTCGGCGTGGGCAAGACCACCTTCGTCGGCACGGTCTCGGAGATCACCCCGCTCACCACCGAGGCGGTGATGACCAGTGCCAGTGAGGACATCGACGACCTCGGGTCCACCCCGGACAAGACCACCACCACGGTGGCGATGGACTTCGGCCGGATCACCCTCGACCGGGAGCTCGTGCTCTACCTGTTCGGCACCCCCGGCCAGCAGCGTTTCTGGTTCATGTGGGACGACCTGGTGCGCGGGGCGATCGGCGCCGTCGTCCTCGCCGACACCCGCCGCCTGGCCGACGCCTTCCCGGCACTGGACTACTTCGAGAGCAGCGGCCTGCCCTACGCCGTGGCGGTCAACCGCTTCGAGGGCACCACCGCCTACGACGAGATCGACGTCCGCGAGGCGCTCGCCGTGCCGGACGAGATCCCGGTGGTGATATGCGACGCCCGCGACCGCCAGTCGGTGATCCAGGTACTGCTGGCCCTGGTCAAGCAGGCCCTCGTCGCCCAGCCGGAGTAGCAGTCTTCCGGCGGGGTCGTGGGGACGCCCGCCGGACGCATCCCAGCCGCACCGTACGAGAGAGCATGCCGCCTTGCGCAAGATACTGATCGTGGGAGCCGGCCAGTCCGGGCTCCAACTGGCCCTGGGCCTGCAGTCCCGGGGATACGAGGTCACCGTCATGTCCAACCGCACGGCGGACGAGATACGCCAGGGGCGTGTCATGTCCACCCAGTGCATGTTCGGCACGGCGCTGGGCCACGAGCGCGACCTCGGCCTCGGCTTCTGGGAGGACCAGACCCCGCGGATCGAGGGCCTGGGGGTCTCCGTCGCCGCCCCCGACGGATCACGGCCCGTCGACTGGGTGGGACGGCTCGACGCGTACGCGCAGTCCGTCGACCAGCGGGTGAAGATGGCCGGCTGGCTGGAGACCTTCGTCGAGCGCGGCGGCAAGCTGGTCGTGCACGGCGTGACCGTCGGCGACCTGGACTACTTCTCCCGCGCCTACGACCTGGTGATGGTCGCGGCGGGCAAGGGCGAGCTGGTCTCCATGTTCGGCCGGGACGCCGAGCGTTCCCCGTACGACAGCCCGCAGCGTGCGCTGGCCGTCGCCTACGTGCACGGCCTCGGCCCGCGTCCGGAGCACCCCGACTTCCACGCGGTGCGGCTCAACATGGTGCCCGGCGCCGGCGAACTGATCGTGATCCCGGCGTTCACCACCTCCGGCCCCTGCGACATCCTCTTCTGGGAGGGGCTCCCGGGCGGTCCGCTCGACGTCTTCGGCGGCGTCAAGGACCCGCAGGAACACCTGCGCATCACCCTGGAGCTGATGGAGCGCCACCTGCCGTGGGAGCACGACCGCGCCCGTGACGTCGAGCTGACGGACGCCGGCGGCACCCTGGCCGGGCGTTTCGCGCCGGTGGTCCGGCACCCCGTCGCGGAACTGCCCTCCGGCGGGCTGGTGCTGGGCGTCGCCGACGTCGTTGTGGCCAACGACCCGATCACCGGGCAGGGCTCCAACAGCGCCTCCAAGTGCGCGGCCGCCTACCTCGACGCCATCGTCGAGCACGGCGACAAGCCCTTCGACCGGGACTGGATGGAGTCCGCCTTCGCCCGCTTCTGGGCCACCGCCGAGCCGGTGACCAAGTGGACCAACGCCCTCCTCGGCCCGCCGCCGGAGCACATTCTGGGCCTGATCGGTGCCGCCGGGCAACTGCCGGCGGTCGCGAACCGCTTCGCCAACGGCTTCGACGATCCGTCGGACTACGAGTCGTACTTCTACGACCCCGGGGCCACCTCCGCCTACCTGGCCTCGGCCGCCGGGGCCTGACGGCCTAGGGCCCGTCGTCACATTGCCGCCTGCCCCGCGCCGCTCCCCCAGCCGGCGCTGGGAGGTGCCCCCAGGCACGGCACTCCCCCCAGCCTTCGGCCAGGGGGAGTTGTCGAGTCGTCCGAGTAGCCCACTACGAGGACGACTCTCCGCCTTGCACCGCACTTGGGGGTACCTCCCAGCGGAGCTGGGGGAACCGCGGGGCCCGCCCTCCGGGCGGCCGACGTCAATGTGACGGCAGGCCCCAGGGGCGCCGGCGGTGCACGCCGCCGGCGCCGGACGGCCCGCCGCCCTCAGCCCCGCAGGCGCGTTCGCTGCATCGCGGCGAGCCGCAGCACCATGGCGATGCACAGCGCCCCGGCCAGGACGTAGAGCGCGGCGCCGGCCGTCTGCACCGCGGACGGGCCCGTGGTGGCGGAGGGGGAGGCGAGGAGCTGCGCCGCCACGAAGAGCAGCCACCACGAGGTCAGCAGCACACTGGTGCGCCGGGGGCGTCCGGGCGGGGAACTGGCGGCCCAGATGTCGTTGATGATCCGCTTGGGCAGGACGAAACCGACCAGCGGTATCAGCCACGCGCCCGTGGTCCAGCCGCGTCGCATCCGGTGGCCGCCGGGCGCCAGCGCCTCGGCGTTCACCCGCATCTGCCACAGCCAGCGCAGGAAGACGACTCCGGTGAGCACGAAGGCGAGATGGCTCAGACCGGTGAGGGTGACGACCTCGTCGCCACGCGCAAGGGCGGCGGCCGAGCCGCCGGCGGCGCGGTCGAGGAGCAACCGGGCGACGAGCAGCGCGGCGTTCACCAGTACGCAGGCCCCGAGCGCGGCCACGACGAGGACGGTCGTCGCCTTCGGGACGAAGACCGGCTCGCCCTCGGCTGGCCGCACGGGCGGGGACATGACGGTGGCGTCGTCGTGGGTCACGAGGCCGCAACCTATTGCCGGCCCCGCCATCCGGTCCAGTGCCGCCCGCGTCCCGGCAACCGGGCCCGGCGCGGGGCGGCCGTCCGGGCGCCCGGGGTCCCGCCTTGGCACCTCTGCGGGGCTGTGAAACGCTCGTCGTACGGGACATCTGTCCGGCGTCCGCACACAGATCCCGCACGGCCGGGCCTGGTCGTCCGCCGCAAGGCCCCTGGTCCGGGCTCCCGTACGGGAGAGGGAACAGCCATGACGACGACCGAGCACGACCGCGACGGCCACCGTGACCCCACCCTGTACCGCACCCCGGCGGACGCCGTCGCCGCGCCCGCCGAGAAGCTCGCCTACGTCGTCGGTTTCGACCCGGCCGGGGAGCGCCCGGACGCGCTGTTCACCGTCGTCACCGATCCGGGATCACCGGTGTACGGCCAGGTGGCCGCCCATGTGGAGATGCCCGACCGGGGCAACGAACTGCACCACTTCGGCTGGAACGCGTGCTCGAGCGCGCTGGCCCACGCCGGCCACCACCACGCGGCGCGGCGCTACCTGATCGTCCCGGGTCTGCGCTCCTCCCGGCTGCACGTCCTCGACACCTGCCCCGATCCCACCCGCCCGCGCCTGGTCAAGGTGGTCGAGGCCGGGGAGCTCGCCGCCGGGGCCGGTTACTCGCGGCCGCACACCCTCCACTGCGGCCCCGACGGGGTGTTCCTGTCCTGCCTCGGCGGCGCGGACGGCGCGGACGGGCCCGGCGGCGTCGCACTGCTGGACCACGAGACCTTCGGCGTGCTGCGGGCCTGGGAGAGCGAGCGCGGACCGCAGTCGCTCGCCTACGACGTCTGGTGGCACCTGCGCGAGAACATCGCCGTGACCAGCGAGTGGGGCAGCCCCTCGATGATCGAGGACGGGCTCGTGCCCGAACTGCTGCTGGACCGCCGCTACGGGCACGCGGTGCACTTCTGGGACCTGGACACGGGCCGGCACCTGCAGCGCGTCGATCTGGGGGACGAGAACCAGATGGTGCTGGAGCTGCGTCCCTCGCACGACCCCGAAGCCACCTGGGGGTTCGTGAACACCGTCGTCGACGTCGAGGACCTGTCGGCGTCGGTGTGGCTGTGGACCCGGGAGGGCGGCGACTTCACGGTCCGCAAGGTGATCACCCTGCCCGCCGAGCCCGCCCGCGCGGAGGACCTGCCCCCCGCGCTGCGGCCGTTCGGCGCCGTGCCCCCGTTGATCACCGACATCGACCTGTCGGTGGACGACCGCTGGCTGTACGTCTCCGCGTGGGGGACCGGTGACCTCCACCAGTACGACGTGGGCGACCCGCTCCGGCCGAGGCGGACCGCGTCCGTGCGGCTGGGCGGCATCACCGGCCGGCAGACGCACCCCGCCGAGCCGGACGTCCCGCTGACCGGCGGAGCGCAGATGGTCGAGCTCAGCCGCGACGGACGGCGGGTGTACGTGACGAACTCCCTCTACGCTGCCTGGGACGCGCAGTTCTACCCCGAGGGCATCGACCCGTGGATGGTCAAGCTCGACGCCGACACCTCACGCGGCGGGCTCCGCGTCGACAGCGGCTTCTTCCCGCACGGCCCGGACTTCCGGGGACTGCGGGTGCACCAGACGCGCCTGGAAGGCGGCGACGCCTCCTCGGACTCGTACTGCTACCGCCGCTGACCGCCGGGCACCGTCACCCGGCGACGTCCACGACGACCTTGCCCCGGCCCTCGCCGCGCTCGACCACGCCGTGCGCCTCGGCGGCCGTGGCCAGGGTGAAGCGGCGCGGGTCGACCAGCGGCCGCAGCGCCCCGGCCTCGGCGAGGGCGGCGGCCTCGCGCAGGATCTCGCCGTGGTGCTCGCGCCCGCGGCCGGTGAGCATCGGCAGCAGTGTGAAGACCCCGGAGTAGCTGGCACCGCGGAAGGACAGCGGCGCGAGGCTGTGGCTGCCCCAGCCGAGGGCGCTCACCACATGACCGGTGTAGGTGCGCACCGCGGTGAAGGAGGCGTCGAGCGTCTCCCCGCCGACGGTGTCGACGACGACGTCGAAGCCCTCGCCGCCGGTGTGCTCGGCGACGTAGGCGTCGACCGGGGTCGCGGTGCGGTCGATCGGGGTCGCCCCGAGGGCGGCGATGGTCTCCAGGCTGCGCGGCGAGCCGGTGGCGAAGACCTCGGCGCCGCGGGCCCGGGCGAGCTGGACGGCCACGTGCCCGATGCCGCCGGCCCCGCCGTGGACGAGCACCTTCTGTCCGCCGTGCACGCCCGCCCGGTCCACCAGCCCCTCCCAGGCGGTGATGAAGACCAGCGGGAGCGCCGCTGCCTGACGCATCGTCAGCGCGGCGGGCTTGCGGGCCAGCAGCCGGGCGTCCACGGCCGCGTACTCGGCCAGTGACCCCTGGAGGTCGCCGACCCCGCCGGTCATGCCGAAGACCTCGTCCCCGGGTGCGAGGCCGGTGACGTCCGCCCCGACCTCCTCGACGACACCGGCCAGGTCGAGGCCGAGCACGGCGGGCGGCCGGATGCGGGCGTGGGCGGCCTTCCCGGCACTGATCTTGGTGTCCAGGGGGTTCACCCCGGAGGCCGCGATCCGGACCAGCGCCTGGCCGGGGCCGGGTGCGGGGGTGCGGATCGCGCCGAGGACGAGGGGGCTGCCGAACTCTTCCAGCAGGACCGCGCGCATGGTGGTGGCCACCGGGGGGCGGGAGGAGGTCATCGGATGTCCTTTCGAACGGACAGGTCTGTTTGATTCGGGTCGAAGGAACGCCCTCGTCCTCATGGTGCGGACGAGGGCGGGGCCGGGATCAGACGGTGGGCGGGCAGGCCCGCTCGACCGCGGCCCGCGCCGCGGCCTTGGCTGCGGCCGGCATCGCCGGGTCCTGTTCGAGCTTGCCCGCGGCCAGGGTGCCGTCGACGAGCAGGGTCAGCTGCAGTGCCAGCTCGTCGGGGTCCGCGGCGCCGGCCGCCTCGGCCAGCCCGCGCACCCATGCCCGCACGGCCTGCTTGTGCGTCAAGGTCACCTCGTGCGGCAGGCTGCCCGGCTCGCTCTCCGCGGCGGCGTTGATGAAGGGGCAGCCGTGGAAGCCGTGGCGCTCGTACGAGGCGGAGACGGCGTCGAACAGGCCCACCAGTTGCTCGCGGGGATCGTCCCCGGCCGCCAGCGCGGCGGCGCGCAGCCTGCCCCGCCAGGAGTCGTCGACCCTGCGCAGGTACGCGGCGGCCAGTTCGTCCTTGGAGGGGAAGTGGACGTAGAGCGTGGACTTGGCCACGTCCGACTCGGCGATGATCCGGTCGATCCCCACGCCGCGCAGGCCGTGCGCGGCGAACAGTGCCTCGGCCGTGGTCAGTATGCGCTCGCGCGCCGGGGGGCGCTTCGCCGTCGTGGGCATGGTGCTCACCGTGGTCCTCGCCGGGGCCCGGCGGGCCCCTCACGGCAAAACTAACAGACAGGTCTGTCCGATGCCGCTGAGGTCCTGGTCACACCGCGGCCTCAGGAGTTCGAGGCGCCGCCGAGCGGGGTCGGGTCGTGGGCCGACTTGGGGGCGACGGGGGAGACGTAGTGCTTCATCGACGGGTCGTCGGAGTCCGGCCGGACGGCGCCGAGGACCGGGTTGGCGGCGATCGGGGAGATCTTGACGAAGCCACCCGGGCGAGGGGCCTGGATGACCATGCCGTTGCCGATGTACATCGCCACGTGGGTGGCGCCGGGGAAGTAGACCACCAGGTCGCCGGGGCGCAGCAGGTTCAGCGGGACGTGCGGCAGCTGCTTCCACTGCTCCTGGCTGGTGCGCGGGATGGTGGTGCCCGCGTGCTCCCAGGCCTGTGAGGTCAGGCCCGAGCAGTCGTACGCCTTCGGGCCCTCGGCACCCCAGACGTAGGGCTTGCCGATCTGGGCGTAGGCGAAGCTCAGCGCCCGGTTGCCGGCCTTCGACGGCGCGAGTGCCGTGCTGCCGAGCCGGCCGGACCGCAGGAAGGCCGCCTGCGCCTGGTCGATGCCCTGCTGCTCCAGCTGCTGGAGGTCCTCGATCTGGGCGCCGGTCAGTCCGGCGAGGATCCGTTCGACGTCGGCCAGCTGCCGCTCGATGTCCTCCTTGGCCTCGCGCTGCTTCTCCTCCAGCTGCTCCGAGCCGTCCAGCGCGTGCTGCTGGGCCCGGTTGAGCGCGGCGATCCGCTTCTCGCCGTTCTCCAGCTGGGCGACGAGCTCGGCCTGGCTGCCGGCGGCGCGGTCGAGCATGTGCCCCTGGGTGAAGGCGTCCTGCGGGTCGTTGCTGAGCAGCAGGTTGAGGTACGGGGAGACGCCACCGGACTTGTACTGTTCCCGCGCCAGCTGCCCGGCCAGGGCGCGGGCGTCACTGAGCGCGGTGCGCTCCTCGGCGAGCTGGTGGTCGAGGCGGTCGGCCTTGCTCTGGTTCTCCTCGAGCTCGGCCTTGGCCTGGTCGTAGGTCTCGGTGGCCTGCTCGGCCTTGTGGTAGAGGTCCTGCAGCTGCTCCAGCAGCACGACGAGCGTCCGGTCGTCCGGCGCCGGATCGTCGGGAGCGGCGTAGGCCTGGGCGGGGATCCCGAGCGCCGCGGCGGCCAGCAGCGTCCCGCAGACGAGTGCCCTGCGCACCCACTCCTTGGGCCGGTGTGCTGCTGACATCCCGTCACCTCCGCCTGTTCCACCGATACCTGCGGGTAGATCCTTACATGATCGGGTCGGCTACGACAGAGGGACGGGCCGGAACGGGCGGCTCCGCCGGTCGCGGAGCCACCCGTTCGTCCGGCGTCATCCGAAATAGGTGTCGAAGTTCCGCTGGAATTCCCAGTTGCTGTACTTGTCCCAGTTCACGGACCAGGTCATCAGGCCGCGCAGCGCGGGCCAGGTGCCGTGTGTGGCGTAGCCGCCGCAGTTGACCTGCCGGGTAAGGCAGTCGAGCGCCTTGTTCACCTCGGCCGGGGTGGTCCAGCCGTTGCCCGCGTTGCTGCTGGCGGGCAGGCCGACGGCCACCTGCGACGGGGAGAGCGGCGGGAACACCCGGGAGGTGTTGCCCGCGACCGGGAAGCCGGTGAGCAGCATGTCGGTCATGGCGATGTGGAAATCGGCGCCGCCCATCTGGTGGTACTGGTTGTCCAGTCCCATGATCGGCCCGGAGTTGTAGTCCTGGACGTGAAGGAGCGTCAGGTCGCCGCGCAGGGCGTGGATCACCGGCAGGTACGCGCCGGCCCGCGGGTCCTGGGCGCCGTTCGGGCCGGGGCCGTAGAACTGGTACCCGAGCTGGACGAAGAAGGTCTCGGGGGCCATGGTCAGCACGAAGGCGCCGCCGTACCTGGCCTTGAGGGTCTTCAGCGCGGAGATCAGGTTGACCACGACCGGGGTCGTCGGGTTCCTGAAGTCGGTGTCACCGGCGTTGAGGGAGAGCGAGTGGCCCTCGAAGTCGATGTCGAGGCCGTCCAGTCCCCAGGTGTCGATGATCTTGCCGACGGAGCTGACGAAGGCGTCGCGGGCGGCGGTGGTGGTGAGCTGGACCTGGCCGTTCTGGCCGCCGATGGAGATCAGCACCTTCTTGCCCTGCGCCTGCTTGGCCTTGATCGCGGCCTTGAACTCCGCGTCGGACTCCACGTTCGGGCACTCGGCGACCGGGCAGCGGTTGAAGCGGATGTCGCCGGAGGTGGTGGAGGTGGGCTCGCCGAAGGCGAGGTCGATGTAGTCCCAGCTCGCGGGGACGTCTGCCATGCGGACGTAGCCGGAGCCGTTGGCGAAGCTGGAGTGCAGGTAGCCCACGAGGGCGTGGGAGGACGGCGTCGGATCGGTCGGGGTGGGGGTCGGCGTGGGGGTGGGAGTGGGCGTGGGGGTCGGCGTCGGGTCGGTGGGGGTCGGGCTGGGCGTCGGGCCGCCGGGCCCGGTCAGCGACAGGTCGTCGGCGTAGTACGTGGGCTGCGCGTACCAGCCGTGGACGTAGACCGTCGCGCTGGTCTGGGTCGGGCCGGTGGTGAAGCTGACGTTCAGTTGCTGGTAGGCACCGCCGGTGCCCGGGGTCCAGGTGCTGGTGCCGCCGTCCACGCCGATGTAGACGTAACTCCCCTTGACCTGCGCCGAGAAGGTGTACGCCGTGTTCGGGGCGACGCCCACCGTCTGCTTGCACTGCGCGGTCCCGGTGCCGCTCGGGGTGCCGGCGAGGGCGCGACTGCCGCTCTTCGCCTGCCCGGTCACCACCTGGGTGGTGCCGGAGTCGCAGCTCCAGCCGGACAGGTTGCCCGACTCGAAGCCTCCGTTGACCAGGAACTCACCGGCGTGCGCCGTGGGGGCGAGGGCGACCAGCCCGCCGAGGACGGCGGTGCAGGCGAGGGTCGCCGTCGCGGCGACGAGGTGTCTCATGGGGGGCCGCTCCTTCGGGGGCGAGAAGAAGTGAGCATGACAACTCGCAGCAAACAGGTCTGGACCAATCCTGTCAATGGTCCGGACCATCCCCGTGGCCGGTCACCCGGATCACCCGTCCGGCGGCGGTCCGCCCCGCGACCGCCCCGGCGGCTCACGTCCGCGGTTTCGACCAGGGCCAGCGCGGCTTCTCCGGCCGGTTCCCCTCCGGGTCGTAGACGAAGACCCAGCGCGTACGGCGCTGCGCGCGCGGGCCGGGACTGGGCTCGCGATGATAGACGTGCACGACGGGGGGTGCGCCGTCCTCCTGCGGCACCGGTACCTCGTACACCTTCGGGGGCTGCCCGGTGACGCCGGTCAGCACCCCCAGCACCCGGCCGTCCAGCGGCCCTCCGACGAATTCCGTGTCCTCATGCCTCACGGGGTCAGGGTAGGCCCTGGGGAGGGGGCCACGTTCAGGAAACGGCAGGTGGGAGCAGATGTGCGACTGCCTGGGCCAGCGGGGTCACCCGGCGGGCCAGGTCCCCGGCGGGGCTGCCCGCGCTCTCCCGCTCCAGGGCCGCCAGTGCGACCTCGGCGGTCTCCTGGTCGGTGGTGGAGCTGACCAGCAGGAGCGCGATGAAGTGGTCCACCAGCCACCGCCGCAGCTCCTGGGCGGGGGGCTGCTTGCCCTCGTCCAGCCAGGTCAGCGAGACGGCCTCGACGCTGGCGATCCAGGAGCGCACCATCATCGCCAGCCGCGGTCCGGGGTGCGGCGCGCCCAGGTGCATCAGGATCTGCTCGGCCGCGCCGCGCCGGACACCGTCCACGATGGCGTCGGTCCGGCTGGTCTCCGCGACGCTGCCGCCGCGCAGCAGGGCGGAGTACGCCGCGTCGTGCTCGTCCACGTAGGAGAGGTAGCGGTCCAGCGCGTTGGACAGACGCTGGGTCATCTCGCCCTCCGCGGGCTCCACGAAGCAGGTCCGCAGTTCCTCGGCGGCGTTGCGCATGGCGGCCTCGTACAGCTGCTGCTTCCCGCCGGGGAAGTAGCGGTAGACCAGGGGACGCGAGACCCCGGCGGCCGCGGCCACGTCGTCGACCGAGACGTCCTCGGGCCTGCGGTGCCCGAACAGGTCCACGGCGGCGGCGAGCAACTGGGTACGGCGCTGCTCGACGCTCAGCCGGCGGTAGGCGGGGGCGGCGGCGGGCGCCGGCGTCGAACTGCCGTTCATGAACGCCAGCGTATCCGCCCGCGCGCCGTGCTACCCGAGAAGTCCCGAGCTGCGCCACATGCGCCGTACGCCCGGACCCTCGAACATGCCGATCTCCTCCAGGAAGTCCATCAGCTTCCGCGCCGCCTGCCGCATCACGTCGCGGCGGTGCGGGCTGGTGCGGGCCAGCTCGGCGGCGTGCCGGGGGTCGAGCCCGACCGAGGCGTACACCTGGGGGCTGATCAGCGACCGGGCGATCACCCGTGCGGCCTCGGCGGAGGAGATCCGGGTGAAGGCGATCTCCCAGCGCGGAGCCGAGCTCATCTGGCGGCGCAGCTCCTCACGGGCGTAGCGGATGTGCCGGGCCTCCTCGACCACGTGGATGCGGGTGACGCCACGGGTCAGCGGCTGCACGCGCTCGTCCGGGAAGGTCAGCCGCTGCATCCAGTCGAGGATCTCCTCGGCGAGCAGGGTGCCCGTGAAGGAACCGGGTGTGGTGGAGACGGTCTTCAGCACCCGCCCGAGGTTGTGGTCCGTGCGCGAGGGCTTGTAGACGGGTGTGCCGAGCCGGGTCACCAGCCGCGCGAACATCTTCGAGTGGCGGCACTCGTCGGCGATCTCGGTGAGCGCGTAGCGGACGTGCCCGCTGGTGGGGTCCAGGTCGTAGGAGTGCCGCAGCAGCAGCTGCATGAGGATGATCTCGAACCAGATGCCGATCGAGGCCAGCGACGCCGCCTCGTGCCGGCTCAGCTCGATCCGCTGTTCCTGCGACATGTGCTTCCACAGCGGGGTGTCGTACAGGGAGCACAGCTCGGGCGGCCAGAACCACGTGCCGTCCTCGAACGGGGCGTCCCAGTCCAGCTCGGTGTCGGGGTCGAAGGAGTGCTTCGCGGAGGCGTCGAGCAGCCGCTCCGCCACTTTTTCACGCGTTGCAAGAGGGGTGCCAGCGGTCATGCTCTTATGAGACTGTGTGTCAGCAAGCCCGTCAAGAGTCGAGGAGACGCCAATGCCGTCGCAGGACAACCTGTGGGAGATCCCGGCTTCCGGAGCCGCCCGCTTCTCCTGGGAGTACGACGACGGGCGCGACCGGCTGCTCGCCCTCTACCAGAAGGGCAAGGACAAGCAGTGGGACGCGGTCACCCGCATCGACTGGGACATCGAGGTCGACCCGTACGACCCGCTCGGCGTGCCGGACCAGAACATGACCGTCTACGGCACCCCCTACTGGGACAAGATGTCCGAGCGGAACAAGCGCGACATGCGCCGTGCCTACGCCTCCTGGCAGTTCAGCCAGTTCCTCCACGGGGAACAGGGCGCCATGGTCTGCGCCGCCCGCATCGTGGAGTCGGTGCCCGACCTCGACGCCAAGTTCTACTCCGCGACCCAGACCATGGACGAGGCCCGGCACGCCGAGATCTACTCCCGCTTCCTGCGCGAGAAGGTCGGCATGGTCTACCCGATCAACGACTCGCTGCAGGCCCTGCTCGGCGACACCCTGCGCGACTCCCGCTGGGACATGCCGTACCTGGGGATGCAGGTGCTCATCGAGGGGCTGGCGCTGGCCGCCTTCGGCATGCTGCGCGACACCACCGACAAGCCGCTGCCCAAGCAGATCCTCGCCTACGTCATGCAGGACGAGGCCCGGCACGTCGCCTTCGGGCGGATGGCGCTGCGCGACCACTACAGGCAGCTGTCCGACGCCGAACTGCGCGAGCGCGAGGAGTTCGTCATCGAGGGCTGTTACCTCATGCGCGACCGGCTGCGCGGCGCCGAGGTGCTGGAGGACTTCGGCATCCCGCGGCAGGAGGCCGAGGAGCTGAGCGAGCGCTCGGAGTACCTGCAGCTCTTCCGCAGGCTGCTGTTCAGCCGCATCGTTCCGTGCGTGAAGGACATCGGGCTGTGGGGCGAGCGGCTGCAGCGCGCCTACGTCGACATGGGCGTCCTGGAGATGGGCGACTCCAACCTCGACCTGCTGATGGCGCAGGACGAGGAGATCGCCGAGAAGCTCGACGCCGAGCGCTTCGCCCAGGAGGAGACCGAGCGGGCCGCCGAGGTCGAGCAGGCCATCGCGCTGGGCGCCCAGGACTGACCGCGGCCGGCCACGGGATCAGCGTCCCAGCACCGCGCGCATCACGGCGCGGGCGACCGGGGCCGCCTTGCCGCCGCCGCTGATGTCGGCGCGGTCCGCGGCGGCGTCCTCCACGACGACGGCGACGGCGACCTTCGCCGGGGCCCCCCGGCCCTCCTTCGCCCAGGAGATGAACCAGGCGAACGGGTTCCCGCGGTTGTCCTCGCCGTGCTGCGCCGTGCCCGTCTTGCCGCCCACCACCGCGCCGGGCAGGGCGGCGTTGCGGCCCGTGCCGTGCCGCACCACGGCGACCATCATGTCCTGCATCACGAAGGCCACGGTCGCGTCCATCACCTGCCGGTAGGCCCGTTCACCGGTGATCTCCAGCGGGAGGCCGGCGCCGTCGGTGGTCCGGTCCACCAGGTGCGGGTACATCAGCGTGCCGTCGTTGGCCACGGCCGCAGCGACCATCGCCATCTGCAGCGGGGTGGCCCGGGTGTCGTACTGCCCGATGGACGACAGCGCCAGCTGCGCCCGGTCCATGCGGCGGTCGAAGACGCTGACCGCGGGGTGCGACGGGACCCCGATGGAGGGGTCGTTGAAGCCGAAGGCCTCGGCCGTCTCGCGCATCGCCCGCAGCCCCACGTCGTCGCCGAGCTTGCCGAAGACGGTGTTGCAGGAGACGACGTACGCGTGGAGCAGCGGCGCGTCCTCACAGCCCGCCGACGCCGACTCGTTGCCCAGCGTCGTCGTCGTGCCCGGCAGGCGATAGGGGTCCGGGGAGTCGGTGGGCTTCCCGACGTCGGTGACCACCCCGGAGGCGAGCGCCGCGACCGCCGTCACCGTCTTGAAGGTCGAACCCGGGGGGTACGTCTGGCGCAGCGCCCGGTTGAGCATCGGCTGGTCCTCGGCGGTGACGAGCCGGTGCCAGGCGCCGAGCGCCTCCGGGCCGGTGCCGGCGATCGTCGCGGGGTCGTAGGAGGGCGTGCTGACCAGCGCCAGGATCCGGCCGGTCGCCGGATCGAGGGCGGCGACCGCGCCCTTCTTGCCGCCCAGCGCCTTGTACGCGGCCTGCTGGGCGGCCGGGTCGATGGTGGTGCGGACGTCGCCCGGGCGCTGCGGCGCCCTGCTGACCGCGTTCCACAGCGGGAGCGCCGACAGCCCGGGGGAGGAGCCGGACAGGACGTCGTCCGCGGCGGCCTCCAGCAGGGCCGTGCCGTACGTCTGGGAGGAGAAGCCGGTCACGGGCGCGTAGAGCGGGCCGTCGGCGTAGGTGCGGACCCAGTCCAGCTGGGCGCCGGTGGACCGGGAGCCGGTCACGGGCCGGCTGCCGACGAGGATGTCGCCGCGCGGCTGCGCGTAACGGTCGATCGGCACCCGCCGGTTGGCGGGGTTGGCGTCGTACGCGGGGGCCCGCACCACCTGGACCCGGATGGCGTTCACCAGCAGGGCGACGAGGAGCAGCAGGCACAGTGCCGCGGCCCGGCGGGCGTACGGGGTCACGCCGCGGCCGACCCGCCGCTGGTGGCCCGGCCGGCGGTCCGGCCGGTGTCCGGGCCGGGCGGCGGGCGTCGGGCGGTGTCGCTGAGCAGGATCAGCAGCGCGACGATCACCCAGTTGGTGACGACCGACGAACCGCCCTGCGCCAGGAACGGCATCGCCATCCCGGTCAGCGGGATCAGGTCCGTCACCCCGCCCGCGATCACGAAGACCTGCAGCGCGACGATCGAGGCCAGCCCCACGGCCAGCAGTCTGCCGAACGGCTCGCGGACCGCCAGCCCCGTCCGGTAGCCCCGGGCCACCAGCAGTCCGTACAGCAGGAACAGCGCGGTCAGCCCCGTCAGTCCCAGCTCCTCGCCCGCCGTGGCCAGGATGAAGTCGGACTTGGCCGCGAAGCCGATCAGGATCGAGTGCCCCTCGCCCAGGCCCGTGCCGAGCAGCCCTCCGGCGGAGAACGCGAACAGCGACTGCGCCAGCTGCCCCGGCCCCTGCCCGGCCTCGATGCTGGCGAAGGGGTGCAGCCAGTCCGCTACCCGGGAGTGCACGTGCGGTTCGAGCGAGCCGACGAGGAAGGCACCCGCCGCCGACAGCAGCAGCCCGATCGCGATCCAGCCGGTGCGGCCGGAGGCGACGTAGAGCAGGATCACGAAGAGGCCGAAGAACAACAGCGAGGTCCCCAGGTCGCGTTCCACCACCAGCACGCCGAGGCTGATCGTCCAGACCGCCAGCACCGGGCCCAGCACCCGGCCGGTCGGCAGTTGCAGCCGGCGGAACCGCCGGACCTGCCGGCCGGCGTACGCGAGCGCGGCGCGGTTGTCCGCGAGGTACGCCGCGAAGAAGACCGCCAGCAGCACCTTCGCGAACTCGCCGGGCTGGAAGGAGAAGCCCGCGACCCGGATCCAGATCCTGGCGCCGTTCACAGCGGGGAAGAGGCTCGGCACGATCATCAGCACCAGGGCCGCCACGACGCCCAGGTACGCGTACCCGGCCAGGGCGCGGTAGTCGCGCAGCAGCAGGACGACCGCGATGAACAGGGCGACGCCCAGCCCGGACCAGACCAGCTGCGCCGGGGCGGCGGCGTCGGGGGTCTCCAGGTCGAGGCGGTAGATCAGGACCAGGCCGAGTCCGTTGAGCAGCACCCCGATCGGCAGCAGCAGCGGGTCCGCGTACGGGGCGCGCAGGCGCACCGCCAGATGGGCCACCAGCGCCAGCCCGCCGAGCGCCGCGCCGTAGCCGGCCGCCCCCTGCGGTACGGCGCCGTCGTGCGCGAGGCCCACGGCGCAGTAGCCGTACACCGGGATCAGCACCGCGCCGACCAGCAGCGCCAGCTCGACGCCACGGCGCCGGGGCAGCCGGACGGCGGGCACGGCGAGGGCCGGTGGCGAGGTCCCGGGGGCGGGGGCGGTCATGGGACGCAACGTAGCAAGACATCCCGGACAAATCGTTCATATTCGTGGGAGGTGGCGTTGTCACAGGGGGCCACTAGCGTGGCCGCCATGACCTTCAAGGCGCCGCAGTCCCTGTCCGAGCTGCCGTACGCGCAGGCACTGGAGCCGTTCGACGAGCCCGGGCTGGGCGTCGAGGAGCGGTACGACACCGTGCACTTCGACGGCCTCACCTTCGGCGAACAGGACGCCGGCGGCGCCGTCTTCCTGGAGTGCGCGGTCACCGACACCGTCTTCGAGGGCGGCAGCCTGCGCCGGGCGCGCTTCAACGAGGTCTGGCTGCAGGGCGACCGCTTCGTCGGTACCTCGGCGGCCGAGACGAACTGGATGGACGCGACCGCCGACTCCTGCGTGCTCGCCGGTGTCGAGGCCTTCGGCGCGGTGCTGCGGCGGGTGGTCTTCCGGCGCTGCAAGTTCGACTCCGTCAACCTGCGCTCGGCCCGGCTGCACGAGGTCGTCTTCGAGGACTGCGTGCTGCGCGACGTCGACCTCGGCGGCGCCCGCCTGAAGGACGTCTCCTTCCCCGGCACCGCCCTGGAACGCCTGCGGCTCGGCCGTGCCGAGCTCGACGCCACCGACCTGCGCGGCGCTACCCGCCTCGACCTCGCCGACGGGCACGACTCGTTGCGCGGCGCCGTCATCGGCAGCGCCCAGTTGCTCGACCTGGCCCCGGCGCTGGCCGCCGCGCTGGGCATCGTCGTCCGGGACGGAGCGGACGACGGCCCCCGCCGTCCCCGGCGGCGCTGACCCGTCCACGGCCGAAAAGGTGCGGCGGAAGCCGGGCCGCCGCCGCAGAATCACAGGCATGGGAAAGACGTACGAACGCATCGACGGGCGCCTGCGCGCGTTCATCGAGGAGCAGAAGGTCTTCTTCACCGCCACCGCGCCCCTGTCCGGCGACGGGCACGTCAACGTGTCGCCCAAGGGCCTCGACGGTTCCTTCGCCCTCCTCGACGACCGCACCTTCGCCTACGCCGACCTCGGCGGCAGCGGCGCCGAGACCATCGCCCACCTGCGGGAGAACGGCCGCATCACCCTGATGTGGTGCGCCTTCACCGGGCCCCCGACCATCGTGCGGGTGCACGGGCGCGGCGAGCCCGTCTTCCGCGACGACCCGCGCTGGGACGACCTGCTCCCGCACTTCTCCGACGACATCCGGGCGCGCACCGACCTGCGCGCCGTCATCCTCGTCACCGCCGAACGCATCAGCGACAGCTGCGGATTCGCCGTCCCCTTCATGGACTTCCGGGAGGAACGGCCCCTGCACACCCAGCGCTTCTCCCGCGAGACCGAGGAGTCCTTCAGCGACTACTGCGTGGGCAAGCCGTACGTCGCGGTCAGTCTCGACGGGCTGCCGGGCCTGCCGCTCCCGCTGCCGCCCCGCACGTCCTGACGGGGGCGCCACCGCGCCAACCCGGTTCCGGGCCGCACGATTTGGGACGACAGAGTCTCAAAAGCACCCTTGCGGCGACAAGATCCCTCTGTCGTACTTGTACGGCCGTGTGTCCGGAGCCGAGAGGTGGTCCCCCCATGCCCGTACGGCCCGTGCGCGGTCGCCACCGCAGACCCCAGCCGCCGAGCCGGCTCTCGCCGGTGTCGGTCGCCGTCACCGCCGCCTCCGGAGCGGGACTCGCGCTGCCGCTGGTCGCGGCCACGGGCGCGGGCGCGGCCACGACCGGCACGTGGGACAAGGTCGCCCAGTGCGAGAGCAGCGGCCGCTGGCACATCAACACCGGCAACGGCTACTACGGCGGGCTGCAGTTCGCCCAGTCGACGTGGAAGGCCTACGGCGGTGGGAAGTTCGCCGCCCGGGCCGACCTGGCGACCAGGTCCGAGCAGATCGCGATAGCCGAACGGGTCCTGGACGGGCAGGGTCCCGGGGCGTGGCCCGTCTGCTCGCAGCGCGCCGGGCTCACCCGGGGCGGACCGCAGGCGCAGGACCCGCCGCGACGTGCGGCGGCCCCGGCGAAGAAGACCGAACGCCAGGAGAAGCCCGGGACGGACCGTGCCCCCGCGGCGCGGGACGACTCCTACACGGTCGTCAGCGGGGACACGCTCTCCGGGATCGCCGACGAGCAGGACGTCCACGGCGGCTGGCAGCGGCTCTACGCCGTGAACCGCCGGGTCGTCGGAGCCGACCCCGACCTCATCCTCCCCGGACAGGAACTGTCCGTGCCGGGAGCGGAGCCCGCGAAGGACCCCAAGCCGGCCAAGGCATCCAAGCCCGCCAAGCCCGCCAAGCCCGGCAAGCCCGCCAAGCCCGCGAAGACCGCCAAGCCCGCCGAGCGGCACGCCGCGCCCGCCTCCGCCGCGCGGACCTTCGTCGCACCGGTCGGCGGAGCGCTCGGCACCCCGTACCACCGCAGCGGATCCCACTGGGCCAGCGGTTACCACACCGGCCAGGACTTCGCCGTGCCCACCGGCACCTCCGTCAAGGCGGTCGCCGCGGGCACGGTCGTCGAGGCCGGCTGGGGCGGCGCCTACGGCTACCAGGTCGTGATCCGGCACCACGACGGCATGTACACCCAGTACGGCCACCTGTCCTCGCTGACCGTACGGACCGGCCAGACCGTGGCCGCCGGCCGCCAGGTCGGCCGCTCGGGCTCCACGGGCAACACCACCGGCCCGCACCTGCACTTCGAGGTGCGCACCGGCGAGGGCTACGGCTCCGACGTCAACCCGGTCGCCTACCTGCGGCGGCACGGGGTCCGCCTCTAGGTCGTGTCGTCACACCGGCTCCGCTGGGAGGTGCCCCCAGGTGCGGTGCATCGCAAGGCGGAGAGTCGTCCTCGTAGTGGGCTACTCGGACGATTCGACGACTCCCCCGGGCCGAAGGCTGGGGGAGTGCCGTGCCTGGGGCACCTCCCAGCGCCGGCTGGGGGAGCGTCGCGGGGTGGGGCCACCCCCGGGCCGAAGGTTGGGGGAGGGCATGTGACGACACGGCCCAGCGGCACACGCTTGCGGCCCGTCGCGGTCCGTGCGCGGCGGGCCGCACGGACCGCGCGCAGTGCCGGCTAGTGCTCGCGCTCGACGAGGTCCTTGAAGCGTTCGAGGTCGTCACGGACCGTGCGCTCGATCGCGCTGACCTGGGCGAAGCCCTTGGGGCCGCCGAAGGCGTCGCGGATCTCGGCGGGGTCGTACTCCATGCGCACCTGGACGCGGCTGTGCTGCTCGTCGATCGGGAGGACCGAGCACGTCCCGGTGATCTCGGCACCGCCGCTGGTGCGCCAGGTCATCTCCCGGGTGTCGCTCCGGGCCTTGGTGCGGTCGGAGAACTCCGCGTCGAGCAAGCCGCCACCGGTCCCCGACACGCCGAGCCGGGCCTTGCCGTCCCCGGTGGCGCCGGCCTCCCGGACACCCGCGACGAACTGCGGGTACTCCTCCAGGCGGTGCAGGTGCTGCCACGCCACCTCGGTCGGCACGTTCAGGTCGATCTGCTCTTCGAGTCTGCTCATGAGCTGCCACCTGCCTTCCTCCCTCCAGCGTGCCCCCCGGCCCCGGCTCACGCCACGTTGACCTCCGGGACGTCTGGGAGGCGAGGGACGTTTGGGACCTCGGTGACCGCT
Source organism: Streptomyces sp. PA03-5A (assembly GCF_033792725.1). Taxonomy (NCBI): domain Bacteria; kingdom Bacillati; phylum Actinomycetota; class Actinomycetes; order Kitasatosporales; family Streptomycetaceae; genus Streptomyces; species Streptomyces sp. PA03-5A. The sequence continues at coordinate 193,759 of NZ_JARAVL010000012.1, read as the reverse complement.
TCCGTTACGGCGACGCGGCCGCCGAGGCGGGGGGCGGCGCGGAGCCCGGCGTCGCCCTGGGTGAGTAGGCGGACGGCGGCCCAGGGCAGGTTCACGCCGGTGAAGGCGGTCTGGAAGATCCCGGCGGAGGGGCGCGGGTTCGCCTCCAGGAGCACGGGCTCGCCCTTGCGGTGGCGCAGCTGCACATTGGAGAGGTAGGCGAGGCCGAAGTGCCTGACGAGGCGACGGGCGATCTCCGTGATGGCGGGGTCGTCCAGCAGGAGCCGGTAGCGGCCCTCCTTGGCCCGGGGGATCGCGGCGAGCAGTTCCCCGCCCGGGGCGGACAGGCAGTCGACGCTGACCTCGGGGCCCTCCAGGTACGGCATGACGATCATGCTGGGCACGTGCTCGCCCTCGTCGGCGGCCCGCTTCATCGCCTGGGCGACCGCCTCGACCGAGGCCATCGGCCTGGCGGGGGCGAGCAGGTCACGGATGTCCATCGGCCGGTCTTCCAGGATGCGGAAGCCGAAGGCCGAGTACTCGCCGGCGGGCTTGATGCAGACGGTCTCGCCGGTCGCGGCGAGCTCGTCCACCGCGTCCCGCAGGCCGTCGGCGTCCCGGACCACCCGCCACGGCGGCACGGGGATGCCGGCGGCGAGCGCCTCCTGGTACGTACGGCTCTTGCTGGTCAGCACCTTGACCGAGGCCGGTGGCGAGCACATCAGCCGGGTCCCCGCGGCGGCGAAGTCGCCGGCCCGCCCGGCGAGCGCGGTCAGCCGGCGCGGCGGGACGAGGACGTCGATGCCGTGCCTGCGGCAGAAGTCGAGGGCGAATTCGGCGTACGCGTCGTCGCCGACGTGGCGGGGCTCCACCTCGGCCACGTCGCAGGCGGCCAGGGCGGGTGCCGAGGGATCGACATTGCTCCCGTAGACGCGGACGTCCACGGAGTCGGGGTTGCCGCGCAGCATCCGCATCACCTGGGTGGTGGCCACCCCCGCGCTGCTGAGCCATATTCGGAGGGCTATCGGACGCTCCCCTCATGCATGCGGCGCGGCAGGAAGGCATGCGGGAGCGCACCTTTTCCGGCCGTCCGGGATCTTGTGTGAGGCGGATCATATCCGTGTTCGATGACGCCGGTGTTTCACGTCCGCGGAGCCCACGCGAAGGGCGGACGACCCGCCGTCACTCGTCCGTCCCCCGGGAACGAGCGGGACGGCCGCGGCGGGCCAAGGCTGGGAGGCGACAGCAGCCCCTCCGGCCGGAAGAGAGAACAGCATGGCTGGGCCGTCCTCCCCCGCTCCGCTGCACCGACGCCACATAGCCCGCGCGGGAGCGCTCGTCGCGGCCCTCGCCTCGACGGCGCTCGCCGCCGCCCCCGCCCTCGCCTCGTCGGTCGCCGACGGCGCCGCCGCGGGCCGCGGTGCCCGGCCGACCGTGGTGCTGGTGCACGGCGCCTTCGCCGACGCGTCGAGCTGGAGCCCGGTCGTCGAGCGCCTCGAGAACGCCGGCTACAAGGTCGTCGCCCCCGCCAACCCGCTACGGGGCCTGGTCGGCGACTCCACCTACGTGGCCAGTGTGCTGAAGAGCATCGACGGCCCGATCGTGCTCGCGGGCCACTCCTACGGCGGCGCGGTGATCAGCGGTGCCGCGGCGGGCAACCCGAACGTCAAGGCACTGGTCTACGTCTCGGCGTTCATGCCGGACGCGGGGGAGACCCTGGGCGCGCTCTCGGCCAAGTTCGCACCGAGCGACCTCGCCTCGGCGCAGCGTCCCGTGCCGTACCGGGACGGGTCGGGCAGCGGCACGGACATCTACATCCGCGACTCCGTCTTCCGCAAGGTCTTCGCCGCGGACCTGCCCGTGGCGGCGACCCGGCTGATGTCCGCCGAGCAACGGCCCATCGCCCTGCGGGCGTTCACCGACAAGGCGCCCGGCGCAGCGTGGCGGACCATCCCCTCGTGGGCGCTGGTCGCCTCCGCCGACCACGCCATCAACCCGGCCCTCGAACGCTTCGAGGCCAAGCGCGCGGGCTCGCACACCGTCGAGGTCGACTCCTCGCACGTCGCGATGCTCTCCCACCCCGACGCCGTCGTGCGCATGATCCGCGAGGCCGCCGACAGCACCGCGTCCGGTTCCGAAGGCGGTCCCGCACTCGCCGACACCGGCCCCCGGGACGAGGTCCTCACCAGCGTGGGCGGCGTCGCGAGCGTCGCCCTCGTGGCCGGCGCGGTGCTCGTCGCGGCGGTGCGGCGCTTCCGCCGCTGACCGGCGGCGCGGTGGGGGCGCCGCCCCCACCGCGCCGTGTGCCGTCAGCGGGCCCGGGTCCGCGCTACGCCGCGGCCGGCTTGCGGGCCAGGAACACCGCGGCCAGCACGGCCGCCGCGAAGGACACCCCGGCGACGACCCACAGGCCGGTGTGGATGCCGACCGTGAAGGACGCGCCGATCGCGTCCGTCACCGCGGGTGTGGAGCGGCCGCTGCCGCTTCCGCCGCTGCGCGCCACCGCCACGACCGCGTCGGCGACCGGCGGCGGCACATGGGCGGCCGTCAGCCGCTCCGGGAGCGCACCGATGAAACGGACCGCCAGGACGGCACCGAGCACCGAGGTCGCCAGCACCGAACCGATCTGCCGGAACGCGGTCACGGCGTTCGACGCGGCACCCATCTGCGCGGGCTGCACCACCGCGAAGGCGGCCGCCGTCGACGGCGCGACGACCAGCCCGCTGCCCAGACCGGCCAGGGCCAGGCCCACCGCCGTGATCGCGTACGCGCTGTCCGGCTGCTGCCGCACCAGCACCACGGCGGCGGCGGCCGTCACCAGCGAACCGGCCGCCAGCAGCCGGGCGGCGCCGACCCGCCCGGCGATCCGCTGGGCGACCAGGGTGGACAGCACGAAGAAGACCATCGCGGGCAGCAGCCGCACGCCCGTGGCCATCGGCGCCACGGCCTGCACCCGCTGCAGGAACAGCACCTGCAGGAAGATGACGCCGACGAACGCGAACAGCGCCGCCGCGGCCACCACCAGCGCCGCCGACACCCGCACCGAGCCCATCATGCGCACGTCCAGCATCGGCACGTCCGTACGGCGCTCCACCAGCACCAGCGCCACCAGCGACACGACGCCCACCGCGAGCGCCGCCACCACCACCGGGTCGTCGTACCCGGCGCGGCCGCCGACCGCGATCCCGTACACCAGCGTGCCCAGGCCCAGCACGGACAGGCCCTGGCCGGGCAGGTCCAGCGGCCGGTCGGGCACCTTCGACTCGCGCACCGCGTACAGCGTGACGGCCACCGTGACCACCGCCAGCGGGGTGTTGACCAGGTAGACCGCGGGCCAGTCGAAGCGGTCGAGCAGGGCGCCGCCGAGCAGCGGCCCGAGGGCCAGGCCGAGTCCGGACACCGACACCCACACCGTGATGGAGCGCAGCATGCGCGGCAGGTCGACGAAGAAGGTGGTGGTGATGATCGCCAGCGAGGTGGGCAGCACCAGCGCCCCGCCGACACCGCTGACCGCCCGCCCCACCAGCACCTGCGGGAAGCCGCCGGCGGTGGCCACGACCAGCGAGCCGGCCGCCAGCGCGACCACGCCGGTCAGGAACACCCGCCGCCGCCCGTAGCGTTCGCCGAGCGCGCCGCCCGACAGCACGCACGCGGCCACCACCAGGGTGTAGGTGCTGGACACCCAGCTCAGGTCGGCGGGGGCGACCTGCATGTCGACCTGCAAGGCGCGCAGCGTGGAGATCGCCGCCGTCACCTCGATGAACGACATGAACAGCCCGAGGCAGGCGGCGAGCAGCACCAGCCGGCCGCGCGGGATCACCGGCTTCTGCGGCGCCTGCGCGGACGCTGCGCCCGTCACGGTGCTCACTGGGCGCGCTCCTTCTCCGCCAGGCGCCGGGTGGCGTCGTCCCAGGCGACGGGCAGGGCGTCGCGGGCGGTGGGGTAGAAGACGAACACCGAGCGGTCCATCACCTTCCGCAGCCGCGCCACGATCCGCGCGTGCGGGTCGGTGCGGGCGAAGGCGTCCAGCGCCTCCTGGTCCCGCCACGCCGACAGCGTCCAGAAGGTCCTCTTCAGCGGCTCCGCCCGCAGCGAGGCACCGACCACGCCGGGCGCCGACCGCACCTGCTTCCACACCACCAGCGACAGCAGGAAGAAACGGGGCACGCTCAGCAGCGACTTCACTTGGAGCTTGGAGGCCATGACCACGGCCTCACCGGAGCCGGCGGACTCCTTGGCGGCGGCCCCGGGCATCCAGGGAATGGTGGGCATGGCAGCTCTCTCCTCTTCGGTACGGGTGCGCGGCCGGTGCGCGCCGTCACGGCGGGAACCCCCGCCACCCACATGAGTCCCTCCCGCGGGCCTTCCGGACACCTCCGGGAGGCCGATAGGCCGGTCCGCGCGGCAGTTGGCCTGTTCGCGCCCCCGGTGCCCCCCGGGCACCGATCCGGACACCCGGGACGGGGCGCATCGGCGGCCCCGATGGGCCGGAAACCGTCGATGATGCGGTGTTTGACCCTCCGGCCCGGGCCGCCCTACGTTCCCAGTGCGCCGCCCGCCGCGCCGATCCGCGCGGGACACGGACGACTTCACGCCTTCAGAGGTCCCAGCCCTCTGCGCTCCAGCCGCCGTCGCCCAACGCGACCGGTTCCTGAGAACTGCTCGAGCCGAGGGGCTGCCTGTCATGACCACCCGTGTCGCTGTCGTCGGGGCCGGCATATCCGGCCTGTCCGCCGCGTACCACCTGCCCGACGACGTCGAAGTCACCGTCTACGAGAAGGAGGACCGGCCCGGCGGCCACGCCCTGACCGTCGAGGTGGAGGAGGACGGCCGCACCATCGGGATCGACACCGCCTTCGTGGTCTTCAACTCCCGGACGTACCCGCAGCTGAGCGCCTTCTTCCAGGAGATCGGCGCCACGGCCCTGGACCACACCGGCGGCTTCGACTTCTTCGACCTCGACCGCGGACTCGACTACGGCACTGCCGAGTTCGAGCTCACCGAGGAGGAGATCGCGCGGCGCTACCCGGCTGACTTCCTGCCGCTGTGGCGGGACGCCGAGCGCTTCCACCGCGAGGCCCCCCGCGACTTCCTGCGCAAGCGCACCGACATGGCCCTCGGCGAGTACCTGGACCGGGGCGGCTACTCCGACGCCTTCAAGTACGGCTACGTGGTGCTGCTCGCCACCGCCGTCTGGTCGGTGCCGGCCGAGCTCATCTGGGAGATGCCGGCCACCACCGTCATCGCCTTCTTCATGTCGCACGACCCGGGCGGCCTCGGCGGCCGCTCGGTGGCGTGGAAGACCGTCTCCGGTGGCAGCGTCGAGTACGTCCGCCGGGTCGTCGCCGCGGTCAACGGCACGGTCCGCACCGGCAGCCCGGTCACCAGGGTCCGGGAGGAGGCGGGCCCGGACGGCGGCGTCGTCATCGGCACCGCCGACGGCGAGGAGCGCTACGACTACGCGGTGCTCGCCTCGCACGCCGACCAGACCCTGGCGATGCTGGAGCGGCCGACCGCGCTGCAGGCCGACATCCTCGGCAAGGTCCGGTACAGCTCCACCCGGGCCGTCCTGCACACCGACCCGTCGGGCATGCCGCCGGAGCGCGCCCGCTGGCAGAGCTGGAACTACGGCCTGAAGACCGTCGACGGCCGCACCCGCACCTGGGTCGCGTACTACATGAACTCCCTGCAGGGCTTCACCGCCCGCGAGGACTACTTCGTCACCCTCGACTGCCCGGTCGTCCCCCGCGACGAACTGGTCATCCGCGAGCTGCCGTTCACCCACCCGGTGATCGACCTGGACGTGCGCTCCATGCAGCGCACCATCTACGCCGTCAACGACACCGGCCGGATCAAGCTCGCCGGCTCGTACTTCCACTCGCCCAGGATCGGCCACGACCTGATCGGCTCCCACGAGGCCGGGTACGTCTCCGGGCTCAAGGCCGCCGAGTCCATCGCCCGCGACATCAAGAAGTGAAGTGAGGGAATCCCCATGCAGCGTGTCACCGCCGAGGAAGCGCAGGCCTGGCTGGTCGAGAAGCTCGCGGTCCGGCTGGAGGTCGAGCCGGCCCAGATCGACGTCGACCGCTACTTCGACGAGTTCGACCTCGACTCCACCGAGGCGCTGATCCTCGCCGGCGAGCTGGAGAAGTGGCTCGGCTTCGAGCTGGAGGCGACCGCGCTCTGGTACCACCCCACCATCGCCGCGCTGTCGGAGCACATCGCCGAGGAGAACGCCCGCCATGTCGCAGCGGCCTGACCGTACCGCCCCCCGCCCGGTCCTCACGCCGCTGCGCGAACCGGCCGGCGGGGCGGCCCGCCGGCTCTACGCCGTCCACCCGGGTGCACTGGCGCCCACGGCGTGGCAGCCGCTCGCCGACCGGCTGCCCGCGGACACCGCGCTGTGGCTGCTCGACCTCGGCACCATCCCGGAGTTCTTCGCCGCCGCCCTCGACCCGGACGCGGCCGCGGACACGGTCTCCATCGCCGGCCTGGCGGAGCGCTGCCTGTCCGAACTCACCGCCTCCGCGCCCGCGGACGCGGCGTTCTCCCTGGTCGGCTGGTCCTTCGGCGGCGTCGTCGGGTTCGAGATCGCCGCCCGGCTCGACGCCGCGGGACAGGGCGCCCGGCTGGAGGAACTCGTCCTGCTCGACAGCATCGCCCCCGTCCCCGCCTTCAAGCGCGCCGACGAACTGCTGGACCCCGCGATGCTCCTCGACTGGTTCGCCATGTACCTCGGCGCCAAGCGCGGCCGCCCGGTCGTCCTGCGCGTCCCGCCGGTCGCCGACACCGACGAGGGCCTGCCCGCGCTGCTTGCCGCGGCCACCGCCCAGGGCGTACTGCCCCCAGGCACCGAACTGGCCGGGCTGCGCAAGCTCTACGCCGCGTACCACGGTGGGCTGCTGCGCAACAACCGCTGCACCGCACCGTACGAACCCGCTCCGCTCGACCGCACGGTCACCCTCGTCAAGCCGGAGCGCTCCCTGCTCCCGGACCGCGGTGACCTCGGCTGGAGCCGGCTCAGCACCCGCCCCGTGCGGCAGCTGGGCGTCCCCGGCGACCACTACACGATGCTCGGGGAACCCACCGCCGTCGCCGTGCTCGCCGGACTGCTGGCCGACCCGGCCGTCGCCTGAGCACTCGTGGATCCGCGCCCCCGCCACCCGGCGCCCATGACCGAGAGGACCGTCGTGCATCACTCACGTCTGGCCGAGACACCGATCGCCATCGTCGGGTTGGCCGGCCTGTTCCCCAAGTCGCGCGACCTGCGCGAGTTCTGGCACAACATCGTGGACGCCCGCGACTGCATCGAGGACGTCCCCGCGAGCCACTGGAACGTGGACGACCACTACGACCCGGACCCCGCCGCCGAGGACAAGACCTACGCCCGGCGCGGCGGTTTCCTGCCGGAGGTCGCCTTCAACCCCATGGAGTTCGGCCTGCCCCCGAACACCCTGGAGGTCACCGACATCCTGCAGCTGCTGTCGCTGACCGTCGCGCGCGACGTGCTGCGCGACGCGGGCACGGACGGCGCGGACTGGTACGACGCGAGCCGGACCGGCGTCATCCTCGGCGTCACCGGCGCCAACTCCCTCACCCAGCCGCTCTCCGCGCGCCTGCAGACGCCCGTGCTGAAGGAGGTCGTGCGCAGCGTCGGACTGAGCGAGGCCGACGCCGAGGAGATCGCCCGCCGCTTCAAGAAGGCGTACGTCCCGTGGGAGGAGAACTCCTTCCCCGGCATGCTCGGCAACGTCGTCGCCGGGCGCATCGCCAACCGCTTCGACCTCGGCGGCACCAACTGCACCGTCGACGCCGCCTGCGCCAGCTCGCTGGCCGCCGTCAAGCTCGCCGTCAGCGAGCTGATCGAGGGCCGCGCCGACCTGATGATCACCGGCGGCTGCGACGCCGAGAACACGATCCTCATGTACATGTGCTTCAGCAAGACCCCGGCATTCTCCAAGAGCCAGGTCATCAAGCCGTTCGACGAGTCCGCCGACGGCACGCTGATCGGCGAGGGCATCGGCATGCTCGCCCTCAAGCGGCTCGCCGACGCCGAGCGCGACGGCGACCGGGTCTACGCCGTGCTGCGCGGCATCGGCACCTCCAGCGACGGCCGCTTCAAGTCCATCTACGCCCCGCGCGCCGAGGGCCAGCAGCTCGCGCTGCGGCGCGCCTACGAGGACGCGGCCGTGCCCGCCGGCTCCGTGGAGCTCTTCGAGGCCCACGGCACCGGCACGGCGGTGGGCGACCACACCGAGCTGTCCGCCCTCGGGTCGTTCGTCACGGAGCAGCCCGGCTCCGGTCAGCTCGGCTACGCCGCCATCGGCAGCGTCAAGTCCCAGATCGGGCACACCAAGGCCGCCGCGGGCGCGGCGGGCCTCATCAAGCTGGCGCTCTCCCTGCACCAGAAGGTGCTGCCGCCCACCATCAACGTCGACCGGCCCAGCGATGCCGTCGACCCCGTGCGCACCCCCTTCTACGTCAGCCCCCAGGCACGCCCCTGGGTCCTGGACCCCTCACGCGACAAGCGGCGCGCCGCGGTCTCCTCCTTCGGCTTCGGCGGCACCAACTTCCACATGGTGCTGGAGGAGCACGACCCCGCCGCGGCCCGCACGGTGCTCGGCCCGGTGGCCCGCACCGGCCTGTGGCACGCCGCCGACCCCGAGGCGCTCGCCCGCCGCCTGGAGCAGGGCGCCGCCCCCGACCCGGCCGGCCGGGTGCCCACGGGCGACGCGCGGCTCGGCATCGTCGCCCGCGACGACGCCCAGTTCGAGGAACTGCGGGCCGCGGCCGTGGAGCTGCTGCGCGCCAAGCCCGAGGCGTCCTCCTGGCAGCACCCCAAGGGCATCACCTACCGCCGCGCCGGGCTCCCGTCCGGGACGAAGACGGCCGCCGTCTTCGCCGGGCAGGGCAGCCAGTACGTCGGCATGGGCCGCCGGGCCGCCCTCGCCCTGCCGCCCGTCCTCGCCGCGTACGACAGGGCCAACCGCATCAGCACCGGCCCGCAGACCCTCGGCCGGGTCGTCTTCCCGCCGCCCGCCTTCGACGACGCCACGCGTGCGGCCCAGGAGGAGGCGCTGCGCCGCACCGACTTCGCGCAGCCCGCCATCGGCGCCCTGTCGGCCGGGCAGTTCGCCTGGTTCCGCGAGCTCGGATTCGCCCCCGACGGGGCCGTCGGCCACTCCTTCGGCGAGCTCACCGCCCTGTGGGCGGCCGGCGCCCTCGACGACGACGGCTTCGCCGAACTGGCCCGCGCCCGCGGCCTGGCCATGGCCCCGCCACGCGCGGCCGCCGCCGACTTCGACCCGGGCGCCATGGCCGCGATACGCGCCGAACTCGGTGAGGTGCAGGGGCTCGTCGCCACCTACCGCAGTGTCGCCATCTGCAACATCAACGCTCCCGGCCAGGTCGTCGTCGGCGGCCCCACCGCCGAGATCGACCGCCTCGTCGCCGATGTCGCCGCCCGCAAGATCCCCGCCAAGCGGCTCCCGGTCTCCGCCGCCTTCCACACCCGCTTCGTCGCCCACGCCGCCGAGGCCTTCCGCGAGGCCGTCGACCGCGTCGGCCTCGGGGCGCCGAGCATCCCCGTCTACGCCAACACCCCGGGCGCCGCGTACGGCACGGACGCCGACGCCAACCGCGACACGCTCGTCGAGCAGTTGCTGCAGCCCGTCGCGTTCCAGACCCGCATCGAGGAGATGTACGCCGACGGCTACCGCGTCTTCGTCGAGTTCGGGCCCAAACGCGTGCTGTCCGACCTCATCGACCGCATCCTCGACGGGCGCGGCGACGTGGTCTGCGTCGCGGTCGACGGCGGGCCCAGCAAGGACGGCGAGATCTCGCTGAAGCGGGCCGCCGTCGAACTGGCCGTCCTCGGCCTCCCGGTCACCGGCATCGACGACCACGCCGAGCCGCTCCCGGACGCACCCGTCCGCAAGGGGCTCACGATCCCGCTGCGCGGCGTCAACTACGTCTCCGACGCACGGCGCGAGGCGTACGCGAAGGCCCTGTCGGAGCCGGGTGTCACCGTCGCGCCGCGCAGGGCGGAGCCCGCCGCGGCTCCGGAGGCGACGCCGTCCGACGCGCTGGGCGACGTCGTCCGTGAGGGCCTGGGGCTCCAGGCCGAGATCCTGGACGCCCACGTCGCGACCGTCCGCGAGGCGATCACGTCCCTGGAACGGACCGTCCGCGCGGGCGGCCACCCCGACACGGACGCCGCACTGCGGCTCATCGAGCAGCACGGCAGCTCCATCACCACCGCCCACGAGCGCGCGACGCGCCTGCTGATCGACACCCTCCGCGGCGACGCCGCGCCCGCGCCGGCCGCGCCCGCGCCCCAGACCGTGCCCGAGGTCACCCCTGTGGAGACCGTTGCGCCCGCGCCTGCTCCTGTTGTTGCCGACACTGCGGTGTTGGAGGCGTTGCTTGAGGTGGTGGCGGAGAAGACGGGTTATCCGGCGGAGATGCTGGAGCCGGGGATGGATCTGGAAGCCGATCTGGGCATTGACTCGATCAAGCGGGTGCAGATCATGGGGGCGCTGCAGGAGCGTTTCCCGGTGTCGGGGGACATCGATCCGGAGCGGCTGGGTGAGCTGCGGACGTTGGACGACATCGCCGGGTTCCTCGGTGGTGTCGCTGCGCCGGCACCCGTGGAAGCCCCTGCCCCTGCCCCTGCCCCTGCCCCTGCCTCTGAGGCTGCTCCCGCTGTTGCCGATACTGCGGTGTTGGTGGCGTTGCTTGAGGTGGTGGCGGAGA
>NZ_JARAVL010000012.1:151118-182927 GCF_033792725.1 Streptomyces sp. PA03-5A | reverse complement strand
AGCGGGTGCAGATCATGGGGGCGCTGCAGGAGCGTTTCCCGGTGTCGGGGGACATCGATCCGGAGCGGCTGGGTGAGCTGCGGACGTTGGACGACATCGCGGGGTTCCTCGCCGGTGCCTCCGCTCCCACCTCCGGGCCCGCGCCCGTCCCCGCGACCCGTGCGGAGGCGCCGTTGACGGTGACGTACCCGGCCGCGCCCGGGATCGGGCGGACGTTCGCTTCATTACGCGAACTGCCCGCGCCGTACGCGGTCGTGGGGGCGTACGCCGAGCAGCGGACCGCGCTCGTGGTGGACGACGGGTCGACGCTGACCCGGCCGGTGGTGGCCGCGCTGCGCGCGGACGGCTGGCGGGTGGAGGTCGTGGGGCTGCCCGACGGGGTGGCGACCGCGGCCGAGGCGGACGCCATACGGTCGCTGCGGACGTGGGAGGCCGACGAACTGGCCCGCGTCGTGACGGCGGGCAGGCTCGACCTCGTCGTCCAGGTGGCGGCCGCGGCCGGGGAAGAGTGGGCCGATGCCGCGCGGCGGCTGGCGCACACCGTGCTCGTGGCCCGGCAGACGCAGCCCGCGCTGAAGGCCGCGGCGGCCGGGGGCACGCGCGCGGCGTTCGTGGCGGTCACGCAGCTGGACGGGGCGAACGGCTACCGCGGTGGTGCGTCCGGCCCGGCGCTGCTGGGCGGTGTGAGCGGACTGGTGAAGACCCTCGCCATCGAGGCGCCGGAACTGTTCACCCGCACCGTGGACTTCGCGCCCGGCCTGGACGACCACACAATCGCGGCCCGCTTCCTGGGTGAGATCAAGGACCTGGCCGGCGACCTCGCCGACGTCGGGCACGACGCGCAGGGCCGTCGCACCGTCGTGCCGTCGGCGCAGGCACCGGCCGGGCCCGCGGTGGCCGTGCCGGAGATCGGCGCGGACGACCTGCTCGTGGTGACCGGCGGAGCGCGCGGCATCACGGCGGACTGCCTGCGGGCGCTGGTGGCGGCCCGCCCGGCGGGGCTGCTGCTGCTCGGCCGCAGCGAGGCCGCCCCGGAGCCCGAGTGGGCCGCCGGGCTGGAGGGCACCGCGCTGAAGGGCGCGATCGCCCGGCGGATCGCCGCCGGCGGCGAGAAGCCGACCCCGCGCGGGGTGGAGGCGGTCTACCGGGAGCTGACGGGCAGCCGGGAGATCTCGGAGAACCTGCGTCGGCTGAGGGCGTACGGCGGGAGCGTGCAGTACGTCGCCGTCGACATCACCGACGCCGCCGCGGTGAGGACCGCCCTGGCCCCGTACGCGCCCCGGGTCACCGGGGTCGTGCACGGCGCGGGGGTGCTGGCCGACCGGCTGATCGTGGACAAGACGGCGGAGGAGGTCCACCGCGTCCTCGGCACAAAGATCGTCGGCTTGGGCAACGTCCTGGACGCGCTGCGCGGCACCGCCGCCCTGCGGCACCTGGTGTTCTTCTCCTCGGTCGCCGGGTTCTTCGGCAACCGCGGCCAGTCCGACTACGCCGTGGCCAACGAGGCGCTGAACCGGCTCGCCGTACGGCTCAAGCGGGAACTGCCGTCGGCCCGGGTGACCTCGGTCAACTGGGGTGCCTGGGACGGCGGGATGGTCACCGACGACCTGCGCCGGATGTTCGCCTCGCGCGGGGTGGAGCTGGTCCCGGTCGCGACCGGGGCGGGCATCTTCGCCGAGCAGTTCACGGCGGAGCGCGGCCACGACACGGTCATCGTGGCGGGCCCGCTGAGGCCGCTGTCGGCGCCGCCCGCCACCGGGTCCGGCGCGCCGGTGTCGCTGCTGGTGGACCGTGGGCTCGACCGGCTGGCCGCCGAGACGGTGCTGGCCGACCACGCGATCGGCGGCAGGCGGGTGCTGCCCGCCACCGCCGCCGTGGGCGCCCTGCTCAACGCCGTCGAGACGGCGACCGATGGGACGGTCACCGAGGTGAGCGGGTTCAAGGTCTTCAAGGGGGTCGTCCTGGACGGTGCCGAGGGCGAGGTCCCCGAGCGGCTGCGGCTGTTCGTGGAGCCCGGCCGGAACGCCGGCCCCGGCACCCTGGACGTGCTGGCCTCCGCCGTCGACACCGCCGGGCGCAGCCGCCCGGCGTACGGCGGCACCGTCGGCACGGACGGACCCGGCCCGCGTCCCGCGGACCGCGCGGACCTCGCCGAGGCGGCCCGCGCGGCGAGCGGCACCGACGCCGGCTACCTCTACCGCGACGGCACGCTCTTCCACGGCCCGTCGCTGCGCGGGCTGCGCCGGATCCTCGCCTCGGACGAGCACCGGCTGCTGCTCGGCGCTCGTCTCGGCGACCCCGTCCCGGCGCACGGCGCCTACCACGGCCTGCGGCACAGCCCCGTCCTGGCCGACCTGCTGCTGCAGGCCGGGCTGGTGTGGGTCCGGCTGTTCCGCGGCCGGGCCAGCCTGCCGATGGAGGTCTCCCGGATCCGGCTCTTCGCCCCCCTGCCCGCCGACGAGGACTTCCTGATCGCGGTGGAGGACGTCCGGCCGGCCACGACCGGGGTGACCTGCTCGATCACCGCGCTCGACCGCGAGGGCCGGGTCCTGCAGGTGCTCGACGGGGTGGCGTTGGTCGAGGACCCGGAACTGGAGGGCAAGTTCGGGCCCTCCGGGCGGTCCGGCGCGACCGCCGCCGTCCCGGTCTGACGACCGCCGACCCGACCGGACCGACTCGGACACTCGGAGGCTGACCCACCATGGGCACGTACGCGATCGTCGGCCTGGCCTGCCTCTTCCCCGGGGCAGGGACACCCGACGACTACTGGCGGAACCTGACCGGCGGCGTGGACTCGCGCACCGACGGGGACAGCCGGATCTTCGGGCAGGACCCACGGGTCCGCGAGACCGACCCCGACGACCGGCACCGCATCTACTGCACCCGGGGCGGGTTCCTCACGGAGGAGGACGCGACGGCCTTCGACCCGAGCGGATACCTGCTCCCGTCCGACTACCTGGCCGGCCTGGACCGCTCGTTCCACTGGGCGCTCCGGGTGGCCGGGGACGCTCTGGCCGACGCGGGCTCTCCCCCCGGCGCCGCGGCCGGCCGGAGCGGACGGAGGACCGGGGTGGTGTTCGGGAACTACCCGTTCCCCACCCCGGCCTCCGGCAGGGTCGCCGGAGAGTTGTGGGACTCGGCGGTGGCCCGGGGACTGGCGGACGCCGGTCTCCCGGCGGCGGCACCCGGCGGCGACCCCGCCGGGGCCGCCGGCCCGGCGGGCACCGCCGCCGCCCACAACCTGTGGGCGGGCGGGATGCCCGCCCAGGTGGTGGCCGCGGCGCTCGGCCTCGACGGGCCCCGCTTCACCCTGGACGCCGCCTGCTCCTCAGCGCTGTACGCGCTGAAGCTGGCCTGCGCCCACCTGGAGACGGGCCGCGCCGACCTGATGCTGGCGGGCGGGGTCTGCGCCCCCGACCCGACCGTCATCCACCTGTCCTTCTCCGACCTGCGGGCCTATCCGCCGGACGGCTTCAGCCAGCCCTTCGACGCCCGTTCCCGGGGCATCGTCACCGGCCAGGGCGCCGCCATGGTCGCCGTGAAGCGCCTGGCCGACGCCCGGCGCGACGGCGACCGGGTGTACGCGGTCGTCGACGCGCTCGCCCTCACCAACGACGGCCCCGGCAAGCACATGCTGGTGCCGAACGCCGCCGGGCAGCTCGCCGCGTACGAACTCGCCTACCGCGAGGCGGGCGTGGACCCCTCGGCCGTCCAGTACCTGGAGTGCCACGCCACCGGGACGCCGCTCGGCGACAGCACCGAACTCGGCGGGGTCGAGGCGTTCTTCGGCCGCGGACCGCTGCTGGGGTCGGTCAAGTCCAACATCGGCCACCTGCTGACCGTGGCCGGCATGACCAGCCTCATCAAGGTCGTCCTCAGCCTGTCGCACGGCATGATCCCGCCCACCATCGGCGTCGGGCAGCCCCTGCCGGGGACCGTCGCCGACCGGGTCGTCCGTGAGGCGGTGGCCTGGCCCGAGCCCGCGGGCGGCGGTCCCCGCCGGGCCGGCGTCTCGGCCTTCGGCTTCGGCGGTACGAACGCGCACGTCGTCCTCTCGGCCCCCGACCCCGACCCCGACCCCGCGCCCGACCGCGTTCCGGAGCCCGCTTCCGCGGCGACACCGGTGCCGCCGCTGGCCGTCATCGGCATGGGCGCGCACTTCGGCTCGTTCACCACGCTGGACGCCTTCGAGCGTGCCGGGTACGAGGGCCTGGACGCCGTGCGCGCGCTGCCCCGACAGCGGTGGCGCGGCTTCGAGGACGTCGAGGGCGGCCCCCTGGCCCGGGCCGGGCTCGCCGGCGAGCACGCGCCGAGGGCCGCGTACGTCGAGGAGTTCGAGGTCGACGCGACCTCGTACAAGATCCCGCCCAAGGACCTCGACCACTTCAACCAGCAGCACCTGCTGATGATGCGCGTCGCCGAGGAGGCGCTGCGCGACGCCGGGTACGAGCGGCCGCGCCCCGGCACCGGCGGGGACGCCGGGCCGCGCCGGGTCGCCGTCGTCGTCGGCATGGAGATGGAACCGAGCGCGCACGGCCACGGCTCCCGCTACGAACTGGGCCGCAAGCTCGCCGACTGGTGCGCGCAGGCCGGCGTGGAGCCCACCCCCGGGCAACTGGCCGAGCTCACCCGGGCCGCGCGCAACGGCGTCCACGACTCCATCGAGCCCAACGAGGTGCTCAGTTACATCGGCAACATCATGGCCAGCCGGGTCTCCTCGCTGTGGAACCTGACCGGCCCCTCCTTCACCCTCTCCTCCGACAGTTCGGTGGGCGTCGACGCCCTCGACGTCGCCCGGTTGCTGTTGCTCGACCCGACCGTCGAGGCCGTCCTCGTCGGCGCCGTCGACCTCGCGGCCGGGCCCGAGAACACGCTCGCCCGCGAACTGCTGGAGCCCGGCTCGGTCCGGGACGGGCTGCGTGTCCTCGGCGAGGGTGCCGGGGCCGTCGTCGTCACCCGGCCCGCGTCGGTGCCGCCGGGACGGACCGTGTACGCCACGGTGGAGGCCGTCGCCGTCCACCACTGCGGGGACGTGACCCCCGGGGCCCGCCCCGAACTGGTCGCCCGCGCCGCCGAGGAAGCGCTGGCCGCCGCCGGGCTCACCCCGGCCGACGTCGAACTCGTAGAGGCGGGCGCCGCGACCGCCGCCGAACGCGAGGGCCTGGCCCGGGTCTGGACCCGTGACCGGGCCGGCGGCGAACTGCGCACCGCGCTGTCCGGAGTCCACGCCTGCGTCGGCGACACCGGCCGCGCCTCCGCGCTCGCCTCCGTCATCCGGGCCGCGCTGTGCCTGCACCACGCCTACTTCCCGGTCGCCCCGGGCGGCGGAGCCGTCCCTCCGGACGGCTCCTCCTTCTTCCTCCCCGCCGACTCCCGCCCCTGGCTGCGGGCCCGGCGCGACGGACGGCGCGCGGCGTCGGTGAGCGTCACCGGCACGGCGGGCAGCCACGGCCACGTCGTCCTGGCCGGTGCCAGGGTGCGCGGCGAGGTCGCCGAGACCGACTGGGCCCGCTCCGGCGGCGGCCTCGTCGTGCCCGTCGGCGCCGACGACATCGAGGGGCTGCTGCGACGGCTCGGCGAGCTGCGGGCGGCGCTCGACGGGGACTGGGCGGCCCTCGCCGAGGACCGCCCCGCCCGGCTCAAGGCCGTCCTCGTCGCCGACGACACCGCCGGGCTCGCCCGGCAGATCGACCAGGCCGTCAAGGACCTGCCGCAGGTGTGGCGGTCGGGCGGGGAGTGGACCTCGCCCTCCGGCAGCCACTTCACCTCCCGGCCGATCGGCGCCGGCGGCAGTGCCAAGGTGGCCCTGGTCTTCCCCGGCGCCTTCAACTCCTACCTGGGCCTGGGCCGTTCCCTCTTCCGCGCCTTCCCCGGGCTGCTGCCCCGCTTCGAGGCGCAGGCCGAGCTCCCCGCGGAGCTCCTGCGCAGCGCCGCCCTCTACCCGCGCTCCCGTGAGCTCCTCGGACGGCGCGAACTGATGCGCCGGGAGGGCGAACTCGTCGAGGACATCCCCCTGATGCTGGCCGCCGGCACCAGCTACGCGCTGCTGTCGACGGACCTGGTGCGGGAGGTCCTGGGCGTGCCCGTGCAGGGCGCGTTCGGCTACAGCCTCGGCGAGAGCAGCATGCTCTTCGCCACCGGCGGCTGGATCAAGAGCGCCCGCGGCGACGCGAAGATCAGCGCCTCGCCGCTCTTCGACGACATGCTGCGCGGACCCAAGCGCACGGTGCGCGAGCTGTGGGGACTCGGCGACGACGTCCCGGACGCGCAGGTGTGGGCCACACATGTGCTGCTCGCCCCGGCCGACGACGTACGGGCGGCCGTCGAGCGCTTCGACCGGGTCTTCGTCACCCACGTCAACACCCCGCAGGAGGTCGTGGTCGCCGGCGACCCCGGCCAGTGCGCCGAGCTCATCGCCGCACTGGACTGCCGCAGCGCCCGCTCGCCGGCCAACCACGTCATGCACTGCCCGGTCGTCGACGGCGTCCTCGGCGAACTCGCCGACCTCAACCGGTACCCGACCGGCGACGTCGGCGGCCTGACGCTCTACAGCAGCCGGCACTACGCGCCCGTGACCGGCCTCGACCCGGACGCCGTCGCCGCGAACATCGCCGTCACGCTGCGGGAGACGGTCGACTTCCCGCGGCTGGTGCGGCGGGCGTACGCGGACGGGTTCCGCTGCTTCATCGAGGTCGGGCCGAGCAGCACGTGCGCCCGCTGGATCCACGAGACGCTCGGCGACGAGCCGCACGTGGCGGTCTCCGTCGACCGGCGCGGGGCACGCGGCGCCGGCGACATCGCCCGCCTCGTGGCCCGACTGGCCTCCCACGGCGTCCCGGTCGACCTCGGCGCGTTCGCGGTCCCGGCGTCCGTCTCCGCGTCCGCCGCCCGGCGCCCGATCGGCCTGCGCACCTTCACGGTGGGCGGCGCGCCGGTCGCGCCGCTGGTGGCCGCGGGCGCGGGACCGGTGGTGGCGGGGCTGCGGCCCGCGCGGGGCGCGGTGGTTGCGGTTGCGGCTGCGGCTGCGGCTGCGGGTGCGGGGGCCGGGCTGGTGATGCGCGGCGTTGCGGGCCGCGGGTCCGTCGTGGGGTCTCCCATCCGCCCGCCCCTTCCCGGCGCGCAGGTGCCGGAAGGCGGTCAGTCCGTCCCGGCCGTTGCGGGCAGCGAGTCCGTGATGGCGGTTTCTGCCGATCCGCCGGTGTCCGTCGCGGGGGAGCGCGGGTCCGTCGTGGGGCCTGCCACCCGCCCGCCCCTTCCCGGTGCGGGTGTTGCGCGGCCGCACGTGTCGGCCGCCGCTGTCGCGGAGCGCGGGCTCGGGGCGGGTGCGGGAGGTGCGGCGTCGCAGGAGCCGGCGTCCGGCGCGGGGGCCGCCGGGCCCGGTAGGCGTGCAGGGAACGTCATCCCCGCCCCGGGGCACCCCGTGGGCGGGGGGTCCGCCGCCGGCGTCCACGCGTCCCGGACGGCCACTCCTGCCGGGTCGCCGCTTTCCTGCGCGACGGGTCCGGCGGCTCGAAGGTCCGAGCCCGGCGTGCGTGCCGGGAACGTCATCCCCGCCCCGGCGAACGCCGTGGGTGCCGAATCCGCCACGGAATGGGACACCGCGATGTCGATCAGCCCCGCCGCACAGCCGCCCGCACCAGCGCTCGTGCTGGAGCGGGAGCCGATCACGATGATCCCGGCCGCCGCCGTGACCGCCACCGTCATCGCGGCCGCCCCGCCGGTGCCGGTCGTGGAGCCGCAGGAGCCGCCGGGCCCGGCCATCTTCGGGGCGCCGCTGCCCGTACAGCCGCCCCGGCAGGAGAGCACCGCCGCGCTCGTGCGCGGGCTGCGCAGCGAGATGCTGGAGGCCCACCGGGAGGTGCTGGACGCCCAGCGGGCCCTGCGCGACCAGCTGGCGGCCCTGCTGTCCGCCGCCACCCCCGCGACCGTCCCCGTCCCCGAGCCAGCGACCCCCGCCGTACGCCCGCCCAAGCCGGAGGGCGTGGTCTGGGACGAGCACGACCTCCTGGAGTTCGCCACCGGGAAGATCGGGAACGTCTTCGGCCCGCGCTTCGCCGAGATCGACGGTCACCGCCGCCGTGTCCGGCTGCCCGCCCCGCCGTACCACTTCGCCACCCGCGTCACCGCGCTGGAGGCCGAACCGGGGGCGTTCGAGCCCTCGTTCATCCGCACCGAGTACGACGTTCCGCTCGACGCCTGGTACGCCGTGGACGGCCAGGTGCCTCCGGCCGTGACCATCGAGGCGGGCCAGTGCGACCTGCTGCTGATCAGCTACCTCGGCATCGACTTCACCAACCGCGGCGACCGCGTCTACCGCCTGCTCGACAGCAGCCTCAGCTTCGTGGGGGACCTGCCGCGGGTCGGCCAGACGCTGCGCTACGACATCTGGATCGACCAGTTCGTGCGGCAGGGCGACACGACGCTGTTCTTCTTCCACTACGACTGCTACGCCGACGGTGAGCTGATCCTGAAGCTGAACAACGCCTGCGCCGGCTTCTTCACCGACGACGAGCTGGAGAACTCGCTCGGCATCATCCAGGGCAGGGCCGTGCCGCCCAAGGGCGACGGCGCCTTCTCCGGGGCGAGTTCCTTCAAGCCCGTGCAGCCCACCTCCCGCACCGCACTGACCGCCGCCGACCTGGCGGCGCTCGCCGAGGGACGGATCGCGGACGTCTTCGGGCCGGGCCACCGGCAGCCCGAGGGCTGCAACACCTCCCTGCGCCTGCCCGGCGAGCGGCTGCGCATGGCCGACGAGGTCACCGTGCTGGACCGCAAGGGCGGCGCGCACGGCCTCGGCCGGATCGAGGCCGTCAAGCACCTCGTCCGGGACGGCTGGTACTTCACCTGCCACTTCCCGGACGACCCGGTGCTCGCCGGCTCGCTGGTCGCCGAAGGCGCGGTGCAGCTGCTGGAGGTGTACGCGATGTCCCTCGGCCTGCACCTGTGCTTCCCCGACGCCCGCTTCCAGCCCGTCCAGGGCCTGACCACGGAGGTCAAGGTCCGCGGCCAGATCACCCCGGCCACCGAACGCATCGAGTACCGGATCGACGTCACCGGGCTGACGCTGCTGCCCCGTCCCGCCATCACCGCGGACGTGGTCGTGCTGCGCGACGGCAAGCCGTCGATCGGGGTCACCGGCCTCGGGATCCGCCTGGTGGAGAAGCCCGGCACCCCGTACCGCCCGGAGACCGGCGGCACGGTGCCGCACTTCCTCGGCCGGCTCAGCCCCGCGAGCGGCGAGCCCGCGCTGCTCAACGAGTTCCACATGGCGCACGCCGCCAAGGGGGACCTGGCGGTCGCGATGGGCCCCGAGTTCGAGGTCTACGCCGACAGCCGCGCGCCGTACATCCCCAACGGCGACTTCCTCTTCGTCGACCGCGTCATGGCGCTGGAGGGCACCCGCGGCGTCCTGAAGAAGGGCGCCGTCATGGTCACCGAGTACGACGCGCCGGAGGACGCCTGGTACTACGCGCACAACGGGCACCCGTACATGCCGAACTGCGTCCACATGGAGTCCAGCCTCCAGGCCGCCATCCTCCTCGGCTACTACCTGGGCGCCACGCTGCCCTTCCCGGACGAGCAGTTCAGCATCCGCAACCTGGACGGCCGCGCCACCCTCGTCAAGGACGTCGACCTGCGCGGCAAGACCATCAGGCACCGTTCGACGCTGCTGTCCAGCGACCGGATGCCCGGCTCGATCCTGCAGAACTACGCGTACGAACTCTCCACCGACGGCGAGGTCTTCTACCGCGGCGAGTCCCTGTTCGGCTACTTCAACGCCAAGGCCCTGGAGAACCAGGTCGGCCTCGACAAGGGCGAGCACGTCCTGCCCTGGCTCGACCGGCAGCCCGCCCGCCCGGCCGGCGTCCGCCGCGTCGAGCTGGCCGCCCACCGCGCCGCGCAGGCCACCCGGGGCACGACCCGGCTGGCCGGCGGCCACCTCGACCTCGTCGAATGGGTCGACGTCCTGCCCGGCGGCGGCGAGCACGGCCGGGGCTACCTGCGCGGCCACCGCTCCATCCGCCCCGACGACTGGTACTTCAGCTGCCACTTCCACCGCGACCCGGTGATGCCCGGATCGCTGGGCGTGGAGGCGCTGCTGCAGGGCCTGCAGGTGTACGCCGTCGAGGCCGGGCTCACCGACGGGCTGGTGAACCCGCGCTTCGCGCTCGCCTCCGGCGCCGAGATGACCTGGAGCTACCGCGGCCAGATCCTCCGCACCGACCCGGACATGGAGTTCGACGTGCACGTCAAGGAGGTGCGCCGCGAACCGGGCCGGATCCTGCTGCTCGGCGACGCGAGCGTCTGGAAGTCGACCCTGCGGATCTACCGGCTGGGCGACATCGGCATCGAGATCCACCACGACCAGACCTGAGCAAGCGGCGAGCGACAGGAGACGCAGCATGACCACCGACCTCCACCGGCCGCGGTGGACCGGACCCCAGGCGCCGGCTGTCGGCGACACCGGGGTCTACGAAGCCCTGATGCGGCTCGACGAACCCGTCTATGTCCTGCGCGGTCCCTACGGGCTGGGCGCCGCCACCGGCGGCGCCGTCGGCCCGGCCGGCGAGCACGAGATCGTCGCCGCCGCGCCCCCGCTCGGTCCCGAACGCCTGGGCAGCGCCGCCTTCCTGAAGGCCCACGGCCTGCGCTACGCCTACATGAGCGGCGCCATGGCCAACGGCATCGCCTCCGCCGGCATGGTCGTCGCCATGGCCCGGGCCGGCTTCCTCGGCTCGTACGGCGCGGCGGGCCTGCTCCCGGAGGCCGTGGAGAAGGCCCTGGTCCGCTTCCGTGACGAGATCCCCGGCCTCCCGTACGCCTGCAACCTCATCCACAGCCCGAGCGAGGAGCGCCTGGAGCGCACCGCCGTCGACCTGTTCCTGAAGTACGGCGTGCCCTGCGTGGAGGCCTCCGCCTTCCTCGCCCTCACCCCGCACCTCGTCCGCTACCGGCTGGCCGGGTTGCGGGCCGGCGGACCGTACGGCGTCACCGCGGGCAACCGGGTCATCGCCAAGATCTCCCGCCCCGAACTCGCCGAGCTGTTCATGCGGCCCGCCCCCGAGGCCATGGTGCGGGCGCTCGTCGCCGAGGGCGCGATCACGCAGGAGCAGGCCCGGCTCGCCGAACGCGTCCCGCTCGCCGACGACATCACCGTCGAGGCCGACTCCGGCGGCCACACCGACCGCCGCCCGCTGCCCGCGCTGCTGCCCGTCATCATCCGGCAGCGCGACGCCGTCCAGCAGGAGGAGGGCTACGCCGAGCGCATCCGCGTGGGCGCCGCCGGCGGCATTGGCACGCCCGAGGCGGCGGCCGCCGCCTTCGCCATGGGTGCCGACTACGTGGTGACGGGATCGGTCAACCAGTCCTGCCTGGAGGCCGACACCTCACCCCGCGTCAAGGAGATGCTGGCCCAGGCGGGCATCGCCGACTTCGAGATGGCGCCGGCGGCCGACATGTTCGAGATGGGCGTCGAGCTCCAGGTGCTCAAGCGGGGCACGTTCTTCCCGATGCGGGCCAAGCAGCTCTACGAGCTGTACCGGACGTACGACGGGATCGAGGCCATCCCGGCGGCGGTGCGGCAGAAGGTGGAGCAGCAGGTCTTCCGGCGCCCGCTGGACACGGTGTGGGACGAGACCCTCGCGTACTTCCGGCGGCGCGACCCCGACCAGCTGGCCCGCGCCGAGGGCAACCCCAAGCGGCGCGCCGCGCTGGTCTTCC
This sequence comes from Streptomyces sp. PA03-5A, assembly GCF_033792725.1. Taxonomy (NCBI): domain Bacteria; kingdom Bacillati; phylum Actinomycetota; class Actinomycetes; order Kitasatosporales; family Streptomycetaceae; genus Streptomyces; species Streptomyces sp. PA03-5A. The sequence continues at coordinate 171,206 of NZ_JARAVL010000012.1, read as the reverse complement.
GCTGGTACCTGGGCATGGCCTCGCGCTGGGCCAAGACCGGCGAGGCCGACCGCGCCGTCGACTACCAGATCTGGTGCGGGCCGGCGATGGGCAGCTTCAACGCCTGGGTCCGCGGGACGTACCTGGCGGCCCCCGAGCACCGGCGGGTCGCGGACGTCGCCCGGCAGATCATGACGGGCGCCGCCTTCCACCAGCGGCTCGCGTTCCTGCGTGCGGCGGGGGTCGCCTTCCCGGCGGGCATCGCGACCCGGCCCTCGCCGGACGACGCGAACGCGCCCGGCCCCGCGGTGGGGGTGCGGCCGTGACGGCCCGGCCGTCATTCCCGGCAGGCGGCAGGGCCGCCGGGGCGGACAGCCCGGCGCCAGCGGGGGCGTCGCCGTCGGCTGAGGTGGGGAACGGCCGCGCCGACGGGCGGGGGACGGGGCGCGGGCTCCGGCTGCCCCCGCAGGACGGAGCCGTCGCGGGCGTGAAGGTGACCGCCTCCGGCGCTCCGGGCGACGACGTGCCGTGGTCCGGAGCGGACGGCCCGGTGGCGTCTGCTGCAGATGCGGAACACCCCGGGGCCCCGGGCCGGTCCGGTCGGGGGAGCGGGCCTTCCGGCCGGGTGGCCGGCGCGGCACCGCGACCGCCGGGCGGGGCCCTCGTGGTCGACGCGCCGCGGGACGACGAGGCGCGGCCTCCGGCGGACCGCGGCCAGGGGCCGCGTGCGGCCCGAGGGGCGGAGGGGGACGGCCCCGCGCCGTCGTCGACGGCCGTCGCAGTGCGGCCGCGAAGGCCCGGCGACGTGACGCCCGCGGGACCGGAGACCCCCTTCGCCGCCGCCGAGGCGCTGGACGCCGCGCTCGGGGATCCGTGGGAGCCCGGGAACCCGTACGGCTTCGCCGCCGGGACGGCCCGTGACGACGAAGAGGCGTACCCGGCGCGGTGGGAGGCGCGGCTGCGGGAGGAGGACTTCCACGTCGCCTACCTGCCCGCGGACCTCGGCGGGAGCCTGCGCACGCTGGAGGACACCCACGTCCTCGTCCGCGTCGCCGCCCGGCGGGACGCGAACGTCATGCCCGCCACCATGTTCGGCATCTCCGCCGTCATGACCGTGCTCGCCGCCGGCACCCCCGAGCAGCGCAGGACCGTCGCCGCGTGGGCGCGCGAGGGCCGTACCGTCGCGTTCGGGCTGTCCGAGGAGCACGCGGGAAGCGACGTGCTGGCGAACACCTGCCGCCTCGACACCGCCGCCATGACGCTGACCGGCACCAAATGGCTCGTGGGGCGCGGCGCGAGCGCCGACGCGGCCGTCGTGGTGGCCAGGACCGCGGACCGGGGCCCGGCGGCGTTCACGGCGCTGCTGCTGGGCCCGGAGACCCTGGCCGACGCCCGCGTGCGGCGGCTGCCCGCGCGGCGCACCACGGGGATGCGGGGCATCGACTTCGCGGACCTGGCCTTCGACGCGGTGCCCGTGCCGCCGGACGCGGTGGTCGGCGGCGCCGGCGCCGGGCTCGCCGGGGCGATGCGGGCCCAGCAGATCGTCCGGCTGATGAGCACCGCGGGCGGCCTGGCGACCGCCGACACCGCGCTGCGCACCGCCCTGAGGTTCGCGCGGGCGCACCGCACGGGCGGCGAGCCCGTCGCGGACACCCCGTACGGGGCGCGGGAACTGGCGGTGGCCGCCGCGGAGTTCATGGCCGCCGACCTGACGGCGCTCGTCGCGGCACGGTACGCCCATGTCGCGCCGGGCACCTTCGGCCTGGCCTCGTCCGTCGTCAAGCGCGTCGCCACCCGGCTCACCGCCGACTGCGCGCACCGTGCCCGCGCCCTCGTCGGGGCGCGTGCGGTGCTGCGGGACGGCGACGGCCCGGGCGCCGTCCTCGACAAGGCCGTCCGGGACAACGCGATGGTCGAGGTCATCGACACCAGCGTGCTGGGCAACCTGCGGGCGGTCGCGATGTTCCTGCCCGCGTACGCCACGCCCCGGGAACCGGAACCGGAGCGCGAGCGCAGGCTCGCCGCCCTCTTCGACCTGGGCGGCGCCGCCCTGCCGGGCCTCGACCCCGCCGCCCTCGACCTGGGGGCCCGGCCGGGCGACGACATCCTGCTCGGCTTCGCCTCGCACGCCGACACCATCGCCGCCGAGCTCCACCGCAGGGGCGCGACGCGCGCCGCGACGCTGGTCACCGGGGTGCAGTCGGGCCTGGCCGCGACCTTCCGGGAGGCGGCGGCCGCGCCGCGGCAGCGGGCGGCCCCCGACCTGCTCGACCTGGCGGACCGGCTGTGCCCGCTCCACGCGGCCGCGACGGCGGCCCTGACCTGGTGGTTCCACCGCGACCGCGGCGGCCTGTACGGCGAGCCGGAGCCCGGCGGAGCCGGATGGCTCACCGCCGTGACGGCGCTGCTCCTCACGGTGGCCGAGGGCCGCGACCCGCGCACCGCCGGCCGGGACGTCGCCCCGGCGGGCCGGCTGATCGCCGAACTCGACGCGGCACGCCGCCTGTTCACGGCACTGCCGGTGCGGCTGTGCGACCGACCGGGACCGGAGGACGAGGAGACATGACCGATCTGCCCGCGCTCATGGCCGACCTGGAGCGCCACCTGGGGAGCCCCAACGACCCCGCCGGTCCCATGCCGTACGCCCGCGTCCTCGACCTGGACGAACGCGAGGCGTATCCGCACGAGTTCGTCGACCTGCTGGCCTCCTGGGGCCTGTACGACTGGATCGTGCCCGCCGCGCACGGCGGCCGGGCCGTCGACGTGCAGGACGGCTACCACCTGTTCCGGCTGGTCGCCCGCCGCGACCCCACCACCGCCACCGCGATGGTGATCACCAGCATCGCCTACATGCCGCTGTGGATCGCGGGCAGCGACGAGCAGCGCACGTCCTTCGCCGACCACGTCCGCTCCGGCGGCAAGATGGCCTGGGGCCTGTCCGAACGCCGGCACGGCAGCGACGTGCTCGCCAACGAGCTGACCGCGCGGCCCGTCGAGGGCGGCTGGCTGCTCGACGGCGAGAAGTGGACGATCGGCAACGCCACCCAGGCCGACGTCGTCATGCTTTTCGCCCGCACCTCCCCCCAGGGCGGCCCCGGCGGCTACTCGATCCTCGCCCTGGACAAGCGCGCCCTGACCGCGGGCAGCTGCGAACCGCTGCCCGACGAGCCGCTGCACGGCCTGCGCGGCCTCGACATGAGCGGGGTGCGGCTGCGGGACTGCTTCGTGCCGTCCGCCGCGCTCGTCGGCCGCGAGGGGCAGGGCCTGGAGATCGCCCTGAAGGCCGGGCAGTTCGCCCGCGTCCTGATCAACCTGATCGCGCTGAGCACGGTGGACACCGCCCTGCGCACCACCTTGGACTTCGCCACGACCCGGGAGGTCTTCGGCACCACGGTCTCGGCGATCCCGTACTCGCGGCGGCAGCTCGCGGAGTCCTACGCCGAACTGCTGGTCGCCGACGCCATGACCTCCACCGCGGTGCGCGCCCTGCAGATGGCCCCGGCGCAGATCAGCATCTGGTCGTCGGTGGTCAAGTACTTCGTGCCCACCCTGCTGGAGGGGACGCTCGGCCGGCTCGGCGTGGTGCTCGGCGCCCGCCACTGGCTGCGCGACCACCCGCGGCACGGGATCTTCCAGAAGGCGCGGCGCGACTTCGGCGTGGCCGGTTTCGCCGACGGCAACACCGTGGTCAACCTGAAGAACATCGCCCTGCAGCTCGGACCGCTGCTCAGCTCCGCCGTCACCCCGCCGCCGGGGCTGGTCGAGGAGGCCGCGGCCAGGGTCGCCGTGCTCTTCGACCCGGCCCACCCCATGGAGCCGTACCGGCCCGCCGGGCAGCAGCTGTTCAGCCGCGGCGTCGACGACCCGGTGGTCACCCTGCGCGCGGCCGTGGCCGAGCTGCGGCGGGAGGCGGCGGCCACGACCGGCCGCGACGCGGCCCGGCTCGCGGACGGCGCGGCGACCGCGGACGCGCTCGCCGGCGAACTGGACCGGATCGCCGAGGAGCACCGCAAGCTCACCTCCGCCCTCGGCAAGGCCGCCAGCCAGTCGGCCGAGCTGTTCGACCTGGCCGAGCAGTACACGACGGTCTCCGCCGCCGCGGCCGTCGTCCACCTCCACCTGCGCGGCCGGGAGAGCCTGAGCCCGCCGCTGCGCTCCCCGGCGGTGCTGCTGCTCTGCCTGGAGCGGCTGCTGCGGCGGTTCCACCCCACGCGCCGGGTGACCGGCCCCGAGGAGGTCGACGAGGTGGCCGCGGCGCTGGAGGCGGCGCACCGCGACGGCCTGCTCTTCTCCTTCCGCGCGTTCCCCGTCAACTGGTGACCCACCGATGGAGGCAGTGCTCATGGACACCGCGGTACCGTCCGCCGACCCGCTCGCCGACAGCGCCGACGTGTGGCTGCTCGCCGAGGAGGACGTGGACCGGTTCGCCGAGGCGACGGGCGGTCTGGAACTGCTGACCGACGAGGAGCGCGCCCGGCACGACCGGCTGCTGTTCCCCGCCGCCCGGCGCCGCTTCCTCGGCGCACGGCTGCTGTCCCGTCAGGTCCTGTCGCTCTACACCGACGAGCCACCGGACTCGTGGCGCTTCCGCAAGGGCAAGTACGGCCGGCCCGTCGTCGACGGTGCCGACTGGGGGCTGGACTTCAACATCACCCACACCAACGGGCTGATCGCCGCCATCGTCGTGCGCGGCCGCACCGCCGGAGTGGACGCCGAGACCACCCCCGCCCGGCCCGAGGCGATGCAGTTCGCGCCGAAGGTCTTCACCCCCCTGGAGAACGAGGTGCTGCGGCGCGACCGCGAGGACCAGCGCGGTCACGCCTTCGCCGACTCCTGGGTCGCCAAGGAGGCGTACACCAAGGCCACCGGCATGGGCATGTGCCGGGGCTTCGACGCCTTCTCCGTGCACCGCCTGCGCGACGGCGGCCTGGCCGTCGTCGACGACGAGATCCCCGAACCCGAGCGCCCCCTGTGGCAGGTGCAGGTGCTCCAGGTGTGGGACCGGTTCGCGCTCGGCGTGGCCATCCGCGCCAGCGAGGACGACGAGGGGCCGCTGCCGGTACGGCTGCGCTCCGCCATGGCAGAACTCCTCCCGGAGGGGACATCCCGATGACCGCGAACGACGACGCCCACGCCCCCTTCCCGCTGACCGAGATCCAGTACGCGTACTGGGTCGGCCGCGGCCCCAACTTCGTGCTCGGCAACGTCGCCCCGCACGCCTACTTCGAGCTGGAGGGCCGCCGCCTGGACCCGGCGCTGCTCTCCCGCGCCTGGACCCGGCTCATCGAGCGGCACGGCATGCTGCGCTGCGTCGTCGGCGAGGACGGCCGGCAGCGGATCCTGCCCGAGGTCCCCGCCTACGAGATCCGCTGCACCGACCTGCGCGGGGCGCCCCCGCAGGAGGCGCAACGGCATCTGGCCGAGGTGCGCGAGGAGATGTCGCACCGCGTGTACACCGCGGCCGACTGGCCGCTGTTCGACATCCGCATGTCCCGGCTGCCCGGCCACGACCGGCTGCACGTCAGCCTCGACCTGCTCATGGTCGACCTGGCCAGCATCACCGTGCTGTTCAGCGAGTGGGCGCAGCTGTGCCAGGACGAGGAGCGGGTGCTGCCGCCGGTCGAGGTGGGCTTCCGCGACTACGCGCTCGCCCTGGAGCGGGGCGACGAGTCGCCGCGGCACCGCGAGGCACGGGAGTACTGGACGGCGCGCGCCGCGACGCTGGCCCCGCCGCCCGACCTGCCGCTGGCCAAGTCCCCGGTCGCCGTGCACAAGCCGGTCTTCACGCACCGCGAGTTCCACCTGGCGCCGGAGGACTGGAAGCGGCTGCAGGGGCGCTGCGAGGAGCGAGGCCTGACCCCGACGGCGCTGCTGGCCACGGTGTTCTCCGAGGTCCTGGCGATGTGGAGCGGCACCCGCCGGTTCACCCTCAACCTCACCCTCTTCAACCGGCTCCCGCTGGTGCTCTCCGGCGACGGAGCAGGGCACCGCGGAGTCCACCCCCATCTGCGCCGCGTGGTCGGCGACTTCACGTCCATCTGCCTGCTGGAGACGGACGCGAGCGGCGGCGTTCCGCTGGCCGAGCGGGCCGGCCGCGTCCAGCGGCAGCTGCGCAAGGACCTGCGGCACCGCCACGTCAGCGCCCTGCAGGCGCTGCGCGAACGTCGCCGCCTCGGCCTGCAGAACGGCTTCGAGACGATGCCGGTCGTCTTCACCAGCGGCCTGGGCACCGCCGCGGACGTCTCGTCGGCCATGGACCACTTCGGTTCCATCACGTACCGGATCAGCCAGACCCCGCAGGTCTGGCTCGACCACCAGGTCGTCGACATCACCGGAAGCCTGGACCTGACCTGGGACGCGGTCGAGGAGCTCTTCCCCGAGGGCATGCTCGACGACATGTTCGCGGCCTACACCGGCGCCGTGGCGCGGCTCGCCGCCGACGGCGCCCCGTGGGACGAGGAGCTGGTGATCCCGCTCCCCGCCCACCAGCTCACCGCCCGGGAGGCCGCCAACGCCACCGAGGGCGAGGCGCCGTCCGGACTGCTGCACTCCGCGCTGCCCGACCGTGCCGAGCGGCATCCGGGGCGTCCCGCCGTGATCACGACCACCGGCACCGTGACCTACGGCGAACTCGCCGCGTGGGCCGCCTCCGTCGCCGGCCGGCTCTCCGGCGGCGACCTGCGCGACCGTACCGTCGGCATCACCCTCGACAAGGGCCCCGCCCAGGTCGCCGCCGCCTACGGCGTGCTCATGGCGGGCGGCGCCTACCTCCCGGTCGGGCCGCAACTGCCCGCCCTGCGCCGGGAGCGCATCCTCACGGACGCCGGGGCGGTCGCGGTGGTCACGGACGCCGGGACGGACGCGCGGCTGGAGTGGCCGCAGGACCTGCCCCGCGTCGTCACCGAGCCGCCCTCCGGCACCACCGCCAGCCCGGACGCCGCCGTGCAGGCGGGCCCGGCCGACCCCGCCGACCTGGCGTACGTCCTCTACACTTCGGGCTCGACCGGCACCCCCAAGGGCGTGATGATCGAGCACCGGGCGGCCCTCAACACCGTCGCCGACATCAACGAGCGCTTCGGGATCGGCCCCACCGACCGTCTCTTCGGCCTCGCCGACCTCGGCTTCGACCTGTCCGTGCACGACCTGTTCGGCACCTTCGCCGCCGGGGCCGCGCTGGTGCTGCCCGACCCGGACCAGCGGGCCGAACCCGCGCACTGGGCCGAGGTGATGGCCGCGCACGGGGTGACGGTGTGGAACTCGGTGCCCGCGCAGATGCAGATGCTGGTCGAGCATCTGGAGGCCGGGGGCGCGCAGGTCCCGCCGGACCTGCGGCTGGTGCTGCTCAGCGGCGACTGGATCCCCGTCGACCTGCCCGGCCGCATTCACGCGCTGTGGCCCCGGGCGCGGGTGATCAGCCTGGGCGGTGCCACCGAGGTGTCCATCTGGTCGATCTTCCACCCGGTGGAGGAGGTCCCGGCGGGCGCGACGAGCGTGCCGTACGGCAAGCCGCTGCGGAACCAGACCTTCCAGGTCCTCGACGAGCGGTACGCGCCCTGTCCCGTGTGGACCGCAGGCGAGCTGTACATCGGCGGCCACGGCCTGGCCCGCGGCTACCGGGGCGACGCCGAGCGCACCGCCGCGGCCTTCGTCACGCATCCGGTCACCGGCGAACGGCTCTACCGGACCGGCGACTTCGGCCGCTACCTGCCGGACGGCAGCATCGAGTTCCTGGGCCGTAGGGACGGTCAGGTCAAGATCAACGGACATCGTGTGGAGCTCGGCGAGATCGAGGCGACCCTCACCCGGCACCCGGGCGTGGACAGCGCGGTCGTGGTGAAGGCCGACGGCGAGGCCGGCGCGGCCCGGCTGCTGGGTTACGTCGTCCCGGCCGGGGACCCCGGCGGCGCCGACGGGCTCTTCGTCACCGAGCACGCCGATCCCGACCGGGCCGAAGCCGACTGGCGGGCGCTGTGCTCCGCCGCCGAGGTGCCCGCCCCCGGTCCCTCGCCGCGGGAGCTGCGCGCCGCCTGGGACGTGCTGAACGAGGTGTACGCGACCGCCGTCGGCACCGCCTTCCGCCGCCTGGGCCTGCCCGACGACGCCGCCGGTGTCGCCCCGCGCTACGAGCGCTGGCTGGCCCGGGCGGTGGCGGCACGGCCGCCCGCCGCGGACGGCATCCCCGACGCGCTCGCCGCCCGCAGCCGCACCGTGCTGGGCGAGGTGCTGGGCATCCCCGAGGACGTCACCGACTGGATGCTGGCCCTGGCCGGGGACGTCGCCGGGGTCCTCACCCAGAGCGTGCACTCCGCCGAGCTGTACGCCTCCGACCGCACCCCCGGCGTCTACGAGCGGCTGTTCGGCCCGACGTACGCCGTCGCCACGGAAGCGGTGCGCCGCCTCACCGCCGGATGGCCGGCCGACCGGCCGCTGCGCGTCCTGGAGGTCGGCGCGGGCTACGGCTCGCTGACCCGGCACCTGCTCCCGCTGCTGCCCGCCGGCCGCACCGCGCCCACGGAGTACCTGTTCACCGACATCTCCCGCTACTTCACCGACCGGGCCCGCGAGGTCCTCGGCACGGAGCACCCCTTCCTGCGCTGCGACCTGCTCGACCTGGACGCGCCCCCGCAGACCCAGGGCTTCGAGGACCACACCGCCGACCTGGTCGTCGCCGCCAGCGTGCTGCACGACACCCGTCAGGTGCGCCGCACGCTGCGCACCCTGCGGGGGCTGCTCGCCCCCGGCGGGACCCTGCTGATCGTCGAGCAGACCGCCTTCCACCCGTGGTTCGACCTGGTGATGGGGCTCCAGCAGGGCTTCGACACCTTCGAGGACACCGAACTGCGCACCACGCACCCGCTGCTCGACCGCGCGCAGTGGGCGGCCGAACTCGCCGCCGCGGGCTTCACCGACAGCGCCGTGCTCACGCCCCGCGACGGCGGCCCCGGCTCGGTGGGCTTCGACGTCCTCGTGGCACGCGGCCCCGACCGGCGCAGCCGCTTCGCCCCCGACGCGCTGCGGGACTTCGCCGCCGGGCAGCTGGCCGCCCACATGGTGCCGGCCCAGCTGTTCGCGCTGACCGAGCTGCCGCTCAGCGGCACCGGCAAGGTCGACCGCAAGGCGCTCGCCAAGGCCGGCGCCCGCACCGCCGCGCGCGGCCGGCCCGCGAAGCCGCCGCGCACCGACCGCCAGCGCAAGCTGGTCGAGATCTGGCGCGAGGTGCTCGGCCTCGGCAGCGCCGACCTCGCCGACGACTTCCTGGAGGCGGGCGGCGACTCGCTGCTCGCGGCCCGGCTGGTCGCGTCCTTGCGCACGGCGTTCGGGATCACCGTGCCCGTCGGCACGGTCCTGCAGTACACGACGGTGGAAGCGCTCGACGGCCACCTGGAGGGGCTGCTCGGCCCGTCCGAGCCGCTGACGGAGGAGACACGATGACGTACGAGCAGATGCGGGAGTGGATCGTCGCCTTCCTGGCGGAACTCCTCGACGTCGCGCCCCACGAGATCGACCCGACGCTGCCGCTGGACCACCTGGGCTTCGACTCGGCGACCACCCTCGACCTGTGCGGGCGCCTGGAGGAGGACCTGGGGATCGACACGACACCCAAGGCGATCGCCGACCACCCGACGGCCGACGCCCTCGCGGCCCATCTCGTCGCCGTCCGACCGGCCCCCCTGGGGAGGTAGTCCCGCCGTGATCACCCAACTGTCGGCCCGCTGGCTGGTCAGCGGGCCCGCCCGGCCCGGCGCTCCGAAGCTGTACTGCTTCGCCCACGGCGGGGGTTCGGCCGCCGAGTACGTCCGCTGGGCGCGCGCCCTGACCGGCGTCGAACTGCACGTCGTGCAGCTGCCCGGCCGCGGGTCGCGCTTCGGGGAACCCCCGCTGACCTCGATGGGGACACTGGTCGCCGCGCTCACCGAGCAGGTGGCGTTCGGCGCGCCGTACACGTTCTTCGGGCACAGCCTCGGTGCCCTGGTGGCGTACGAGCTGGCCGGCGCCCTGCGCGAGGCGGGCCGCAGGCTCCCGGAGCGCCTGGTGGTCTCCGGCTTCCCGGCGCCCCACCTGCCGCGCACCTCGCGGGGGCTGCACCTGCTGCCGGACGACGAACTGCTGGCGGAGGTCTCCCGGCTGCACGGCGGCATCCCGCGGGAGGTGCTGGACGAACCGGAGCTGCGGGCGCTGGTCGCGGTGCCGCTGCGGGCGGACTACACGATCGTGGAAACCTACCGCTGGGGGGACCGGCCCGCGCTGGAGGTCCCCGTGACGGTCTTCGGCGGCCGCGACGACCGGGTCGGCGAGGCCGAACTGGCGGCCTGGCAGGAGCTGACGACCCTTCCGGTGGAGGTGCGCACCTTCCCCGGTGGCCACTTCTACCTGCGCGAGCACAGCGCGGTCGTGCTCCGCGCGCTCGCCGCCCGGCTGCGGACGCCGCCGTGCTGACCTTCGCCGCCGCCTCGCTCGTCCTGATCGTGATCCCCGGGCCCGACCAGGCGCTGATCACCAGGAACGCCCTGGCAGCGGGCCGCGCGGGCGGGCTGCTGACGATGGTGGGCGGGGTGCTCGGGCTGGGCGTGCACATCGCCTCGGCCGCGCTCGGGGTCTCGGCGCTGCTGATGGCCTCGACGGTCGCCTTCACGGTGCTGCGCACCGTGGGCGCGGGCTACCTGCTGTACATGGGCTTCACGACCCTGCGCGCGGCCCGCCGCGCCGCCGACTCCCCGGAGCCGGCGGACGGGGACCCGCCGCCGAACGGCGCGGCCCACCTGCGGCAGGGCTTCCTGTCCAACTCCCTCAACCCGAAGGTCGCCCTGTTCTTCGTGACCTTCCTCCCGCAGTTCCTGCCCGCCCAGGGCAGCGTCCTGCCGCGCGCGCTCCTGCTCTCGCTGGTCTTCGCCGTGCTGTACGTGACCTGGTTCGGCACCTACGTCGTCGTGGTCGACCGGGTCGGCGCGGTACTGCGCCGGCCCGTGGTGCGGGCCCGCGTCGAACGCGTCACCGGAGTGCTGCTCATCGGTTTCGCGCTGCGCCTCGCGGTGCACTGAGCGCGCGGCCTGCTCCGGGCGGCGCTACCCGCGGCCCGCCCGGAGCCGGCAGACGACGAGGTCCCGTGGGTCCGCGGTCTCCGGGCAGTCGTAGACCTCCTCGATGCGGGCCGCGACCGAGGGGTCGACCCGGTCCAGGTCGAACCAGGCGCGCTGCAGGACGGCGTAGGGCGCCGGGTCCTCGGTGATGCAGCGGGCGTTCTCGGCGTGCGACCGGAGCGCGCTCACGTCCGGCAGGTACCGCACGCGCTGCAGGAAGGTGGGGATCGGGTACCGGCACCGCACCGGGTGGTCCACGAAGTAGGCGTCGTCGCCGAAGGCCAGGTAGAGCACGGGCGCGCCGTCGGGGATCCGCCGGCGCACCGCGTCCGCCGCGGCGGCCTTGTCCGCGCTGGTCCGCAGGTACTCGGCGTTGGTCGAGCTCACCCCGGCACGGCTCATCAGGTGCGGGGAGGAGGGCCAGACCGTCACCGCCACGCACAACGCCCCGCAGAGCGCGACCGGGGCCAGGGCGGCGCGACGCCACCGGGCGGTGCCGGGGCGGCGCGCACCGTCACGGGCCAGGCGCAGGTCGGCGCACGCCGCGGCCAGGGCGACAGCGCCGGCCAGCCAGCCCGCCGCCGTCCCCTGGGCCCAGGCGGGCGCGAGGGAGGCGAGGGGCACCAGTACCGCGTACAGCGCCGTGACCGCGGTCAGGAAGAGCGGCGGCCGCTTGAGGTCCGCGTACCAGCGGGCCACCGCCAGGCCCCACACGGCCGCGGCGAAGACCGGCAGGGCGGCGGCGTGGTAGGCGAACCAGTTGCCCTGCACCGCCACCGCGGCCAGGCAGCCGGCGCAGACCAGCACCGCCAGCACGGCCCACTCCACCCGCTTGCGCCGGTCCGCCTGACGGGACAGCAACAGCAGCAGCGCGGCGGGGAGCAGGGCGACCATCGGGCTGAAGTAGACCCGGTTCGCCAGGAAGTCGGCGGCCCTGTCGAGCAGGAAGGCGGGGTCCACGCCCTGCCGGGTCAGCGCCCCCTTGTTGATCCGGGGCATGTCGCGGACCCACTGCCACTCGTGGGACCCCGACCACAGACTGATCGCGAAGAGCAGGGCCCCGCCGGCCACCGTCGTCCCGGCGAGCAGCAACGCCCTGAGCCGGTCGACGGCGAGGACGACGAGCAGCGCCATCGCGGCCGTCGCCGCCGTGGAGTACTTCATCAGCACCGCGAGCGCCAGCGGCAACGACGCCACGAGCGCGGCGGTCCACGGCCGGTCGAGGCCCAGCACCAAGGCGACCGCCACCACCGACAGCAGCGTCGCGGCCCACTCGGGTTGCAGGAAGTCGGTCCGCGGCGCGAACGCGAGGGAGAGCCCTACCACGGCGGCCGTGATCGTCGCGTCGCGACGCGGCAGACGGCGTGCCATGGCCCAGCGCAGCACCAGCGCCGCGGCCGCGCACAGCAGGATTCCGGCGAGCCGGATGATCATCTCGCGCACGGCGACCGGTCCGGCCGTGACCGAGTCCAGCCCGGCGACGAACCACCGGTAGAAGAACGGCCGGTGGGTGAACGTCTCGGAGGGCGAGAGGCCGTCCGCGCCGGCGGTCCGCAGGCACGCCAGGACGTACCGGATGTCCCCGTGGAGTTCCGCCGTCGTGACGGACCAGCCGAGCAGCGCGAGCACGGGGAGCGCGGTGACCCAGTGGAGGAGCCGCGGGGTGCGGCGGGTGGCCGGTGGGAGCGGCGTGTCGAGGGTGAGCAGGCCCGAGTCGTTCACGGGCCGAAGCTAGCATCCACATAACGGACTTATCGAACACATCGTTCGACGGATGCCGCCGTCACCGTCCGTTCCCCGGATGTTCATCCGCACCGTCGTCGCACCGTGATCCGCACCGTGGTCGCACCGCAGCAAGGTGAATTCCACTTTCGCGGGAAACCCCGGTGCCGGTGTGCGCGCCGGACGGGCCGGTTTCCCATTGAGGATCCCGATGGCCGTATCACGAGGACGGCGGCGAACCCGCTGGACCGCCGAGTTGCCGGCGGGGGATTCTGAAGTTGCTTTTTCCGCCCCGGAATGCAGTGGAAAGGAAAGAGAAATGACTGCTCCTGTCGCGGCGCTCCAGTGCCTGGTGTGCGACACGGACATCCCGGTCCGGCAGGACTGGCTGAAGGGCGAGATCACCGAGTGCGCGGCCTGCGGCCAGGAGCACGAGGTCGTCGAGAAGTCCGAGGCCGGCGCACGGATAGAGCTCGCGCCCGAGGTCGAAGAGGACTGGGGCGAGTGACCGGGTCCGACGCCGGGTTAGAGGTGCTGCTGTCGGCCACCGTCCTGCGCCCCGACGAGAAACTCCTCCTGGAGGCGTTGCGTTCGCGGGGGCTCGCGGTCCGCCCGGTCCTGCTGGAGGACCTGGCGGGGCTGGTGACGGGCCGGAAGAAACCGCCCGCCCTCGCACTCATCCGCAATCTCTCGCACCGCGAGGCCGTCAATGTGGCCCGCCGGCTGGAATTCAGCGGAGTTCCCGCGCTGAATCGCGCGACGACGATCGAGACCTGCAACGACAAGGGCCTGCAGGCCCTGTTGTTCAGCAGGCACGGCGTCCCCCACCCGGAGTCCTTCCACGCCTTCAGCTACGCGCAGGTCCGCGAGTCGGTCGGCGAGGTCGGACTGCCCGCCGTCATCAAGCCGGTGAGCGGCTCCTGGGGCCGCGGGGTCTCCCGGATGACCAGCGAGGAGTGCGTCGAGGCGTGGATCGGCGGACGGGAGTCCGCGGACGCCGCGGGCAAGCTCTTCCCCGTCCTGGTCCAGCGGTACGTCGACAAGCCCGGCCACGACCTGCGGATCGTGGTCGTCGGCCGCACGCCCGTCGTCGCCATCCGGCGGGTCTCGCCGGACTGGCGCACCAACACCCACCTCGGAGCCGAGGTCGTACGGGTCCCGTTGACCCGCGAGATGGAGAAGCGCTGCGCCCAGGTGGTGGACGCGCTCGGCGAGGGCTTCTACGGGGTCGACCTCGTCGAGGACCGCACCACCGGCGAGCTGATGGTCCTGGAGGTCAACGCGAACCCCGAGTTCGCCCGCTCCTCCGCCAAGCACGGCGTGGACGTGGCCGGCCACCTCGCGGACTACGTCGTCGAGACCTACCGGCCCGAGTCCGCCGCCACCGCCGCGTAACCGGCAGACGGAGGAGAACCCCACCCATGGAAGCGTTCGACACCGCCACGGTGCTCACCCGGGTCCTCACCTCGGGCGTGGTGATGAGCATCGAGAAGAGCGACCGCGAACTGCCCGGCCTGGAGCGGCTGCTCACCCGGCGCACCGGCCGCGCCAGGGCCGCGCTGTTCAACAGCCGCAGCGGCGCCCTGCACGGGGCGCTCGCCGGGCAGGGCATCGGCCACGGCGACCGCGTCGCCGCCCGGCCGGGCGCCGGCGACCGGGAACGCGCGTTCCTGGACTGGCTCGGCATCACCGCCGTCGCCGGCGCCACCGGCGACGCCGCGGGCCCGGTCCCGTACGACCTGGTCGAGCTTGACGCCGGCAACGCCCACGACCTGGCCCGGCTCGCCGCCGCGGGCACCGAGCCGGTGCTCGTCGTCGACCTCACCGGCCTCGGTTTCGGCCCGGCCGCCGCGGTCCTGACCGACGACCCCGCCGTGTGGGCCCGCGCCGAACGGCTCAAGATCTTCGGCGCGTACGACCTGCGCACCATGTGGACGCAGGAGGAGGCCGACCCGCGACTGGTGCCCGGCGTGCAGTTCAACTACCGGCTGAGCCCGCTGGTCGCCGCCTGCGTCCGGATGGCCCTCACCCAGGCCGCCCCGCCGGGCGACCTCTCGGGAGCTGACTCATGATCACCGACTTCCCCGCGGCACCCCTGCCGCTGCCGCACCCCGACGACGTGACCGCCGAACTGGCCGCCCTCGGCGGCGCGCCGGTCATCCCCAGGGACCTGCGCCGCACCCTCTTCCCGGTCATCACCAAGGAGGACGTCTTCAACCTCCTGCTGGCCCAGCGGCAGGACCCCGACAAGGTCGTCGCCGACTTCGCCGAGGCCTACCGGGCCTACGTGGGCGCGGCGTTCGCGCTGCCCACCGCCAGCGGCACCTCCAGCCTGCACATGGCGCTGGTCGGCGCGGGCGTCCGGCCCGGCGACGAGGTGATCGTCCCGGCGTTCACCTTCATCGCCACCGCGCAGGCCGTCGTGGCCGCGCACGCGGTCCCGGTTTTCGTCGACGTCGACCCGCGCACCTACTGCATGGACCCGGCCGCGGCCGAGGCGGCGGTCACCGAGCGCACCCGCGCCCTGATGCCCGTCCACGTCCACGGCCTGCCCGCCGACGTGACCGCGCTGCGCGCCCTGGCCGACCGCCGCGGCCTCGCCCTGGTGGAGGACGCCTCGCACGCCCACTCCGCCCGCGTCGGCGACCGCGTGGCCGGCTCCTTCGGCGACGCCGCCGGGCAGAGCCTGATGGCCGACAAGAACTTCCCGCTCGGCGGCGAGGGCGGCATCGCCTTCTTCGCCGAGCAGGAGTCGTACGACCGGGCCACGGCCTACCTCGACCGGCACGGCATCGACTACGGCATGGCCTGGATCGCCGCCGCCTTCGGCGCGAGCCAGTTGCAGCGGCTGCCGTACTACGACGCGGTCCGCGCCCGGAACGCCGCCCTGCTCGGCGAGGCCCTGAAGGACACCGGCCTGTTCACCCCGCCGTACGTGCCCGAGGGCCACGTCCACGCCTACAACATGTACCGGGTCACCCTGCACCCCGAGGCGATCGGCCTGGCGGACCTGCCCGCGTACGCGGTCAAGGAGGCCGTCCACGAGCTGCTGGTCGCCGAGGGCGTACCGGCCCGCGAGTGGCAGAACACGCCCATCCCCTGCCACCTGCCCTTCGTGCACCGGGCCGGCTTCGGCGGCGGTCACCCCTTCACCCTCAACCCGGGCGCCGTGCGCGACCACACCCCGCAGGACTTCCCGGTGATCCGGCACATGCTCGACACCACGCTCGTGCTCTGCCGCGAGCTGCGCTCCCCGGTCGAGTACGAGCGCATCCTGCGCTACGCCGACGCCTTCGCCAAGGTCGCCCGCCGGCCCGACGCGATCCGCAAGCTCGTCCAGGAGGGCGACTTCCGCCGTCCCTACGAGAAGGCGGCCCGCCTTGGCTGACACCACGCCCGGCACGGTCCGGGTCGCCGTCGCGGGGGCCAGCGGCTACAGCGGGGGAGAGCTCGTCCGGCTGCTGCTGGACCACCCCGGCGTGGAGCTCGCCTTCCTGTCCGCCGAACGCGCCGCCGGTGCCGCGCTCGGCGCCGTCCACCCGTGGCTGCGCAACCACCCGCGTGCCGCGGGGCTGACGCTGCGCCCGCTGCGGGAGCTGGCCGACGAAGGCAACGACGTCGACGTCGCCATCTCCTGCCTGCCCACCGGCACACTGCCCGGGCTGCTGCCGCTGCTGTCCGGGCACGCCAAGCGGGTCCTCAACGTCGCGGGCGACTTCCGGCTGCGCGACCCGGGCGAGGTCCGCGCCCACTACCCGCGCACCGCCGAGCAGCCGGCCGCCGAGGACTTCGCGTACTACGTCCCGGAGCTGTCCCCGGCCGTCCCGCAGGGCCGCTTCGTCAACCTGCCCGGCTGCATGGCCGTCGCCTCGGTCTACGCCCTGCACCCGCTCTTCGCGGACGGGCTCGCGCTGCCCGAGGTCGTCGTCGACGCCAAGACCGGCTCCACCGGCGGCGGCCGGGACAGCGGCGAGCACCCCGCCGAGCGGGCCGGCAACTTCCGTGTCCACAAGCCCTTCGGGCACCGGCACGCCCCCGAGATCCGGCAGGCCATCGCCGACCTCACCGGCACCGTGCCCGAGCTGCGCTTCACCAGCCACAGCCTCGACGTGCCCCGCGGCATCCTCGTCACCGGGTACGCCCGGCTGCGCGAGGGCGTGACCGGCCTGGACGTCAAGCGCGCCTACGCACGCGCCTACAAGGGCCGCCCCTTCGTCAAGGTGCGCCCCGCGCCCAGGGCGCCGCAGGACTTCCCGATGCTCAAGGCGGTCGTGGGCTCCAACGTCGCCGAGGTCGCCGTCGTCGTCAAGGACGACCAGGCCGTCGCCGTCGCCGCCCTGGACAACCTGGTCAAGGGCGCGGCCGGGCAGGCCGTCCAGGCGATGAACCTGCTCTGCGGCCTCGACGAGACCGAGGGCCTGCCCCGGACGGCGGTGGCACCGTGACGTCCCCGTACCGGCCCCTGTACGTCGTCAAGGTGGGCAGCGCCACCCTCGCCCGCGGCGCGATCCTCCACGAGCTGTCCGACCTCGTCGCCCGCGGCGCCCGCGTCCTGCTCGTGGCGGGCGGCGCCGTCGGCATCGAGCGGCACTACACCGCCCTCGGGCGCGCCATGCCCGAACTGCGCCTCGCGAGCGGCGACACCGTGCGCTACTGCCCGCCCGAGGAGATGACGCACATCGTCGACGCCTACGAGCGGGTCACCCTGCCCTCGGTCGAGGCGGGCCTGCGCGACCTGGGCCGTACCGTCCTCACCGCCGTCGCCGCCCGCGGCGGGCTCGTCGGCGGGCGCGCCAACCGGCCGCTGAAGACCGTCACGCCCGAGGGCCGCAGCCGCGTCGTGCGCGACCACCGGGCCGGGGTCCCGCAGGACGTCGACACGGCGGCGCTGCGCGCCCTGCTGGACGCGTACGACGTGGTGTGCGTGTCGCCGCCGGTGCGCGACCGCGACGGGGGCGCCCCCCTCAACGTGGACGCCGACGTCCTGGCCGCCGCCCTCGCGCGCGCCCTGGACGCCGACCACCTCCGCCTCGTCACCGGCACCGCCGGACTGCTCACCGACCCCGCCGACCCGGCGTCGACGCTCCGCCACGCCCACCCCGGCGAGGCCGCGCGGTACGCGGGCGGCCGCATGCGGCAGAAGGTCCGCGCCGCCGAACTCGCCCTCGACGGGACCGGGGACGTCGCCATCACCGGCCCCCACACCCTGGCCGAGCCCACCGGCTGGACCCGGTTCTGGCGCGAGGCGCCCCCCGAGCAGGACCTGACCCTGCTCGGCCGCGCCGCCGGCATCCCCTCCGTCTCCGGGGACGAGCACGAACTCGCCGCCTACCTGCGCGAGTGGTGCGCCGGGCACGGCATCGACGCGCACATCGACGCCGTGGGCAACCTCGTCGCCACCCGCGGGGACGGCCCGCGCCGCCTGCTGCTCCTCGGGCACCTCGACACCGTGCCGCACCACTGGCCGGCCGCCTGGCGGGACGGCGAACTCTCCGGCCGGGGCACCGTCGACGCCAAGGGGAGCCTCGCCGCGTTCCTGGAGGTGCTGGCCGCGGCCGACGTCCCGGACGACGGCCAGCTGCGGGTCGTCGGCGCCGTCGAGGAGGAGGTCTCCTCAGCTAAGGGTGCCTTCCACGCCCGCGACCACTACCCGGCCCACGCCGTCGTCGTCGGCGAGCCCAGCGGCTCCGGCACCCTCACCCTCGGCTACTTCGGCCTGTTCAAGCTCCGCCTCACGGCCACCGCCGCCAGCGGCCACTCCGCGGGCATGGGCGCCGTCACCGCGCCCGACCTGCTGCTGCGCGCCGTCGCCGGCATCCGCGCCGCCGTCGCCGCCCACGCGCCCGACGCGCTCAGCGCCCTCATCGACGTCCGCACCCACGACTCCCGGGAGGCCCAGCGGGCCGTCGGCACGCTCAACTTCCGCATCCCGCCGGACGCCGACCTCGCCACCGTCCGCAAGGCCGCCCTGGTGCTCGACGCCCCTGGCGACGGCCTCGCCGTCGAGGTGCTCCGCGCCACCCCCGGCGTCGCGGGCGGCCGCGCCACCACCCTGGCCAGGTCCTTCGGCCGCGCGTTCGCGCGCGCCGGCATCCGGCCCCGGCACGTCGTCAAGAAGGGCACCTCCGACATGAACACCCTCGCCACGACCTGGCACGGCGTCCCCATGGTCGCCTACGGGCCCGGCGACGCCTCCCTCGACCACACGGACGCCGAACGCCTCCCGGCCGACGAGTACCGCCGCGCCCGCGGCGTCCTCGCCGACGCCGTCCGCCACTGGTTCACCTCCGGCGGCGCGGCATGACGCCCGCGACCGCCGTACGGGAGACCGCGCACCGGCCGCTCGTCGAACGGGCCCGCCGCGCCCGCGAACTCGTCGTCGACATGGCGGCGAGCCCCCGCGGCTGCCACCTGGGCGGGAGCCTGTCCGTCCTCGACGTCCTCGTCGCCGCCCTCGACCACGCCGCCGCGGCGGACGACGGCACTCAGGTCGTCCTGAGCAAGGGCCACGCCGCCGCCGGCCTGTACGCCGCGCTCCACGTCACCGGCGTGATCCCGGACAACCCCGCCCCGCACTACGGTCTGGCCGGCCGGCCCTACACCGGCCACCCGGGACCCAAGGTGCCGGGCGTGGTGTTCCCGACCGGGAGCCTCGGCCACGGCGTGGCGTACGCCGCGGGCTGGGCGCTCGCGCAACGGCTGCAGGGCGGCACCGGCAAGGCGATCGCCGTCGCGGGGGACGGCGAACTCCAGGAGGGCCTGGTATGGGAGACCTGCCAGGTCGCGGCCGCCCAGCGGCTCGGCGGGTTCGTCCTGGTCGTGGACCGCAACGGCGGCCAGAACGACGGCATGGTGGCCGACATCTCCCCCCTGCCGCACCTCGCGGAGCGCTTCGCGGCCTTCGGCTTCGACACCGCCGAGGTCGACGGCCACGACCTGGGCGCGCTGTCGGCCCTGTTCGCCGCCGACCGGTCGGCCGCCACCCACCCGCTCGCGGTCGTCGCGCACACCGTGAAGGGCAAGGGCGTGCCGCCCGTCGAGGGGAAGGCCGCCTCGCACTACGTGACGATCGACGCCGCGCGCGCCGCCCAGTGGAAGCGACTGATCCGATGACGTTGTCCGGGCGCGACGCCTACCGCGCCGAACTCGCCGCGCTCGCCGCCGGGGACGACCGGGTCCTGTGCCTGGAGGCCGACCTCGGCGGCAAGGGGCACCCCTTCCAGCGGGCGCACCACCGTGGCCGGTTCGGGGCCTTCGGCGGGGACACCGCCACTCGTCCCCTCGCGGTCGCCGTGTGCGCCGCTCCGTG
>NZ_JARAVL010000012.1:36345-151021 GCF_033792725.1 Streptomyces sp. PA03-5A | reverse complement strand
GGGGCACCCCTTCCAGCGGGCGCACCACCGTGGCCGGTTCGGGGCCTTCGGCGGGGACACCGCCACTCGTCCCCTCGCGGTCGCCGTGTGCGCCGCTCCGTGGAAGGGACCGTTGCGATGACGTTGTCCGGGCGCGACGCCTACCGCGCCGAACTCGCCGCGCTCGCCGCCGGGGACGACCGGGTCCTGTGCCTGGAGGCCGACCTCGGCGGCAAGGGGCACCCCTTCCAGCGGGCGCACCCCGAACGGTTCCTCAACCTCGGCATCGCGGAGGCCGCGATGGTCGACATGGCGGCCGGTCTGGCCGCCGCCGGATGGAAGCCGTTCGTCTCGACCTTCGCCCCCTTCGCCGCGCTGCGCGCCGCCGAGAGCCTGAAGCTGACCCTCGGCTACCTGCGCGCCGGCGTCACCGTGGTCGCCCCGTACGCGGGCGTGTCCGGCGCGTGGTTCGGCACGACGCACCACTGCCTGGAGGACCTGGCCGTCCTGCGCAGCATCCCCGGCGTGACGATCGCCGCGCCGTACGGGGAGGCCGAGATGCGCTCCGTGGTCCGTGCCGCGGTGCGCTCCGGACGTCCGCACTACATCCGCACCGGCCGCAACGCCGCGTACGAGAGCCTGCGGGCGCCCGTCGCGGAGGGCGGCACCGTCACCTGGGAGCACCACGGCTCCGGCGCCGCCGGCGAGCGGTGCCTGGTCTCGGTCGGCGAGGAGGGCACCCGGCTCGCGCTGGCCGCCCGCGCGGAGTGCCCCGGCACCGCGCACGCCCACCTCACCTACCTGGACCACGCCCACCTCTCCCGCGCCGCGGCCGAACTCGCCCGCCACCACCGCCGCTTCGTCGTCGTCGAGGAGCACCGCACCGAGGGCGGCGTCGCCGAGGCCCTCGCGCTGCTGCTGCCGGCCTGCGAGGTCACCTCCGTCGGCGCCGGCCACGGCTGGCCGTCCGAGGGCGGCGACCACCAGGAGGTGATGGCCGCGCTCGGCCTCCACCTGCCCGCCGTGCTCCGCGCACTGAATCCGATCCCGCACCAACCGAGGGGGTTCTCATGCACGTACTGATGGTCGAATGCAATCCGAACGGCGTCGCCGGCATCGCCAACGCCCTGTCCCTGGGCCATGAGGTGACGCTGGTCAGCGCCGACCCCGGCTTCTACGTCGCCGCGTCACCGCTCGCCGAGCCGGCCTTCGCCCACCCCCGCTGCCGGGTGATCACCAGCGAGTCCGCGTTCTCCATCGACGCGCTGGAGCAGCTGGCGAAGGAGGTGCACGCGAGCAGCCCGGTCCACGGCGTGACGACCTACAGCGAGTACCACACCGTCCACACCGCCTCCGTCGCCCGCGCCCTCGGCCTGCCCGGGATGAGCGTGGAGGGCGCCCTCAACGCCCGCCACAAGCACCGCACCCGGCTCACCCTCGCCGGCACCGACGTGCGCCAGCCGCGCTTCGCGCACGCCCGCGCCCTGGACGAGGTGGAGGCCGCGATCCGCGAGGTGGGCTTCCCGTGCGTGGTCAAGCCCTCCGACGGCACGGCGAGCCTGCACGTCCTGCACCTCACCGGCGAGGAGGACCTGGCGGCCTACCTCGCCGACCTGGCGGAGGTCGCCGACTACGGGCGCGGCGTCACCCGCATCCCGGACGTCGTCGTCGAGGAGTTCGTCGAGGGCGAGCTGGTCTCCGTCGAGGCCGTGGTGCTGGACGGCGGGGAGATCGTCAACCTCGGCATCACCGACCGCTGCCTGAGCGGCTTCCCGTACTTCATCGAGATGGGCGCGACGTACTTCCGCGGCCACCCGCTGCAGGACGAGCTGTTCGAGATGAACGAGAAGGCGCTGCGCGCCCTCGGCATCGACTTCGGCTTCATCCACGCCGAGTACCTGCTGTCCGCCGACGGCCCGGTGCTGTGCGAGGTCAACGGCCGGCTCATCGGCGGCATCGTGCCGCAGCTGATGAAGATCTCCAGCGGGGTGGACCCCTACCTGGAGGTCATCCGCCAGGCGCTCGGTCAGACGCCGGACCTGCCCTTCCCCGGCACGGTCACCGCGAGCGGCCGCTGGTTCGGCTCGCCGGTCGAGGGCACCCTGCGCGCGGTGGACTTCACCGCGCTCAACGAGCAGCCGGGCTTCGTCGAGGCCCTCAGCTACCGCGCCCCCGGCACCGGTGTCGCGCGGCTGTCGAAGAGCAACTTCGACTGGCTCGGCCACGTGATCTTCACCGGCAACGGCCGCGCGGAGGCCGGGGGCCGCTGCGAGGCGGCGCTGGACCGGATCGCCGTCGACCTGTCCGTCCAGGTCGCCCGGTGAGCGCGCTCCGGCGCGTCGCCGTCCCCCTCCTCGACCCGCAGACGCTGTACGACGTGGAGGTCGGCGAGGGGGTCTTCACCCGGATCGAGGCGGTCGCCGACCGGGACGTCCGGGCCGGCGGCGAGCCGGAGCTGTGGCCGGGCTTCGTCGAGGCGCACGCCCACCTCGCGCTGCCCGCCAACTTCGACGACTCCCTCGACGACGCGCGGATCTCCGCCCTGTCGTACCTCTTCCACGGCGTCACGCACGTCGTCGACATGTTCGGCTTCCCGCTGGTCGCCGACGCCTGGGAGGCCGGCCGCGCCACGTCCCCGGTGCCGTACCCGCGGCTGGCGCACTGCGGCTACGCGGCCACCTCCATGCGCGACGGCGAGGGACTGACCGGGCACGGCGTGGAGTTCCCCGCTCCGGTCTTCATGCTCGGGGTCGGCGACGACCTGGAGCCGCTGATCACCGCCAACCGCGCGCGCGGCGCGACCTTCCTCAAGGTCATGTTCACCGACGGCACCGAGCAGCCCGGCACGGCCCGGCGCTTCTCGCGGCTGCCCGCGCCCGTGCTGGAGCACGTCGCGCGGGTGGTCCACGCGCACGGGCTGCCCGCGATCCTCGACTGCAACACCCGCGAGGAGGTCCTGCAGGCGTACGCGTACGGCTTCCGGCTCTTCGCCCACCCCGTCCGCGACCTGGAGCTGACGGCGCAGGACTGGCACGCCCTGGAGGGGGCGCGCTTCGTCTCCACCCTCGGCGGGCTGTACCCGATGGTCATGGAGCGGGAGGACTTCCGGCGCGAGTACGGCAGGCCCGGCTTCCGCGAGACCCAGGACCCGGCCAACCTCGACTTCGTCGCGGGCGTCGAGGAGCCCTTCGGCATCCGCTTCGGCTGCCAGGACACCCGCACCGCCGCGCTCGCCACCATGCGGGCCAACAGCCTCCGGGCCCTGTCCCGCCGCGGCATGCTGGTCGGCACCGACTGCGGCAACACCGGCGCCTTCCACGGCTACAGCCTGCTCGGGGAGCTCGACCGGCTCGCCGGCGACGACCCGCGCGAGCGCGCCGCCCTGCGGCACGGCCTGCTGCGCGCCGCCACCTTGGACAACCGGCTCTTCTTCGACGAGGTGTCCGGGTCGGCACCCTCGCCGGATCTTCTTCACGAAGGCGCCCCCGCGACCTTCAACCTGCTCCCGGCGGCCGCCAAGGAAGAACCGCTGTCCACCCTGCCCGAACTCACCGTCGCGGCAGGCGTGGTGGTCGACCGCCAGGCCGTCGCGCAGGAGATCAGGTCCCTGCGGGCGACCCCCTCGGGAGGGAAGGTCGGCCTGCACCACGACGAGAGGTCGGACTCGTGAACGCAACGGCGAAAAGGACGCTCGCCGGTGTCTGCGTCGGCATCGCGCTGGCGCACGTCGGCAACTACATCTACTTCCCGCACCTCGTCTCCACCCTGGGCGTCGAGTACAGCGGTTTCTGGGCCGGGTTCGTGATGTTCCTGACCTACGTGGGCCGGCTGTCCTCCACCTTCTTCTACGAGGGGCTGGGCGCCCGCCTCGGCACCCGCGGCAGCGTCATCGCCGGCATCGCCCTGGAGGCCGTCGCCCTCGGCCTGATGGGCTTCGCGGACGGGCTCGTTGCGTACGGTCTGTGCGCCTTCTTCGTCGGTTTCGGGTCGGGCATGTCCTTCCCGGGGCTGAAGAACATCCTGGGCGCGCTGCCGGAGGAGCACCGCGCGAAGGCCTTCTCGTACTTCCAGATGGCCTGCCAGACCGGCGTCATCGCCGGTGCGGTCGTCGGCGGGCTCTTCCTGTGGGCCGACATGCGCGTGCTGTTCGGGGTGGTCTTCGCGCTCTTCGCGGGCTACTGCCTGGCCGCGGTCTTCGTCATCCCGCGCGACGAGGAGCAGGACCGGGCGGCCGCCGCAGCGACCCCGCTGGTCAACTTCGCGGTCCTGAAGGGCCTGAAGGCGGGTGCGGGCACGCGCTACTTCTTCCTGTCCAGCCTGTTCTGGATCATGTCGATCAGCTTCCTGGTCGGCATGCCGCTGTTCATGGAGGAGTACGTCAAGGGGCTGCCGGTCTCGGCGCCCTTCTGGATCAGCGGCATCACTCTGATGGCGCTGCAGTACCCGGCCTTCCGGTTCATGATCAAGCACTTCCGTCCCGGGCAGGTCATGGCGGTCGCGTTCGGTGCGATGGCGCTGGCGTTCGTCCTGTTCGGCGCGGGGCGGAACGTGCTGTGGGTGGTGGTCGGCTGCTTCGTGGTGGTCTTCGGGGACATCCTCTTCACGCCCTCGTTCGACCTGTGGGTCACCCGGCGGATCCCGGCGGACCGGCTGGCGCGCGCGATGGGCGCCATGCACTTCTTCCGCAGCTTCGGCAACATGGCCGGCACGCTGGTCGCGGGCGCCCTGTTCGACCTGGCCCACAACACCGGGATCCCGGGGCTCAACTGGTACCTCACCGCCGCCCTCGCGGCCGCCTGCGCCCTGGTCAGCCTCGGCGTCTCCGCCCGCGAGCGCACGGCCGAACCCGGCCCCGACCCCGAGACGACCCCCGCCCCCGCGCCTTCGGCGGCCTAGGGAGGGTCGGGTGCACCCGCGGCACCGCACCCGTGCGGTGCCGCCGTGGGGCGCGCCCAGGCGTGCGCCACCGTGACCCGGTCCGCGCACCGGACGCACCGCTGTCCAGGTGCGGCCAGGCCGCTTGCTGACAGCGGGCACCGCTTGCCCGCAAACCCCCGCGCCGGGTTGCATGGAATACGCACCCGTCGAAAGTCCGGTAATTTCCAGACGGAGGAATCCCAATGACCCGGAAGGGGAATGCGGAGCTTCTGGCGGGGTGTGCGCGAGGGGAACAAACGGCCTGGGACGAGATGGTCGAGCGATTCGGCCGGCTCGTCTGGTCCGTCATCCGGAGCCACCGGATGAACGACGTGGACGCCGAGGACGTACGGCAGTTGACCTGGTTCCGGCTGGTGCAGAATGTGGACCGCATTCGCGACCCGGACCGGATCGGTGACTGGCTCGCCACCGTGGCGAGGCGTGAATCCCTCAAAGTGGTGACACGGGGAAAGCGACTCGTCATGGTGGGGGACAGCCAGACCCTCGAGGTCCTGTCCGGCCACCACGAGAGCCCCGAGCAGATCACCCTGCGGGCGCACCGCAAGGAAGAGGTCCTGCGGGCCATCCACGGCCTGTCGGACCAGTGCCGCGGCGTGCTGCGGATGGCGCTGGAGGACCCGCCGGCCTCGTACGAGGAGATCTCTTCGGCGCTGTCGATGTCGCTGGGCTCGGTCGGCCCCATCCGCACCCGCTGCCTGCGCAGACTGCGCCGCGCGCTGGCGGCCGCGGAGGAGGGCGAGCCCGTGCCGCCGTCCGGGCCGGCGCCCTGCGGGCGGTGCCCGGGGGGCGAGGTGTCCGGTCCGGGGCGGTCGGCGGATCTGGTGGGGGAAGGCCCCGAAGCCGCGGCCGGCCGAGCTGCCGGATGGGAGTGATGCGCATGCCTCGCTATGACGTCGAGGAATTGGTGCGGTCCGTCGTCGTGGAGGCGATGGGAATCGACCCGGAGAAATACCATCCCGATCTCGCCTTCGCCTCCGACCTCGGCCTGGAATCGCTCGACCTGCTCGACGTGTTCTTCCGGATCGAATGCTGCGTCCCGGTGGTCCTCTCCGTCGAACGGTGCGGCCGCTATCTCCAGGGCGAGGTCCCGGACGAGGAATTCTGCGACGCGAACGGAATCATCAGCCGGCGCGGTCTGGAAAGGCTGGCGGTCGTCATGCCGCAACTCGACCCCGAAGTCTGGGCGGGGAGACTCACCCTCGACCGGATGCTGGAGCGGCTGACCGTCGGGAACCTCGTCGCGATGGTCGAGCACATGCTGGCCGAAGGGCGGCCGGTCCATGCCTGAGGAATCGGCGCGGGCGTCCGCGGAGGGCAGGACCGTGGTGCGGGTGGGCAGTTGCGACGTCCACGTGGACTCCTTCCGGAGGCTGGTGGCCTGGCACGGCCCCGAGGCGCTGCGGCTGCCGGCCGGCGGCGCCTCGGCGGTCGGCTGGTCGCTGCGGCAGGCCGCGCTGCGAGCCCTGGCCGCGCCGCCCCGGGTGGGCGGCCGCTGGGGCGACATCGACGTACGGGGCCCCGAAGGAGGGCCCTGGACCCTGCTGTTCAAGGGAGAGCTGGCGCGCTTCGCCGACACGGTGCTCAGCGGTGACGTCAACGTGACCGTCACCGCCGACGCCGGCCGGGTCACCGCCTTCGCCGTGCTGACCCGCCGCGAGCGCCCCGCCACCCCCACCGACGACGAGACCGAGGTACGCAGGTGAGCACAGCGACCGAGACCGGGCTGCTGGTCAGCCGCGAGATCATCACCGGCGAGGAGCTGGGTGGCGTCCCGCTCGCCGGACCCGGTGCCGTGGCCTCGGCCGCCCGCCGGGCGGCCGCCGCCGCGCCGGGCTGGGCGGCGCTGCCGGCCACCGACCGGGCCGAGGTGCTGGAGCGCGCCGCCGGGCTGCTCCTGGAACGCGCCCAGGAGGTCCAGGACCTGCTGGTCCGCGAGGGCGGGTCGATCCCCGGCAAGGCCTTCTACGAGGTCCACGCCGGCGCCGGGGAGTTACGGCACGCCGCCGAACTGGTGCGGGAGCCCGAGGCCCCGCACGGCCCCGGCTCCGACCCCGGCAGGCAGACCGAGGTGCGGCGGGTGCCGCTGGGCGTCGTCGGGGTGATCGTCCCCTGGAACTTCCCGCTGCTGCTGGCCCTGCGCTCGGTCGCCCCGGCCCTCGCGCTGGGCAACACCGTGCTGCTGAAGCCCGATCCGCACACCCCGCTGTCCGGCGGCCGCGTCCTGGCCGGGATCCTCGCCGACGCCGGGCTGCCGGGGGGCGTGCTGGAGGTGGTGCACGGCGGCGCCGACACCGGCCGGGCCCTGGTGCAGGCACCGGACGTGGCCATGGTGTCGTTCACCGGCTCCACCGAGGCCGGGCGGGAGATCGGCGCGACCTGCGGCCGCCTGCTGAAGCGGGTGGTCCTCGAACTCGGCGGGCAGAACGCCTTCGTCGTCCTGCCGGACGCCGACCTCGAACAGGCCGCCTCCGCCGGTTCCTGGGGGTCCTTCCTGCACCAGGGCCAGATCTGCATGGCCGCCCGCCGGCACCTCGTCCAGCGCGAGGTGGCCGCGGAGTACACCGCCGCGCTCGCCCGGCACGCCGGGGCACTGCGGATCGGCGACCCGTACCGCGAGGACGCGCAGATCGGGCCGGTCATCGACCAGCGGCAGCTCACCTCGATCGCCGCCGCCGTGGAGAACGCCATCGCCCAGGGCGCCCGGCTGGTCACCGGCGGCCGGGCCCGCGGACCGTACTTCCCGCCGACCGTCCTGGCCGACGTCACCCCGCTGATGGACATCTTCAGGACCGAGGTCTTCGGCCCGGTGGCCACGATCACCGCCTTCGCCGACGACGGCGAGGCGGTGGCCCTGGCCAACGCCTCCGACCACGGACTGACCGCCGCCGTCTACACCTCCGACGCCGAACGCGGCCGGGCGCTGGCCCGCAGGATCCGCTGCGGCGTCGTCCACGTCGGCGACCAGACCGTGGGCCACGACCCCCGGCTGCCCTTCGGGGGCGTCGGTGCGTCGGGCAACGCCTCCGGCTTCGGCGGCCGGGCCGCCCTGGAGGCCTTCACCCGCTGGCACACGCTCACCAGCAGCGTCCCGCCCCGCGGCTACCCGTTCTGAGCCTGTACCCACCGTTCCGAGCCGAGCAGATCCGAGAGGAGCGCCCCCGTGGCAGGCAAGGTCGAGACCGTACCCCAGGTGGCGGACCCGCCCGAGGGCACCGTCCTCTTCCTCATCGGGATGAGGATCAACAGCTTCTGGAAGGTGCACCGCTGGCTGCCGTCCTTCCTGGCCATGTTCCCGATGCTGATCGAGCTCAACAAGCAGAAGGACCACGGCTTCCTGGGCTCGCGCACCTGGCTCAACCGCACCGTGATCATGGTCCAGTACTGGCGCAGCATGGACGAGCTGATGGCGTACTCGCGCAACACCGAGGCCGCCCACCGTCCCGCCTGGGCCCGCTTCAACCGCACGGTCGGCAACGATGGCGCCGTCGGGATCTTCCACGAGGCCTACGTCGTCGACCCCGCCCGGACGCACACCGTCTACCGCAACATGCCGCCGTTCGGCATCGCCAGGGCCACCGCCGGCCGGCCGCAACGGCCGCTCGCGCAGGTCCCGGACCACGGATAGGGGAGGGGGACACCGCCGTGACACAGCAGCAGGGGCCGGTACGGGCCGGCCAGGACGTCCAGTGGCGCAGGTGCGGGGCGTGCGGCGCCTTCATCTACGGCAAGCGGCTGGACCGCAACCGCAAGGTCTGCCCCGAGTGCCGGTTCCACTTCCGCATACCGCCGGACACCCGGATCGAGCAGCTCGCCGACCCGGGCAGCTTCCGCGCCTTCCCCGACGACCACCGGCCGCGCGACCTGCTCGGCTTCACCGACAGCAAGCCGTACCGGGACCGGCTGCGCGACGCCCAGGCCAGGACCGGACGCAACGACGCCGTGCTCGCCGGGCGCCTGACGATCGAGGGCCGCCCGCTGGTCGCCGCCGTGCTCGACTTCAGCTTCATGGGCGGCAGCATGGGCTCGGTGGTCGGCGAGACCATCGCGGCCGCGGCCCGCCAGGCCCTCGCCGAACGGCTGCCGCTGCTGCTGGTCGCCGCCTCCGGAGGGGCCCGCATGCAGGAGGGCGCGCTCTCCCTGATGCAGATGGCCAAGACCTCGCAGTGGATCGCCGCCCTGCGCGAGGCGGCGCTGCCGGTGATCAACCTCAACACCGACCCGACCTTCGGCGGCGCCAGCGCCTCCTTCGCCATGCTCGGCGACGTCATCCTCGCCGAGCCGGGCAGCCTGATCGGCTTCGCCGGACCGCAGGTCATCCGCAACACCATCCGCGAGGAGCTGCCGCCGGGCTTCCAGAGCGCGGAGTTCCTGCTGGAGCACGGCATGATCGACGCGGTCGTGCCGCGCGAGAACCAGCGCGAGCACCTGGCCCGGCTGCTGACCCTGCTCGGTCCCTCGGTGCCCGAACTGCCGGACCCGGCGGGCGCCGAGCCGCTCACCACGCCCGTCCCAGCCGTGCGCAGCACCCGCGACACGGTGGCGCTGGCGCGCACGATCCAGCGGCCCACCGCGCGCGAGTACATCGGCTACGTCTTCGACGACTTCGTCGCCCTGCACGGCGACCGGGCCTTCGCCGACGACCGGGCGCTCGTCGGTGGCATCGCCCGGCTCGGCGGCCAGAGCGTGGTCGTCCTCGGCCACCAGAAGGGCCACGACACCGCGGAGCTGGTGAGCAGCAACTTCGGGATGCCCAACCCCGAGGGCTACCGCAAGGCGCTGCGGCTGATGCGGCTGGCGGACCGGTTCGGCCTGCCGATCGTCGCCCTCGTCGACACCCCCGGAGCCTTCCCCGGCATCGGCGCGGAGGAGCGGGGCCAGAGCCTGGCCATCGCCGAGTGCATCCTCGAACTCTCCCGGGTCCGCGTGCCCGTGGTCTCCGTCGTCACCGGCGAGGGCGGCAGCGGCGGGGCTCTGGCCCTGGGCGTCGCCAACACGGTGCTGATGCTGCAGAACGCGTACTACTCGGTGATCAGCCCGGAGGGCTGCTCGACCATCCTGTTCGGCACCGCCGAGCAGGCCGGCCGGGCCGCGGACGCGCTCCGGCTCACGGCCTCGGACCTGCTGCGCCTCGGCGTGGTGGACGCCATCGTGCCCGAGCCGCCGGACGGCGCGCACACCGCGCCGTACGCCACCGCGCTCAATGTCAAGACCGCCCTGGTACGGGCCCTGGCCCCGCTGCTCGACCTGCCGGGGGACCGGCTCGTCGAGGTGCGCCGGGACAGGTTCGACCGCTTCGGGCACCCCGACCGTCAGCCGGTAGTGGACTGGGAGAAGCGTGATGAGCACGAGCACTGAGGAGACCACCGAGGCGGCGGGCGGGAGCGCCGACGGCGCGATGACCGTGGAGGAGCTGCGGGCGCAGACCCGGCTGCTGGCCGGCGAACTGCCCGGCACCCTGCGGCGGATCACCCTGCGGGCCGGCGGGATCAGCGTGGACGTGGAGTGGGAGTCCGCCCCGGTCGCGGCCGCCCCCACGCCCGCCCCCGCCGTCGCCGCACCGGGCACCGCCGCCCCCGCGCAGCCGGCGGCGCCCGCCGCCCCGGCCGCCCCCGCCGTGCCCGACGGGGACGCCCCGCCCGCCGGGCTGGTCAGCGTCACGGCACCGCTGGTCGGCACGTACTACCGGGCGTCCTCGCCCGGCGCGGAGCCCTTCGTGCAGGTCGGCGACGTCGTCGAGCCCGGCCGGCAACTGGCGATCATCGAGGCGATGAAGCTGCTCAACTCGATCACCGCCGAGACCCGCGGCCGGGTGCACGCGATCCACGTCCAGGACGGCGAGGTCGTCGAGTACGCCCAGCCGCTGATCGACCTCGTCCCCGTCGACTGAGAGGGCACAGCCGTGTTCGACAAGGTGCTCGTCGCCAACCGCGGGGAGATCGCGCTGCGCATCATCCGCTCCTGCCGCGACCTGGGCGTGCGCACGGTGGCGGTGTACTCCACCCCGGACGCCGACGCCCGGTTCGTCAAGGCCGCGGACGAGGCCGTGCACATCGGCCCGGGCGCGCCCGCGCGCAGTTACCTCAACATCCCCAACATCATCGGCGCCGCCGTCAAGACCGGTGCCGAGGCCATCCACCCCGGTTACGGGTTCCTCTCCGAGGACCCGTACTTCGCGGAGATCTGCGCCGACGACGGCATCACCTTCGTCGGCCCGCCCCCGGACGTCATGGAGAACGTCGGCGACAAGGCCACCGCCCGCCGGCTGATGACCGAGGCCGGACTGCCGCTGCTGCCGGGCACCATCGAGCCGGTCGACTCGGTGGAGGCCGCCGAGGCCGTCGCCGCCGCGATCGGCTACCCGGTCATCATCAAGGCCGCGGCGGGCGGGGGCGGCCGCGGCATCACGGTGGTACGGCGCCCGCAGGACCTGAGGGACGCCTACACCGCCACCCGGGCCAGCGCGCAGGCCGTCTTCAAGAACAGCGCGGTCTACATGGAGCGCTACCTGGAGAAGACCCGGCACATCGAGATCCAGGTCGTCTGCGACGACTTCGACGGCGCCGTGCACCTGGGCGAGCGCGACTGCTCGGTGCAGCGCCGTCACCAGAAGCTCGTCGAGGAGTCCCCCTCGGCCGGCGTCTCCCCGCAGTTGCGGGAGCGGCTGGGCGCGGCGGCCCTGGCCGGTGCCCGCGCGGTGGGCTACCGGGGCGCGGGCACGGTGGAGTTCCTGCTGGAGGCCGGCGACGGGGAGGGCGGCGGGGACGGCGCCCGCGGCGAGGACGTCTTCTGGTTCATGGAGATGAACGCCCGGATCCAGGTCGAGCACCCGGTCACCGAGCTGGTCACCGGCGTCGACCTGGTCGGCGAGCAGTTGCGGGTCGCCTCCGGCAGCCCGCTGTCGGTCAAGCAGGAGGACGTGGAGATCCGCGGGCACGCCATCGAGTGCCGCATCAACGCCGAGGACCCGGCCCGGGCCTTCGCCCCCACGCCCGGACTCCTGGAGCGCTACCGCGTCCCCGGCGGGCCGTGGGTCCGGGTGGACACCGACTACGACCCGGGCTCACGCGTCAGCCCGTACTACGACTCCATGATCGGGAAGCTGATCGTCTGGGGCCCGGACCGCGGCAGCTGCATCGAGCGCACCCTGCGGGCGCTGGCGGAGTTCGAGGTCTCCGGGCCCGGCGTGCACACCACGATCCCGCTGCACCAGGAGATCCTCGGCCACCCCGAGTTCCGCCGGGGCGACGTGGCCACCGACTTCCTGGAGCGCCACTTCGCCATGTGAGCAGCACGACCAGCCGAGGGGAGCCGCCGTGTCGGACCAGGAGCTCACATCCCAGGACATCGGCGTCTACCGGCACCTGCTGCAGGTGTCGCCGGACGCCGACCGGTGCGCGTCGGAACTCGGACTGGTTCCGGACGACTTCGACGAGTCGGTCAAGCGGCTGATGGCGCACCGGCTGCTGCACCCGGACGGCCCCTGCCGCTACGAGGTCGTCTCGCCCGGCCTGGCCGCGGCCGAACTCACCGCCTCCCTCAGCCTCCAGGCGCACCAGCTGCTGCGCCAGATCGACACCACCCGGCGTGACCTCGGCCCGCTCGGCGCCCTGTACGACGCCCACCAGCGGCAGCGGCTGGCCGGCACCACCACCGAACTGCTCACCGACGGCGACGCGGTACGGCACCGGCTCGCCGACCTGTCGTCGCAGGTCCGCGACCGCGTGCTCACCGCCCACCCCACCCTCGGCGGCCCGCAGACCCTGCGGGCCGCCCTCGACCTGGACCGCGACCTGCTCGACCGGGGCGTGCGGTACCGGACGGTGGTCCCGCACACCGCGCGCCGGCAGCGGGAGGCGCTGCGGCACATGACCCGACTGGGCGACCTCGGTGCCCAGTTGCGCACCGCGGCGGTCATACCCGGCCGGATGATCCTGCTGGACGGGGTCGTGGCCCTGGTGTCCACGGGAAAGGGCGGCGGCGCCGCGCTCTTCCGCGACCCGACCGTGGTCTCCTTTCTCGAAGTGATATTCGACCACATCTGGGAGCACGCGAAACCGGTAGACGGCGATTTCGACGGCGACGTCTTCGAGGACGTCGAGGTGGCCATTTTGCGCCAGCTGGAACTCGGCAGGTCGGATGAATTCATTTCCCGGCGGCTGGGTATCTCCACCCGTACGCTCCGCCGCTACCTGTCGGGGATGTGCGAGAAGCTCGGTGTGGAGACCCGCTTCCAACTGGGCATGGCCGCAACCAGGCTGGACCTGTTCGGGAACGGGGACGATCCGGACAGTGCGGGATAGAAATTCCTGATCGCGACGTTCGGGTATTTCCACCCGGCCCCGCTGGACCCTCCGGCGGCGCGCCGCGGATGATTTCCCCGGCCCACTCCACATTCCTACCGAGGGAATCAATGACTGGCATGGCTGCTGCCTCCCGGAGGCGGATCATTGTTTCCGGTGTCTCCTCCGACGCGCACATGTGGAACCTGGTGTTCCTGCAGTTGCTGCTGGAGGAGCACGGCCACGAGGTGTCCAACCTCGGCAGCCTCACCCCCGACGCGGAGATCGCCGGCGCCTGCCGCGCGCTCCGCCCGGACCTGCTGGTCATCGGCACCGTCAACGGGCACGGTCACCTCGACGGCCTGCGTCTGATCCGCGCCCTGCGCGCCGATCCCGCACTCGCGGCCCTCCCCGTCGTGATCGGCGGCAAGCTCGGCGTCCACGGACGCGACGACGCCCGCCTCGCCGCCCGTCTGGCCGCCGCCGGCTACGACGCCGTCTTCGCCGACGGCGACGACACCGGCGGCGGCGCGCTGGCCCGCTTCGGCGCCTACCTGCGGGCGCTGCGCACCCCGCCCGCCCTGGCGGAGGTGGCCTGATGCCGTACAGCCCCGACCGCTTCTCCGCGTTCGTCCGCCGGGCCCGCGCGGCCGGGCGACTGGTCGTCCAGCCCCGCATGGGTTTCGGCGAACTCGACCGGATGCGGGCCGGGTTGCGCGCCGTGCGCGAGGCCCGCGCCACCTCGGTCGGCACCATCACCCTCGACAGCTACACCCGCTGCCACGACTACGCCGCCGCCCGCCGCGCCCTGCGCGACCGCGCCGCCGACCTCAACGGCTTCCCGCTGATCGCCCACGGGCCCGTGGCCGTGAAGGAGCTGCTGGCCGGAACGGCCGCGCGGGACTTCCCCGTGCAGGTACGGCACGGCACCGCCCTGCCGCTGCGCCTGTTCCGGGTCATGGCCGAGGCCGGGATCGACGCCACCGAGGGCGGCCCCGTCTCGTACTGCCTGCCCTACAGCCGCACCCCGCTCGCCGCGGCGGTCCGCGAGTGGCGGGAGGCCTGCGAACTCCTGGCCGGGCTGCCCGTGCCCCCGCACCTGGAGACCTTCGGCGGCTGCATGCTCGGCCAGCTGTGCCCGCCGTCGCTGCTGGTGGCGCTCAGCGTGCTGGAGGGGATGTTCTTCCGCGAGCACGGGCTGACCGGCATCTCGCTCAGCTACGCCCAGCAGGTCCACCCCGGCCAGGACCTGGAGGCCCTGGCCGCGCTGCGCCGGCTGGCCGCGGAACGGCTGGCGGACACCGACCGGCACCTCGTGCTCTACACCTTCATGGGCGTCTTCCCGCGCACCCCGATCGGCTCCTACCGGCTGCTGGAGCACAGCGTCCGGCTCGCGGTGCGCGGCGGCGCGGAGCGGCTGGTGGTCAAGACCCCCGCCGAGTCCCACCGCATCCCCACCGTCGAGGAGAACGTCGAGGCACTGGAGTTCGCGCACGCCGTGGCGGAATCGGCCGCCGCCGACGCCTGCGCCGGGCCGGGGCCCACCGCCACCGGCCTGTACGAGGAGGCCAGGACGCTCGTCGACGCCGCCCTCGGCCTCGGGGACACCGTCGGCGACGCCCTCGTGGCGGCCTTCGCCCGCGGCGTTCTCGACGTGCCGTACTGCCTGCACCCGGACAACGCCGACCGCGCCCGCGCCGCCGTCGACCCCTACGGCGTGCTCCGCTGGACCGAGGCCGGCGCGATGCCGGTGACCGCCGGCCGGACGGACGGCCCGGCGGCGCCCGTTCCCCCGGTCACCGCACGCGGCCTGGGCGAGATGCTCTCCTTCAACGAACGCCACTACGACCGTGAGGACCTCACCGGCGCCTCCCGCCCGCTCCCCGGGTACGCCTCGTGACCGCCCCCGCGCGCGCGAGGACCGGCACCCTGGACGCCGTCCGCGCCCGGGGCGCCCTGCGCGCCGCCGTCTCCCAGGGCATCCGCGGGCTGTCCCTGCGCACCGGCGACGGCCGCTGGACGGGGCTGGACACCGACATCGCCCGCGCCGTGGCGGCGGCCGTCCTCCACGACCCGGAGGCCGTCGACTGGCGCCCGGTGCGCGCCGCCGACCGGCTCCGCGTGCTCGCGGCGGACGAGGCCGACCTGACGGTGTGCAACCTGACCTGGACGCTGGGGCGGGAGGCCGCCCACCCGGTGCTCTTCGCCGGGATCACCGCCTACGACGGCGAGGGCTTCCTGGTGCGGGCCGCCGACGGCATCGACGGCCCGGCCCGCCTCGCGGGGCGGCGGCTCGCCGTCCACACCGGCTGCACCACCCCGGTCAACCTGGCCGCGTGGTACGGCCCGCGGGGCCTGACCACCGTCCCCGTCGGCTTCCACGACCCGGCCGAGGCGCTGGCCGCGTACGCCTCCGGCGACTGCGCCGCGTACGTCCTGGACCGCATCGCCCTGGCCGGCGCCCGCGCCGGGCTGCCGGACCCCGCAGCACACCGCCTCCTGCCGGTCTCGATCTCCCGGGAGCCGATGGCCGCCGCCGTCCGCGACACCGACCCGCACTGGTTCCGGCTGGTCCGCTGGGTCCTGCAGCTGCTGCCCGCCGCCGAGCACGAGGGCGCGGCGCAGGCCGCCGCGCAGGCCGGGCCGCACGGCCCCGCGGTCGGGCTCGACGAGCGGTGGGCCGCCCGCGTGCTGGCCGCCGTCGGCAGCTACGCCGACGTGTACGAACGCAACCTGGGCGCCGCCTCCGGCCTCGACGTGCCGCGCGGCCCCAACGAACTGTGGACCCGGGGAGGGCTGCACTACGCCGTCCCCCTGCACTGACCCCCGTCCGCCGCGGAAGGAGCCGAGGGCGCATGACCAGTGACACCACACCCGCAGCACACGGGCGCGCAGGCGCCCTCGAACTCACCGCGGCCATGGGGCTCTCCGGCACCCTGGGCGTCTTCGTTCTGGAGTCCGGGGTCTCCTCCTCCACCGTGGTGCTCTTCCGCTGCGTCTTCGGGGCGGTGGCGCTGGCCGCCTACTGCCTGCTGCGGGGCCACCTGAGGAACACCGGGCTGACCCGCCGCAGCTTCGCGCTCGCCGCGCTCGGCGGGGTGTTCATCGTCCTCAACTGGGTGCTGCTCTTCGACGCGTACCACCGCACCTCGATCTCGGTGGCCACCGTCGTCTACCACACCCAGCCCTTCTACGTGGTGCTGCTGGGCGTCGCTCTGTTCCGCGAACGGCTCGACCGGCACCGCGCCGGCTGGATCCTGCTGGCCTTCGCCGGGGTGCTGCTCGTCGCCGGACTGCCCGGCGCCGGTCCCGGCGGGCACGGGTACCCGCTCGGCGTCGCCGAGGCGCTGCTCGCGGCCCTGCTGTACGCCTTCGCCACGGTGATCGCCAAGCGCCTCACCACCGTCCGCCCGCAACTGACCGCGCTGATCCAGGTGCTGGTGGGCATCCCGCTGCTGCTGCCCTTCGCCCGGCTCGGCGAGACCGCGGGCCTCGGGGCGCGCTGGGGCTGGCTGGTGGGACTCGGCGTGATCCACACCTGCCTGATGTACGTCCTGCTCTACTCCTCGTACCGGAAGCTGTCCACCGACCGCATCGCGGTGCTGTCGTTCGTCTACCCGGCCGTGGCGATCCTGGTGGACCTCGCCGTCTACGGCCACCGCGTCGGGCCGCTGCAGGCCCTCGGAGTGCCGCTGATCGCCGCCGCCGGACTCGGCGTCAACCTCGGCTGGCCGCTGCTGCCGTGGCGGGGCCGCCGCCCCGCCACGGCCGACGGCACCGAACCGGAAGCCACGGCACCCGCAGCCGGGCTCGTCCAGATCGGAGATCCCCGATGACCCTCGTTACCGATC
The DNA here is from genome assembly GCF_033792725.1 of Streptomyces sp. PA03-5A. NCBI lineage: Bacteria > Bacillati > Actinomycetota > Actinomycetes > Kitasatosporales > Streptomycetaceae > Streptomyces > Streptomyces sp. PA03-5A. The sequence goes on along the minus strand of NZ_JARAVL010000012.1, from coordinate 133,974 downwards.
CCGCCGCCCCGCGCATCGCCATCGTCGGCGCGACGGGGGCCGTGGGCAGCACCCTCATCGAGCTGATCGAGGAGCGCGGACTGCGCTACCGCGAGATCCACCTCGTCGCCTCGGCGCGCAGCGCGGGCCGCCACGTGGCGGTCGACGGGCGCGCGTGCGAGGTCTCCGCCCTGGAGGACTTCGACTTCGCCCGGGCCGACATCGCGTTCTTCTCGGCCGGCACGTCGGTCAGCGACAAGTGGGCCAAGACCGCCGTCGCCCAGGGCACGCTGGTGATCGACAACACCAACGCCTTCCGCATGGACCCCGACACCCCGCTCGTGGTGCCGCAGGTCAACGCCGACGAGCTGCACCGGCGGCCGGCCGGCGGGATCGTCGCCAACCCCAACTGCTCCACCATCCCGCTGGTCCGCACGCTGCTGCCGGTGCAGCGGCGCTGGGGGGTCCGGCAGGTGGTGGTCAGCACGTACCAGGCCGCCTCCGGCCAGGGCCACCAGGGCATCGAGGAGCTGCTGGAGGGCAGCGAGGTCGCGCTGCGCGACCCGGACGCGGACCTGCCCTCCGAGCGCTTCCGGCCCGCCCTCGCCTTCAACGTCGTCCCCTCCATCGACCGGCTGCTGGAGGGCGGCTTCACCCTGGAGGAGCAGAAGATGCTCCAGGAGTCCCGCAAGATCCTCGGGCTCCCGCACCTGGACCTGACCGCCACCTGCGTACGGGTGCCGGTGGTCAACTCCCACTCCGAGGCGGTGTGGGTCGAGGCGGGGGCACCGGTGGACCGCGAGGAACTCGTCGCGCTGCTGGCCGCGCTGCCCGAGGTCACCGTCCACGACCGGGAGCACCCGGGCGGCTTCCCCACCCCGCTCACCGCCGGGCACCCCGACCACGTCCACGTGGGGCGGATCCGGGTCGCCCCGCACAACCCGCGGGGCTTTTGGATGTGGCTGGTCTCGGACAACCTGCGGGTGGGCGCGGCCCTGAACGCCGTCCAGATCGCCGAGTACGCGCTGACCCGCGGCTTCCTGGGCGGAGGCGCACGATGAAGGCCCCGGCGGTGCTGAAGTTCGGCGGTTCCACCTTCCGCACGCACGCCGCCTACCACGACCTCGCCGCCGGGCTGGACGAGCGCATCCGCCGCGAGGGGCGGCCGCTGGCAGTCGTGGTCAGCGCGATGCAGGGCGAGACCGAGGGGCTGCGCGGCCGGCTGCACGAGGTCAACCTGCGCCCCGAGGACGCCACCGCCGCGGGCATGCTCGCCACCGGGGACCTGGTCAGCGCCCATCTGCTGGCCAGCGCCCTGCACAAGGCGGGCCGCAGCGCCACCGTGCTCGCCGGGCACCAGGTCGGCCTGGTCACCAACTCCTCCTTCCTGTGGGCCCGGGTGGTGAGCACCGACCCCGGCCCCCTGAGGAGGGCGCTCGACCGGCACGAGGTCGTGGTCGTCCCCGGCGGCCAGGCCGTGGACGCCCAGGGGCGGCCCACCTGGCTGGGCAAGAACAGCTCCGACCTGTCGGCGCTGGCGGTCGCCCGCGCCGTGGAGAGCCACGTCTGCGAGATCCACTCCGACGTCGACGGCATCTACACCTCCGACCCGCACCTGGTCACCGGGGCCCGGATGCTGCCGCAGGTCTCGTACAACATGGCCGCCCTGATGTCGCTGTACGGGGCGAAGGTGCTGCACCGCCGCGCCGTCCAGCTCGCGCTGCGGCACCGCATCGAGATCGTGCTGCGCTACAACCGGGCCCCGTACTCCTCGGGCACCCGGATCAGCGCGGTCGGCAACCAGCTGGCCGCCGTCGTCCTCAACCGGCGCTCGGTGGTGCTGGACTTCCCCGACGACGCCCGCGCCGACGCCGCGCACAACGCCTTCCACGTCGCCGGCATCGACACCGTACGGCTCACCCAGGAGTCCCGGGTGGCCGTCATCGGCGGCTACGTCGACCTGGAGGCCGTCCAGCTGCGGCAGGGCGTCACCCCGGGCCGGCACGTGGGGGTGCCGGTCGCGGAGGTGCGCGGCAGCAAGGTCACCACCCACATCGCCGACAGCGGCGAGGACGCCCTGCACCTCGCGCAGCGGCTGCACGACCGGCTGGACTTCCCGGCCGCCTCCGGTGCCCCCGACGCCCGCCTTGTAGGAGTGTGAGCCGTGAAGGCAACCTTCGCCGAGTTGGAACTGCCCGACGCGGTACGGGACGACATCGGGGCGCGGCTCGCGGCGCTCCCCGACCCGGCGCCGGACATCGACCGCGCCATGACCCGCTACCACCGGGTCTTCGCCGCGCTGCCCACGGAACTGCTGCAGCAGGTGCTGGACTTCGGCCGGCACATCGACACCCCGGGCGTCGCGCTGGTGCGCAACCTGCCCGTGGACCGGGACCTGCCGCCCACCCCGGTGGACGGCGGGCCCAGCACCGCCAAGCGCGGCTTCGTCGCCGAGGGCGTGCTGCTGGGCCTGTCCGGGCTGCTGGGCGAGCCCGTCGGCGTGCTCACCGAGAAGGAGGGGCGGCTGATCCACGACGTGGTCCCCGTCCCCGGCGGGGAGAGCACCCAGACCAACCAGGGCTCGGCCGTCTTCCTCAACTTCCACAGCGACATCACCCACGACCCGGCCGGGCGCTGGGACGTCGCCAACCCGGACTTCCTGGTCCTCAACTGCCTGCGCGGCGACCCCTCCGGGACGGCGGCCACCTATTACGCGGACGCCCGCGACATCTGCGGGCAGCTGGCGGACGGGGCGCTGGAGGCGCTGCGCAGTCCGCTGTTCCGGCTCAACGCGCCGGGCAGCTACACCCGCGATGTCGCGGGCGGTGCGGAGGTCCTGTCGGACCCGGTGCCGATCGTCAGCGGCTCCCGGGACTTCCCCGGGATCGCCGTCTCCGCCAACGGCGTGCGCCCCCTGACCCGGGGGGCCGCCGCGGCCCTGGAACTGCTGCACGAGGCCTGCCGCGCGACGGCGCACGCCGTACGGCTGGAGCCGGGCACGGCCCTGCTGGTCAACAACCGCAAGGGCGTGCACGCCCGCTCGGAGTTCACCGCCCGCTACGACGGCCGGGACCGCTGGCTCCAGCGCACGTACGTACGGCGCAACCTGTGGGACATCAGGTACCGGGTGACCCCGGGCGACCGCCGCGTGCACCACTGAGCCGCGGGCCCCGGGGCGGGCCGGACGCCGCGGGCGGCGGGCGGCTAGCGGTGCCGCCCCGGCCAGTGCAGAGTGCCGGATTCCTCTTCCGGGGCACCGGTAGGTGCGGTCATGGGGTCATTCGACGACATGATTTCTCCTTCAACCAATTCCGTGACGAATCAGGCGTGGTGGCCGTCGGTCGAATGCGTGTCGGCGCCACCGATCGGAGCCACGTCCCACTTGTCATCCGCCAGCGTGACGTTCCGCGGCCCGTTGCCGCCGGAAACGACCGGGGCCACCGGAGTGGTGGCGGAGTAAACAACTCCGGCCGCCAGGACGATCACCGAGAAGCCCCGGGCAAGTAAATGACGAGTGTTCACCATCGTGGATCCCCCCACATCGCTTGTCCGTCGCGCCCTTTGTGGGCACGAGAACAAGGTGTCAGTCCCGGAGATCGAGTTCGAGCCGCCGGAAGTGTCCTATGATGGAGCGGCAACAAGTGGATAGCGGCAAATCGGGCATGGGGTGGGTGATCGGTGGACGAGCATCGCCTGTTGGACGACCTTGCTGTTGATGCGTACGAATGCGCTTTGCGAGACGGTGCCTTCAGGGATGAGGAGATCGCCGCCGAGCTGGGCGTCGGCGTCGACCTGGTCGCCGAGGCCCGCAAGACCCTGGAGGAGCTGCGGCTGCTGGGCCGCATCGGCTCCGGCCGCTCCGTCGTGGCGCTCGACCCTGACGTCGCGGAAGCGGAACTGGTGACACCGCTGGAGCTGTCCATCGCCCACCGCCGGCAGGAGATCGCCGCGATCCACCGCCAGTTACGGGCGCTGTCCGCCGTCTACCGCACGAGCGACCGGGCCGCCCCCGACGACGTGCCGGTCAGGGTGCTGGACGACTTCGAGGAAGTGCGCAGGGAGATCGACCTGGCGCGGCGCCGCTGCACCGAGGAGCGGATGAGCCTGCAGCCCGGCGGCGGCCGCAGCGCGGAACTGCTCGAACAGGACCTGGTGCAGACCCTGGAGATGCGGCGCCGCGGAATCCGCATCCGCACGCTCTACCAGCACACCGCCCGCACCAGCCTCGCCACCCGCACCTATGTGCGGCAGATCTGCGAGGGCGGCGCCGAGGTCCGTACCGCCGAGGAGCTCTCCGAGCGGCTGATCATCTACGACCGCAGACTGGCGTTCATTCCGAAGGAACGGAAGGGAAAGGAACCGCCGGGTGCGGCGATTGTCTCCGATCCCACGCTCGTCGCCTATCTCTGCCGCTCGTTCGAGTCCATATGGCAGGGGAGCCAGCCCTTCGACGTCGGCCGGACCGCCGAATACCAGCAGGTCACGGAGGACCTGCGGTTGTCAATTCTGCGGCTGATGGCCATGGGATTGAAGGACGAGGTGATCGCCCGCCGCCTCGGGATGGCGACCCGTACATGCCGCCGCCACATATCCGTAATCATGGAGGAACTCGGCGCCACCAGCAGATTCCAGGCGGGATTGCTGATCGGCCGCCAGGGATTGATCCCCGACGGCGATGCCGTTCCCCCCGATCCCGCCGGAGGCGATGTGTCCGAATGCTGACGGGCGTTGTCCTCGATCAGACAACCCGGAGTTCTGGCGCCCGGCACCGGCGGCTTGATTTCCTGTGGAGGGAGTATTGATCCGGCGCGAGCCGAACCACGGGAGGGGTCAATGGACATTCGGCAGCTGGCGACGTTCCACAAGGTGGCGACGCTGCTCAGCTTCACCCGGGCGGCGACGGAACTGAAGTACGCGCAATCCAGCGTCACGGCCCAGATCAAGGGCCTGGAGATGTCGCTCGGCGTCGACCTCTTCGACCGTCTCGGGGGCCGTATCCAGCTCACCGATGCCGGCCAGCGGTTGCTGCCGTACGCCGAGCAGATGCTCTCCCTCGCCGGCGAGGCGCGCGGTGCGACGCTGGGCTCCGAGGAGCCCTCGGGAGTGCTGACGATCGGTTCGATGGAGAGCATCACCTCCTACCGGATGCCCCCGTTACTGGAGTTCTTCCACCACCGATACCCGGCCCTGCACATCGTGCTGCGGCCCAGCCTGTGCGCCGAGACCTGCCACGCGCTGCGCCAGGGCATGTTCGACATGGGCTTCCTGATGGAGGCCGAGACCCAGCACCCCGGCGTCCAGACCGAGGTCCTGGGCTCCGAGCCGCTCACCGTGGTCGCCGCACCCGACCATCCGCTCACCCGGGCACACAAGATCACCACTGATGACCTGCGGCAGGTCCAGGTGATCTCCGCCGAGGCCGGCTGCGCCTACCGTGAGCTGTTCGAGGCCGAACTCAACGACGGTACGGGCGAGTCGCTGCCCTTCCTGGAGTTCGGGACCATCGAATCCATCAAGCGCGGGGTCGCGGCGGGGCTCGGCATCAGCCTGCTGCCGACGGCCACCGTCGCCGACGCCCTGGAGGCCGGCACGCTGGTGACCCTCCCGTGGCCGGTGCCCTTCGAGGTGCACACCCAGATCGCCTGGCGGCGGGGCAAGAACCTCTCCCGCGAGATGCGGGTCTTCGTCGACCAGACCATGCGCTTCCTCGCCGAGGAGTACGCGCGCTAGGGCCATTCGTCAAAGTCCTGCCTGCCCCGCGCTGCGTTGTGGAATCGTCCGAGTAGCCCACTACGAGGGCGACTCTCCGCCTTGCGGTGCACCGCACTTGGGGGTACCTCCCAGCGGAGCTGGGGGAACCGCGGGGCCCGCCCTCCGGGCGGCCGGCACTACTTGGACGACCGGCCCTGGGCCAGCCGTACGGCGACGGCCGCGCGGTGGCCGTCCCCGACGGCGACGTCGGAGAGCGACCAGCCCTCGGGGCCCGTGGCGGGGGCGGGTCCAGAGCCCACGTAGTCCTCGGACGGGTCCCTGGCCAGGCCCGTCCCCAGGCCCTTCAGGTACGCCTCCTTGCGTGCCCACGCCCGCGCGAAGGCCTCGCGGCGCTCCACCGGCGGCAGCCCGCCCAGCTCGTCCACCTCCGCCGGGTGCAGCGAGCGCCACACGCCGTCGACGGCCTCCTGGCCGGGCAGCGCCTCCACGTCCACTCCCACCGGGGTCGCGGCGAAGGCCAGCAGCGTCAGCTCCCGGGAGTGCGAGAGCGAGAAGTGCGGCGCGCCGCCCTCGACCGCGGGCCGGCCGTGCGGGCCGCCGCAGGACGGGCAGGTCTCCCGGGTCAGCGGCACCTTGCCGGGCGGGGTCCCCAGATACGCCGCCAGCAGCAGGCGCAGCGCCACGTGCGCGGTGACGTAGCTGGTGCGGTCGCGGTCGAAGCGGAAGGCCGTGGCCCGCTCGCGCTCCTCGCGGTCCAGCAGCCCGGGCGCGAGGTGGACGGCGGCGGCCGCGTTCGCCGCCGTGTCCACCAGGCACAGCCGCGGCGGTTCGCCGGGCCCCGGCGGGGGCAGGCGCCGGGCCGCCGCCGCCACGCTGAACCGCTCCGGGACCAGTGTCACGGCCGGGCCGCCGGGGCCGTGGACGCGGCCGGGACGATCGCGAACGCCTCGACCTCCAGGAGCAGTTCGGGCCGGATGAGCGCGGCCACCTGCACCGCCGAGCTGGCCGGGGGACGCTCGGTGTCGACGTACACGTCGCGCGCCTCGCGGACCGCGGGCAGGAAGGCGACGTCGGTGACGAAGAAGGTCAGCTTGACCACGTCGCCCCAGTCCGCCCCGGCGGCCGTGAGGCAGCGGTCGAGGTTGCCGAAGACCTGGCGCGCCTGCGCCGCCGGGTCGCCCGGCCCGACGAGCTCACCCCGCTCGTCCACCGCGATCTGGCCCGAGACGGCGACGAACCGGCCCTCGCCCCACACGACGTGGCTGTAACCGGTGCCTGGCGGGACACCCTCCGGAGCGGCGAGGTGGGTGAGGTGCGCCATGCGTTCCCCCTTGATGATCGACACCGCTCCATGCTCTCCCAGGGGGTCGGCCCGGCGCCACAGCGGACGTCATGACCGGTGTCATTGGCCAGGGATTCTCTGGGCATAAATCGTCATATGGGCGGAGACAGGAGGTTCCCCTCATGAGTCATGCCGAAACCTACGATCTGACCTTCCCCGTCTCCGGCGACACCGTGGTCGTCAAGCGCACCGAGCGCAAGGGTGCCGGGGGGCACCCGGTGTACAGCGACGACACCGGCATCGTCCAGGCGGAGATCAGCGACCGGGGGGAGGTCCGCATGCTCGCGACGGGCGGGCACCAGCACCACGACGTCCCCTCGCGGGCGACGCCGCACTGAACGCCCTGTCGCCACCGGCGTCCCGGAACCGGCCACGTGCCCGCCGTCGGACGCCGCTGTGGGCCACCCATCCCCGGTCGCCTTCCGTGACCGTGCGGACCGCCCCCGTCACCCCGCCGGGATTCCTGTCGAGTTGATTTGAATATCCAACTCACTGGATTAATGCGCGACGACCTGGCCGCGCGGACGGGGGAGCGCCTCCCGGTCCGCACGCTCGGCGCCCACTTCCTGGCCCCCGTCGACGAGCGCCCGCTGCGCCTGGCGGCGACCACCCTGCGCGAGGGGCACCGCACGTCCGTGTCATCGGTCACCGCCCTGCAGGACGGTGCCGCCGCGCTCACCGGCACCGCCGTGTTCGGACGGAGCGAACCCGGCCCAGCCCGCACCGGCACGCCCGTGCCCGACGTCCCCGCGCCCGGCGCCTGCCCGCCGCTCACCCTGCCGCGCTCGCTGGCGGCGTTCGCCGCCCACCTGGAGATCCGCCCGGCCGGCGACGCGCGCCCCCTGGCCGGCGGGGAGCGCGCCGAACTCCTCGCCTGGATGTGGTTCGCCGACGGGCGGCCGGTGGACGCCGAGGCGCTGGTCGTCCTCGCCGACGCCCTGCCGCCCGCGCTGTTCGCGGTGTGGACCGAGCCCCGCCCCGTGCCGACGGCCGAGCTGACCGTGCACTTCACCGACGTCCTCGACGCCGCGCCCGCGCAGGGCCTGGTCCGCAGCCGCACCGAGCACGCAGGCGGCGGCTGGGCCGTGGAGGACAGCGCCGTGTGGACCGAGGACGGCCTGCTGCTCGCCCTCGCCCGTCAGGCGCGCGCCGTACGCGAGTTCCGCCCCGGCCGGCAGGGCTGACCGGCCCGTTCCCGCCCGTTCCCGCCCCGTCCCCACGGCGACGGCGGCGGCGCCGGACCCCCTCCCGGTCCCGGGGAGGGGTGTCCGGCGCCGCCGCTGCGTGGCGCCGCGAGGGGTCAGCCGATCTCGGCCCCGTACACCTCGAGCGCGTCCGTCACCGGCTGGAAGAACGTCTCCCCGCCGCCGGTGCAGTCGCCGCTGCCGCCGGAGGTCAGGCCGAGCGCGGTGCTGCCGGAGAAGAGGGCGCCGCCGCTGTCGCCGGGCTCGGCGCAGACGTCGGTCTGGATCAGTCCGGAGACCGAGCCCTCCTGGTAGTTGACGGTCGCGTCGAGCCCGGTGACCGTGCCGTCGTGCACCTGGGTGGTGCTGCCGCTGCGCTGCACGGCCTGGCCGACGGTCGGCGTGGCCGCCGACGTGATCTCCTGCGTCGAGCCGTTGTAGAGGTCGACCGCGCTGGGGTGGTCGACACCGGTGCCGGTGTACTTCACCAGCGCGTAGTCGTGGCCGGGGAACGTCGCGGCCTCGACCGAGCCGATCTCCTGTCCGCCGGAGCTGTCCGACCAGCTCTTGATGCCCACGCCGCAGTGACCCGCGGTGAGGAAGTACGGCTGCCCGTCCTTGACGACGTTGAAGCCGAGCGAACAGCGCGCGCCGGAGCCGAAGATGGCGTCGCCGCCGGCGATGAAGGGCTGGAACTCACCCTTCGACTTGTGAATCCGGGCGGTCCCGGCGCCGAGCCCGTCGACCGCCTTGCCGAGCCGTGCCATCCCGGCCGCCGACACGGTCCGGTCGGCCGTCACGACCACCTGGTTGGTCCGCGGGTCGACGGACCAGGCCGTGCCGGGGATGCGGGCCTCCAGGCCCAGGGTGCGCGTGGCGGAGCGCAGTTCGGCCATGGTGTTGGCGACCGTCTTCGGCACGGCGCCCGCCGCGCGGACGGTGTCGGCGGCCGCGGCGTCGAGCACGTTGACGACGAGCCGGTCGCTCGCGGCGTCGTAGTACGACCCCGCGGTGTCCTCGGTGCCGAGCTGCGAGGTGAGGTGCGCGGCCAGGGTCACCGCGGCGGCGGGCGTGAGGCTCTTGGGGGCGGGCGCCGGGCTCGGCGCCGCGTTGGCCTGCGGCAGCACGATCAGTGCCGCCAGCACGGCCGCAGCCCCGCTGCCCGCGAGCACGGCCTTCCGCCCGGATATTCGACGATGCTTCAAGTCCTGTACCTCCACGTGGGGGGATGGGCCGGCTCAACTACCGCCAACCCGGAGGAATTTGCGGTGCAAGGCGTCACATCCCGAAAAGAATGCGTGTCCACGCCAAGCAACGCCGTCGAGTATTCCGAGGCCGTTCCGTGACCGGCAAGGCAGGATTCCGGTCTCCACAGCCGTCTCACAAGACATCCCGATTCCCGGTGTGGAACCTTTCATTCCGCTGTGCGGGAGGGCTCCCGCCGCGCTGCGCGACGGGCCGCACACGTCAGGTGAGGACTACACCTGTCCGGTAACCGCCCACGCGAACGCCGACAGGCGCCCCCGCGGGGGCGCCTGTCGTGCCGTCGGTTCCGGTCCGCTACGTGCCCGGCGGGACGGCGGGGATCGCCTCCTGCGGCGTACGCGTCGTCGACTGCGTCCCCGCGGCGGTGGCCGCCGGGTCGAGGTCCCGGTGGACGACGCGGGCGACCGCCTCGATCGTGGCGACCCCGGTGTTCATGGTGCGGTTGTCCTGCGTCAGCACCGTGAGGGAGTAGTCGTGCCCCGAGCCGGTGAACGCGCCGAGGCTGTGCACCCGCCAGCCGTGGGTGGCGCGCGGCAGCCAGCCGTTCTTCACGTGGACCGTCACCCCGCGCGGGGCGCCGGCGGGGGTGCCCCAGCGCTGTGTGCCGACCACCTTGTTCATCAGCTTCAGGATGTACGCCCGGGAGTTGTCGCTCAGCACCGCGTTCTTCGCCGTCACCAGGTCGAGCAGCCGCTGCTCGTCCTTCGCCGTGATCTGCGTGAGCCCCCAGTAGCCGTTGCTCCCCGGCACGGTGCGGGTCATGCCCGCGGCCTTCAGGAAGCCCTTCACCTTGGCCACCCCCAGCTGCCGCCACAGCTGCGTGGTCGCGGCGTTGTCCGACTTGGTGATCATCGCCGTGGCCAGCTTCACCTCACGCGCCGTCAGGTAGCGGTTGCGCTTCTTGTTGTCCCACAGCAGGGTGGCCAGCACCGTCACCTTCACCGTGCTCGCCGAGTCGAACCGCTGGTCCGCGCGGAGCGTGCACACCGTCTTCGTCCTGCGGTCCCGCAGCGACAGGGCCACCGTCGCCGTCCTGCCGCGCAGCGCACCGGTGATGTCGGCGCTCAGCTTCGCCGCGAGCCCCGCCTTGCCCGAGGTGCACACCACGGCCGGTGCCGCCGCCGCGGCGCTCCCCGCACCCGTCCCCACGACGGCCGTCGGCACGACCGCGCCCACCACGACCGCGGCCGCCACCGCTCTCCCGGCGCGCCGCGCCGTCCGTCCCCGCCCCATGGCCCCTCCCCGTCATCCCCTGGACCCCGCTCCCGGGCCTCGCAGACGTTGACCCACGGCCGCGGGCGAAAGGTTGTACGGATGCGGCACCGGGGTGCGGGGCGGGGGTCAGCGGACGCCGCGCGTGCGGAACTGGACGCTGATCCGCGGCCCCACGGCGCGCGTGCTCTTGGGGATCGCGTGCTCCCACGTCCGCTGGCAGGAGCCGCCCATCACCACGAGGTCGCCGTGCCCGAGCGGCAGCCGCATCGAGGCCGCGCCCCCGCCGCGGGGCCGCAGCGCCAGGTCGCGCGGGTCGCCGACGGACAGGATCGCCACCATCGTGTCCTGGGTCGCCGACCGTCCGGTCCGGTCCCCGTGCCAGGCGACGCTGTCCCGGCCGTCCCGGTAGAAGCAGAGCCCCGCCGTGACGAAGGGCTCGCCGAGCTCGTCCGCGTAATGGGCGTCGAGCGCGGCCCGGGCCTCGTCGAGGACGGGGTGCGGCAGCCCGTCGCCCTCCCCGTAGAAGGCCAGCAGCCGGGGCACGTCGACCTCCCGCTCGTACATCTGCCGCCGTTCGGCCCGCCACGGGACCGAGCCGGCCAGTTCCTCGAACAGGGCGTCGGCCCCCTGCAGCCATCCGGGCAGCAGGTCGAGCCATGCGCCGCTGCCGAGCCCGGTCCGCCGGAGGCCGTCCAGCGGACCGAGCAGCAACTCGTCGCTCTGGTCGAAGAGCGATCCCTGGAGCGGTGCGGTCATGCGTCCAGGGTAACCCCTCAATCGAACAAGTGAGCTATTCGCCGAACGCGGCCAGGTCGAGCCCTGCCAGCCGCTCGGGATCGGCCAGGATGTCCAGCTCGACGACGAGCCCGTCCACGATCGTGAAGCCCATGACCGACACCACCCGGCCCTCCGCCACGGCGACCACCCCCGGCGCCCCGTTGACCAGTGCCGGCCGTGCGTGCAGGGCCGCCCGCCGGAAGGAGAGCGCCTGGCTCGCGACCGTCCGCGCGCCGCGCAGCTCCCGGGCCGCCCCCGGGAAGGCGGCGCCGGTGTCCGCGCGCAGCACGACGTCCGGGTGCAGCACCGCCACCAGGGCCTCGAAGTCGCCCGCGCGCGACGCCGCCAGGAACGCGCCGACCACCTCCCGCTGCCGGCCCAGGTCCGCGTCCGGCACCGGCGCTGCCCCCTGCACCCGGCGCCGCGCCCGGCTGGCCAGCTGCCGCGCCGCCGCCGGCGTGCGCCCGACCATCGGGGCGATCTCCTCGAAGGGCACCGCGAACATGTCGTGCAGCACGAAGGCGAGCCGCTCGGCGGGCGACAGCGTCTCCAGCACGACCAGCAGCGCCAGCCCCACCGAGTCCGCCAGCAGCGCCGCCTGCTCCGGGTCGCCGGCCGCGTCCTCCCGGCTCACCACCGGGTCGGGCACCCGTACGTCGTCCAGCGACGACTCGCCCCGCGAGGTCCGCGAGCGCAGCATGTCCAGGCACACCCGGCCCACCACGGTCGTCAGCCAGCCGCCCAGGTTCCCGATCCCGTCCGCCCCGGCCCGGTTCAGCCGCAGCCACGCCTCCTGCACGGCGTCGTCCGCCTCGGCCAGCGACCCCAGCATGCGGTACGCCACCGCCCGCAGGTGCGCCCGGTTCTCCTCGAACCGCTCCGCCAGGAACTCCTTGTCGTCCATCGGTCCCATTCCCTCGTCGCGTTCCCCCGGCTTCCCTCGGCGCACTGACGAACCGGTCGCGTCCAATGTGACAGAGGGGTGTGACAGGGGGCCGGGGTCGCGGAGGGGCGGCGTCCGCGGCCCCTGGTCACCAGCCGGCGAACAGCCGTCCCCGGTGCGACGCGCGGCGGGCGCTGCTGAGCAGCGCCTGGAACTGGCTCCCCGCCTGGTCCGCGTTCTGCAGGCGGGACGGGAAGGGCAGGCGGGCGTCGGTGTGGCCGTTCGCGTACTCCACGCGCAGCGTGATCCCGTAACGGTCCACGGCCACGGGCAGGACCTGCCGCGCGCCGGGGGCGGGGGCCGGCTGCACCAGCCGCAGCAGCAGCGGCACCAGCTCCGCGTGGTCGTCCACCAGGTGCGTCAGCATCCCTGCCTCGGCCGTCGCCAGCGGGTCCGCCTCCGCCGTCGTCAGCTCGGCCAGGCCTACGGAGTCGGTGCCCTCCGCCGTCTCCAGCCTCGCGTGCACGAACTGCATGCACTGGCTGTCCGGGGCGTCCGCCCGGTACGGCGCGGCCGTCCAGCCGGTGACGGTCACCCGGGCCCGCACCCGGTCGCGTACGGGGGTGGGGGCGACGTCGGTGAACTCCAGCGTGATCGGGGTGCTCTCGGGGCCGAAGGCCGTCTCGAGGGGGTGCAGATGGACGTGACCGGCGAGCGCCCGCGCCGTCAGCCGGGTCACCTCCGTGCGCTCCCGGTCGTTGACCACGGTCATGGAGTGGGCCGAGGCGAGGACGGACCGGATGCGTTCGGCGTGCGTCGGCCGGGCGGGAGCGAGGGGGGCGGTGGTCTTGCTGCGCATCCGGATCTCCGCGAGACGTAGGTTAGGTTTGCCTAACCTAGCCATATGCGCCCGGGTGTCGCCATCCCCCACGGGCCCGCACGTCCGCGCGCGGCACGCGGGCGCGTTCCCTCCTCTCGTCGCGGACCACGGCGCGGCCGACCGGGCCGGCGTGAGACCGCGGCCCAGGCCGCTCACGGAATGGGCACCGAGCACGCTGTGCATCGCCGCCGCGCGGTCCCCGAAGCCCGCTGTGAACAACCGCTGAGCCCGTGGTCGACACGGCCGGAGCCGAGCCCCGACAGCGGTGCCGCACCCGGCGCGAAGGCGCCGACGCCAACCGCCACCAGCGCCTACGACAACCCCGGCGGCCTCCGGCTGCTCAGCCCAGCCCTCGTACCGCGCCCCGCACCTTCGCGGCGAGCGCCGCCGGCAGCCGGGCGTGGCCCTGGCGCTCGGCGGCGGTCTGCCCCGGACCGCTGACCGCGTACAGCAGGAACGCCTTCAGCGTCTCCAGGGGGCGGGGCTCGTTGCCCTTGTCGCAGACCACGGCGTAGCCGACCCGGGTGATCGGGTAGGCGCCGGGGGCCGGGCCCGTGCCGGCCAGGTCGAGCGCCAGGCCGCCGCCGCTCCCCGCCGTCCGCGCGGTGGCCAGGGCGCGCGTGGCGGTGGTGACGGCGGCCGCCACCGGCTCGGCCGCCCCGGTGTCCAGCCGTACCGCGTCGAGCCCTCCGGCCGAGGCGAAGTCCAGGTAGGCGATCGCCCCCGGTTCCTGCGCGACCCGCGCGGCCACACCGTCCGCGCGGGCCACGCCCTCTCCGCCGCTCCCCGGCCAGTCGGACGTCGCCTCGTAGGCCCACGCGTCCGGCGCCGCTTCCCGCAGGTACCCGGTGAACGTCCTCGTGCTGGTGGTGGCGTCGGCCCGGTGGACGGCCGTGATCGCCCGGGACGGCAGGGCGACGTCCGGGTTGAGCGCGGCGATCGCCGGGTCGTTCCAGCGGGTGATCCGCCCGTCGAAGACCTTCGCCAGCGTCGGCGGGTCCAGCACGAGCCCGTCCACCCCCGGCAGGTGGTAGACGACCGCCACCGGTGTGGCCAGCAACGGCAGGTCGACGGCCTTGCCGCCGCCCGTGCAGCGCTTCCCGGACTGCAGGACCTCCCCGGTCGCCAGCGGCACGTCGGAGAGCGCGAAATCCGCCGTCCCCTGCAGGAACGCCGTCGTTCCCGCGCCCGAGCCCGTCGGCTGGTACGAGACCGTGGAACGGGGGCAGGCCGCCTGGAAGCCGGCGGTCCACGCCTCCACGGCCTCCCTCACGGCGCTCGCCCCGCCGCCCACCAGGGCGCCCCGGGCCCCCGGGCAGGAGAAGGACGCTTCCCCGGAGGACGCTCCCCGCTTCCCCGAAGGGCCCTGCGCCGCCGCGCCGTCCCCGTCCTTGCCGCCCGAGCCGTCGAGGTCGACGAGGAGGGGGACGCCCACCGCGAGCGACGCGGCGACCAGCACGGCGCCGGCCGCCAGGGCCACCCGTCTGCCGCGGGCCCGCCCGCGCGGTGCCGGAACCGGACCGGTGGGCCCCGCCCGGTCCACCGGCGGCGGCCCGAACGCCCCGGGGCGCGGCACCGGGCGGATGACCCGTGTGGCGGTGTCCCGGGGGCGGTCGGCCAGGGTCGGGGAGTGCTCCGGGCCGGGCCCGGACCCGGGCTCGTCGGCCTCCGGCTCGTCGGGCTCCGGCGGGGCGGGTTCCGGGTCCGGCACGGATCCCCCGGCGCGCGCCAGCGTCAGGAAGGCCAGCAGCTCCTCCACCGAGGGGCGCTCCTGCGCGACCTTGGCCAGGCACGGCGCCACGAACGCGTGCAGTTCCTCCGGCAGCCCGGTCAGGTCCGGCTCCTCGTACACCACACGGAACCCGATCGCGTGCGAGCTGTCGCCGTCGAACGGGCCGTGGCCGGTCGCCGCGTACACCAGGACGGCACCCAGGGCGAAGACGTCGCACGCCGGGCCGACGGCGCCCGCGCGGAACTGCTCGGGGGCCATGAAGGCGGGCGTGCCGACCACCGTCCCGGTCCTGGTCAGCCGCTCGGTGCCGGCGGCCCGGGCGATCCCGAAGTCGATGACGCGCGGCCCGTCCTCCGCCAGCAGCACATTGCCCGGCTTCAGGTCGCGGTGGACCAGCCCGGCCCGGTGGATGTCGCGCAGCGCCTCCACCAGACCCGCGCTCAGCCCCAGGACCTCCTCCGCCGGCAGCGGCCCCCGCTCCGCGACCCGCCGCGACAGCGCCGGTCCCGGTACGAACAGGGTGGCCAGCCACGGCTGTTCCGCGTCGGCGTCGGCGTCGACCACGGGCGCCGTGAACGCCCCGCTGACCCGCCGCGCGGCCGCCACCTCGCGCCGGAACCGGTCCCGGAAGCCGGCGTCCTCGGCGAACTCGGGACGGACCACCTTGACCGCCAGCGCCCTCCCCGACACCGACCTGGCCAGGTAGACGACCCCCATCCCGCCCGTGCCCAGCCTGCCCTCCAGCAGGTACCCGCCGACGGACCGCGGATCCCCCTCCACCAGCGTCACCCGGTCGCTCCCTCCCCGCGCCCAGCAGCAGCACACAGCATAGGGAGCGACCCCTCACCAGGGGCCCGTACCGGGCAGCCCGGACCTCACCGCCCGAGCGCGAACTCCTTGCGCTCCAGCGCGATCACCCGCGTGTGCAGCACCCCGGGGAGCAGGTCACGCCCAGCCGCGGGCAGGGCGCCGAGGCAGCCGTTCGCGAGGCGGTCCGGCGCCGTCGGCGACAGCTCCATGATCCTTCGAGCCTATCCACGGGTCGCGGGCTACGGCAGGATGTGCGCGGTTCCCAGAAGGAAGGCGTAGACCCAAGTGGACGCTACGGAGGGCACATTGACGGTACAGAGCGACATCGTGGCACGGACGGTCCTGGACAGCGTCATACCGGTGTTCCCGGCCCTCTCCCCGGACGGCCGCACGGTCGTCCACACGGCGCGGCCCCTCGCCATCGCGGACCGCCTGGCCAGTGCCCTGTGGGCGGTGCCCGCCGACGGCGGCGCCCCGGCGCGGCAGCTGACCGACGGCACGAGCTGGATCGGCGCCCCGCGCTGGACCCCGGACTCGGCGGCGGTCCTCTTCGTCACCGCCGGGCAACTGCACCGCGTACGCCTCGCCGCCGACGGCGGACCCGACGGCCCCGCCGAGGCCCTCACTGCCTGGCCCGGCGGCATCGCGAACCACCTGCCGCTCGCCGACGGCCGCACCGTCGCCCTGATCGCCGCCGACGAACCCGACGAGGCCGAGGACGACGACGTGATGGTGTGGACCGAGCGGACGGGCCCCGAGCCCTCCGCCCGTCTGCGCCTCCTCGACCTCGACAGCGGCGCCGTCCGCACCGTCGGCACCCTCGGCGACCGGCACGTCGTAGAGGTGGCCGAGCGCCCCGACGGCGGCATGCTGGCCGTGCTCACCTGGGAGTGCGCGGAGGAGGACCCCGGCTCGCTCACCGCGGAGCTCCACCTCGTCGACACCGCCACCTTCACCGTCCACGACCTCGGCCCCGCCGGGCACGCGGCGCAGCGCCCCGTCTGGTGGCGGGCCGAGGACGGCTGGCACCTCGCCCACCTGGCCACCACCCCGCCCGGCCTGGTCGGCTCCCCGGCCGTCCTGGACCGCGCGATCCCGGCCGACCCGGAGCAGCGGCCCCGGCCGGAGGCACGCGACCTGACCGCCGGCATGACCGTCTGCCCCACCGAACTCCTCCAGGTCGCCGACGGCCCGCCCCTGGCCGTCTTCGCCGACGGCCTGGACACCGCGCTGTTCCGGCTGGACCCCGGCGAGCGGCGCTTCCGCCGCCTGCACACCCGCCCGGGCATCGTCCACGCGCTCACCGCGAGCCGTACGGGCGGGACGGTCGCCGTGCTCGCGGGCACCGCGTACGAGCCCAAGGACGTCCACGCAGGACCGCCCGACGGCCCGCTCACCCGGATCAGCGACACCCGCCCCGAGATCCGCGACATCCCCTGGGGCAGCCAGGAACGCCTCTCCTACAAGGCTTCCGACGGGCTCGCCCTCGACGGCCTGCTCCTCCTGCCGCCCGGCCGCACCCGCGAGGACGGCCCCTTCCCGTTGATCACCCTCGCGCACGGCGGCCCGTACGGGCGCTACAGCGACTCATGGCAGTTCCACATCGACCTGCCCCCGGGCCAGCTCCTCGCCACCGCCGGCTACGCCGTCTTCCTCCCCAACCCCCGCGGCGGCGAGGGCCACGGCCACGCCTTCGCCGCCACCGCGACGGACGGCGCCGTCGGTGGCGCCGAGTGGACCGACATCACCGAGGGCATCGACCTCCTCGTCGCCCAGGGCGTCGCCGACCCCGACCGCCTCGGCATCGGCGGCTGGAGCCACGGCGGCTACCTGGCCGCGTGGGCCGTCACGCAGACCGACCGCTTCAAGGCCGCGATCGTGGGCGCCGGCATCAGCGACTGGGGCATGCTGGCCGCGACCGGCGAGCAGGGGGCCGTCCGCGAGTCGGCGGGCAGCGGCAGCATCGGCTGGGAGGGCCCAGGGCCCCACGCCCACGACCGCGTCAGCCCCGTCTCGTACGCCTCCCGTGTCCGTACCCCGGTCCTGATCCTCCACGGCGAGGACGACACCAATGTGCCGGTCAGCCAGGGCCACTTCCTCCACCGCGCCCTGCGCCACCACGGCGTCCCCCACGAGTTCGTCGTCTACCCCGGCGAGGGCCACATGATCGGTGGACGCGGCCACCTGCTGGACCTGCTGCGCCGCAGCGTGGCCTGGTACGACCGCTGGCTCACCGCCCCGCGGCAGCCCTGACCCGCACCCGTCGCTACCGCCCTGCCCCGTACTCCTCGGGGCAGGGCGGCAGCACGTCGAGGAACTCCTCCGTGGTGAGGATGGCGTGCGCGTAGACCGGCGCGTTCACCTCGAAGGTCGCCTCCATCTCCGCCGGGCTGAAGGCGGCGATCGCGTCCCGCACCAGGGTGACGTGGTAGCCCAGTTCCTGGCCGAAGCGCGCCGTGGTGTCGACACAGGTGTTGGCCCGCATCCCGATCAGCACGATGCGCGACAGCCGGTGCTGCTTCAGCTGGAAGTCCAGGTCCGTGTTGGCGAAGCCACTCGACGACCAGTGCTCGTGCACCTGGATCTCGCCGTCGACGGGCTGGAAGTCGTGGTGGAACTCGCCGCCCCAGGAGCCCTGGGCGAAGACCTGCCCCTTGACGGTCGCCTCCTGGGCGGGGGAGAGGTGCTCCCACTCCTGGTAGTCCCCGGGGGCGGTGCGGCGGTGCGCGACGAAGAACGTCCGGATACCGCGGGCCCGGGTGGCCGCGAGCACCTCACGCATGTGGTCGAGCAGCCCCACCTGCTCGGCCACCGCCTTCGCGCGGGGCCACAGTTTCCCGCCGTCGGACAGGAAGTCGTTGTACGGGTCGATCAGCAAGAGACCGGTGTTCGCGCTGGTGTATCCCACTGCTTCCATGTACCGATTCTCGTCCCCGACCCGCACGGCCACCTGCGCAGCAGGTCACGCCACGGAAGCCGGCGCGGCGGCAACAGCTTCACGGATGCCCCGCTGCCGCCTTTCCGGAAGGGTGCACATAATGGAATCGGAGGGCGCACGGGAATTGACCTCAATTCCCGCTGCCCCACGTCTGGGGAGAGTGCCGTGAGTTCCATACCTCCTCCGCCCGAACGCCCCACCGGCCCTCCGTCCGGACCCCTGTCCGGCCGGCCGTCGGGTGAGCACCCACCGGTGACACCGGGCCCCCCGCCCCCACCGGCGGCGCCACCCCCCGGCCCGCCGCCACCACCAAGGCCACCGGGCCCACCGGGTCCACCGGGCGGAGAACCCGGCCGCCACCGCGGACCCCCCGCCCCGTGGTGGCGGGCCCGCCGGACCCTCGTCACCGCGGGCACCGCGATGGTCGTGGCGGTCGCGGTGATCTTCGCCTTCTCCTTCCTGGGCGGCACCAAGGGCGGCGGCGAGATCTTCCTCCAGAACGCCTCCGCGGCGGGCCCGGACCCCTTCACCCCCTCCACGGCGGGCGAATCGGGCACCGCGGTCACCCCCACCATCACCCCCAACGAGTCCTCGGCCCCGGGCGGCACCCTCAAGGTCAGCGGTGCCCACCCGGGGCTTTACAGCGGCAAGCAGAACGAGTCCGCCTGCGACGTCGAGAAGCAGATCACGTACCTCACCAAGGACCCGGCCCGCACCGCGGCCTTCGCCGACACCCTGAAGGTCGAGCCGCAGGACCTCCCCTCCCACCTGCGCGCGCTGACGCCCGTTCAGCTCAACTGGGACACCCGTGTCACCAGCCACGGCTTCAAGGACGGCAAGGCCACCGACTACCAGGCGATCCTCCAGGCCGGCACCCCCGTCATGGTCGACGACCACGGCGTCCCGGTGGTCCGCTGCACCTGCGGCAACCCGCTGAGTTCGCCCGAAGCCGTCAACGGCACGCCGACGTACAGCGGCCGCCAGTGGGACACCTTCCGTGCGGCCGGCCTGGTGGCGGTCGTCCCGTCCGACAAGCCGATGAAGACGCTCACGCTCTACGACCAGGACAGCAAGCGCTGGTTCGAGCGCCCCAGCGGCAAGGTCGAGGGCAAGAAGGACCACAAGGTCGAACCCCCCAAGGGCCAGCCGTCCGGCTCCCCGGTGCCGGTCCTGCCGTCGCCGTCCACGGGCTCGCAGTTGGAACCGCCGGGGAAGACGGCGCCGCCGCCGAGCGAGGAGAAGAAGCAGGAGGAGCCCAAGTCGCCGGGCACGGAGGAGCAGTCGCCGGAGAAGGGCAAGGAGGAGTCGCCGAAGAGCGAGGAGCAGAAGAAGGAGGAAGGGGAATCCCCGAAGAAGGAAGAATCCCCGAAGAGCGAGGAGCAGTCGCCGAAGGAGGAACCGAAGTCCCCGAAGACCCCGGGCACGCAGGAGCAACCCAAGCCCCCGGACACTCCCGGCACCCCGGAACAGCCTCAGAAGCCCCCCTCCCAGCCCCAGCAGTCCGAACAGCCCGAACAGCCCCCGGCCCCGCCCAAGTCCTCCGGCGGAGGCGGCGGCACGGGCGATCAACCGCAGCAACAGCAACCCCCCACCCAGCCCAAGTCCCCCGTCAAACCCAGCTGAGGCACCGCACGGTCACTGGCTCGCGGAAGCAGTGACGTGAACGCCGTGATGCCCCTCGTATGGCGATGTCCGACGGTCAAGCCCCCACAAGCGGACGTCCCCAGCCCGGGGCGTTCTCGGTCGCGGTGGGCCAGAAGGGGTAATACGCTCACAAAGTGAGGCCGCACCGGAGCCGGGAACCGTCGCACGGAGGCGTTCGCACCTCGCACACCCTGCGTACCGCGTACGCCTTGATCAGCGCACTGGCAATGCTGTGCTGGCTGGTTCTGCCCGCCGCAGTTGCCCGCGCCGACGATCCGATCGTGCTGTCGCGGACCGGCCAGATCACGGACAGGGTGGACGCGCTCGGCGACCGCAAGGGCGCCGTCGGGACGGCACTGAGGAATCTCGACGACGTGCACCGCGTCCAGCTCTACGTCGCCTACGTACGTGACTTCTCCGGCCGCTCAGCCCAGAACTGGGCCGACGCGACCGCCGAGCGCAACGGCCTCGGCCTGAACGACGTACTGCTGGCCGTCGCCACGCACGACCGGCAGTACGCGTACTCCGTGGACCAGGACTCGCAGCTGACCGATGCCCAGTTGCAAGACGTCGCGCAGACCGCGGTCGAACCGGCGCTGCGGCAGAACGACTGGGCGGGGGCGGCCATCGGCGCGGCGGACGGCATGGGCGCGGTCCTCGCAGGCATGCCCGTGCCCACCCCGGCGATCACCCCGGGCGAGGCCGACCCCGGTGGCGCCGGCAGCGACAGGGGCGCGGGTGATCTCGTTCTGCCGGTCGCGGTGATCGCAGCCGCGCTCGCCTTCGCCTGGTACGTGTACGCCCGGCGCAGGAAGCGTTCCGGGCCCCGTACCACCCAGGGCTGGGGGTCCCCCGGCCCGAGCGGAAAGCAGGCCGTCCCCCTGCCCGAACTCGACCAGCGGGCCAGGGAGCTGCTCGTCGAGACGGACGACGCGGTGCGCACCAGCACCGAGGAACTCGGCTTCGCCACCGCCCAGTTCGGCGAAGAGACGGCCGCGCCCTACAGCGAGGCGCTCGGATATGCGCAGTCGCAGCTCACGGCGGCCTTTCGGCTGCGGCAGCAGCTCGACGACGCGATGCCTGAGGACGACGCGGCCAAGCGCCGCATGCTGGACGAGATCATCGCGCGGTGCACCGAGGCCAATCGCCGGCTCGACGCGGAGGCGGAGGGCTTCGACCGGCTGCGCGCGCTGGAGCAGAACGCGCACCAGGCGCTGGAGCACGCCGAGGCGGAGCTGCGGGACATCACCGGCCGCACCGACACCGCGCAGGCCACGCTCACCGCGCTCGGCACGCGGTACGCCCCCACCGCGGTCCAGCCCGTCACGGGCCACGTCGAGCAGGCCAGGGACCGGCTCGTGTTCGCCGGGACCCAGCTCGGCCAGGCCCGCGAGGCCATCGTGGCGGACGCGGGCGGCACGGCCGCGGTGCATCTGCGGGCGGCCGAGGGCGCCATCGACCAGGCGGGCACGTTCGTGGACGCCGTCGGCCGCCTGGCCAAGGAGCTCGCGGAGGCGGCGGGCAAGCTGCCCGGCGCGCTGACGGAGACCGGGACCGACCTCGCGGAGGCGCGGGGCATGCTCGCCGGCACGCCCGAGGGCATCCCCAC
Organism: Streptomyces sp. PA03-5A; assembly: GCF_033792725.1. Lineage (NCBI taxonomy): Bacteria > Bacillati > Actinomycetota > Actinomycetes > Kitasatosporales > Streptomycetaceae > Streptomyces > Streptomyces sp. PA03-5A. The sequence continues at coordinate 112,003 of NZ_JARAVL010000012.1, read as the reverse complement.
AGCCGACCTGCACGGCCGGATCGCCCGCGCCGAATCGGTCGTCGGCGAGGTGCGGACGCGGATCGCCGCGGGACCGTACGACCCGATCGACGTGCTGCGCCGCGTGGAGGAGGCCGACGCGGCCCTCGAGGAGGCCCTCACGGGAGCGCGCGAACACGAGGCCGGCAACCAGAGGGCCCGCTCCCTGCTCGACCAGGCCCTGCTCACCGCCCGCAGCGCCGTGGGCGCCGCTTCGGACTTCATCACGACCCACCGTGCGGCGGTGGGCAGCGAGGCCAGGACGCGTCTCGCCGAGGCGCAGCGGCACCTCGAACTGGCGCTGGACTCCGCAGCCGGGGCGCCCGCCGATCCCGCTGCCGCGCTCGCCGAGGCCCAGCGGGCGGATGCGCTGGCCCGCGCGGCGCAGCAGCAGGCCGAGCAGGAGGTGCGCATGTACGGCAGTCCGTACGGCGGCGCCATGGGCGGCCGCCGCGGGGGCAGCGGCATGGGCGGCGCGGTGCTCGGCGGCATCCTGCTCGGGGAGATCTTCGGCGGTATGGGCCGCGGGGCCGGCGGGGGCATGTTCGGCGGCCGCGGTGGTGGCTTCGGCGGCGGCCCCGGCAGCTTCGGCGGCGGAGGGACGCGCGGGCGGAGGGGCGGTGGCGGCAGGTTCTGAGCCACGGCGTACGCAGACGGCAACCCAAGGAAGGGGTCGGTCCCATGACCAAGCAGACGATCTTCGGCCGCGTCGCACAGTTGGCGAAGGCGAACATCAATGCCCTGCTGGACCAGGCGGAAGACCCGCAGAAGATGCTCGACCAGCTGATCCGCGACTACAGCAACAACATCGACGAGGCCAAGCAGGCGGTCGCCACCACCATCGGCAATCTGCGCCTCCTGGAGCAGGACCACCAGGAGGACGTGGAGGCGGGCACCGAGTGGGGCACCAAGGCGCTTGCTGCCAGCCGAAAGGCGGACGAGCTGCGGGCCGCCGGTTCCGGAGCCGAGGCCGACGCGTACGACCGCCTCGCCAAGGTGGCCCTGCAGCGCCAGCTCCAGGCCGGGCGCGAGGCGAAGGACGCCGAGCCGACGATCGCCATGCAGCGGGAGGTCGTCGACAAACTGAAGTCCGGCCTCGCCCAGATGGAGGTCAAGCTGACGGAGCTCCACTCCAAGCGTGACCAGTTGGTGGCCCGCGCCAAGACCGCCCAGGCCCAGAGCCAGATGCTGGACGCCGCCGAGAACATCAACGTGCTCGATCCCACGTCCGAGTTGAGCCGCTTCGAGGAGATAGTCCGCCGCGAAGAGGCAAGGGCACTCGGCCAGCAGGAACTCGCCGACTCCTCACTCGACGCCCAGTTCGAGCGCCTCGACACCATGGGCGACGCGGCAGAGATCGAAGCCCGCCTGGCCGCCCTCAAAGCCCACGCCTGACCGCCTCGCTGACCACCAGCTCCGCCGTGGGCATGCAGCGACCGAGGTTGCCGAGCGGGCGGGCAACAGCGTGGAGGTGCTGCTGAGCCGGCACGCGAAGTGCATCGACGGGCGGCAGGAGGTCGCCAATCGCCGTATCGAGGACCTGCTGCGCGAGTACGAGTGACCGACGGCGGGCTCCTGCCGTACCCAGGTACGCACGATCGCGTACCGCCCGCCGTGCTGCTATGCGCTTCTCCAGAGGTGAACGGTGTGGCGTAATTGTTATGTCGGACCTATGGGGCGGTTGTGACGTAGTCTGACTAATGAGGTCAACCATTCCTTGACGTGCTGGTCGGCGAGGTGGAGCCTGGTCGCCTCCCCCCGCATTCCGTTTCACACCCCACAGGTGGTACGCCCATGCGCGCCCTTTCTACGGCAGGCGCGGCGACGGCGGCCCTGGCAGCATCCCTGCTGTTTGCGCCCGCCGCCCTCGCCCACAACGCCCCCGGCGACAACGGCAATGTGAAGATCCACGACGCGAAGACCGGCGAGGAACTGCACAACAACGAGCCGCACGTCTGCACCTTCTACCTCGACGGCTTCCAGTTCGACGGTGCCCAGAAGGCCGACTGGTCCATCGAGCGCTGGTCGCCGACCGACGGCCAGAAGGGCGAGACGGTGAAGTCCGGCTCGCTGACCCTCGACGGCTCCGGCCACGAGCGCACCGAAAACCTCGCGCTCGCGGACGGCCACTACAAGCTCTTCTGGAACTTCGACGGAGAGCACGGCCGCGCCAAGCACAAGGTCTTCTGGGTCGACTGCAAGGACGAGGGCAACGGCGGCGGGACCGAGCCCTCCGGCTCCGCGTCGCCGACCGCCTCCGCTCCGGAAGACGGTGAGCAGCCGAGCGGCTCACCCTCGGGCTCCGCGTCGCCGTCGGCCTCCGGCTCGGCGGGCGGTGAGCAGCCGAACGGCTCGCCCTCCGCGACCGTCGCCCCGTCCGCTTCCGACTCCTCCGGCACGGAGAGCGGCGGGCTCGCCGAGACCGGCGCCCAGGTCGGTGGCATCGCCTTCGCCGCGCTGCTGCTGCTGGGCGCGGGTGCCGTGCTGGTGCTGCGCCGCCGCAAGGGCGCCGCACAGCACTGATCGACCGCACATTGCCGCCACGCGGCGCCGGCCCCGGGAAGGGTCCGGCGCCGCCGTCGTCTCAGGACGCCTTGGACTTCAGGAACTTGAGGCGGTTGCCGAAGGGGCTCTTGGGTGGAACCGACGGTCCTGGCTGCGGCAAACACTCAAGGTCTCTAGCCGAATTCGCCGTCACGCACGCCCAGTCGAAACGCGGCCCACTCCTCTGCGGTGAATCGCAGCGGCGGCAACTCCCTGTTTTGCGAATCGCGGACCGCAACCGCGCCGCCGCCGAGGTCTGCGACCTCCACACACGTCTTGTCCCACCTGTTGCTGTAGCTGCTCGTAACCCACTCCGCATCCGTCAGGTCTATTGCGTACAGCTCAGTCTTGGCTGCGTCCATCATGGGATCTCCTGTTGCAATCGGATGGACGTTCTCCTTTCAGCATCACCCTGATGGTCCTGATGTGCATCTCGCCTGAAGGCGCGGGCCGCACGACCTGCGGCACGAGGTGCCTTCTGCGACCGTCGAGGCCGGCGCGGGCAGTACTTCGACTACCTCGGTGATAGCGGTAGGCGTTGGTCGTGCCGACCCTGAACGCGGCCGCGAGCTGGTTAGAGTCGCCTGCGTGGGACTTTGGCTACTCAACAACCTGGACACGGCCAGCCTCGCGATCCTCATCGTTGGCGGCGTTGTTGTTTTGTCGCTCGCCGCTTGCCTGGTGGCGCGCCGCGTTTTTCCTGAGTTGAGCAATGGCGTGACCAATGATGTGTCGCGCACGGTACTTGAACTGTTCGGGGCCATCTACGGAATCGTCCTTGCTTTCGTCATCGTGACCTTGTGGACCGACCTTGAGCAAGTTCAAGCAGTGGTGACTTCGGAGGCTACGGATCTCGCTGTGATTTCCCGCAACGCGCACGGGTTTCCAGACGATGTGCAGCAAAAATTGGACCGTGCGATCGGGGATTACGTCCACGCTATCGTGGAGGATGCATGGCCGCTGATGCGCGAGGGAAAGAATAGCCTCAGCGCGACATCAGGCAAGGTTGAGGCGTTGTATACAGCCCTCCAGGACTACGATCCTAAAAACGCATCCGAAGAGGCCTTCTACAGTGCATCGGTGGAGCGGCTGAACGATGTGACCGCACAGCGTAGAACCCGCATCCTGGCCGCAACGCAACATTTGCCCCCTCTCCTGGAGGTCCTCACCTACGGGGGAGCGCTGATCGTCATGCTGATCACCTTGCTTTACGGGGTGGAGAGCCTCAAGGTGCAGCTGCTTTTCGTAGGGTCGATCGCGTTGCTGGTAGGCCTGAGCCTCACCCTCGTCCTCGTACTTGAACACCCCTTCGCCGGCGAAGTGAGCGCGAGCCCGCATCCCTTCATGGAAGGTCAGCTGAGCAAGTACTGGGGCAAGTGACGTGGTGAGGTCCGGCGAGATACGTCGAGCGCATCGACGGTGGCAGGAGGTTGCGAACCGCCGGATCGTGGAGCTGTTGCGCGAGTACGCGTGATGCGGCCGCTCTCTGCCGAGGGCCCCTGGTGTCATGCCTGGGGTCCTCGCTGCTTCCGGCTTGCCCCGTCGGGCGCAGTCCTCACCCCCAATGCGCAACGATGGCTTCGTCGACGCTGAAGACCGCATCACAGTCGGCGCACTGCGCGGTGCCGAAGACGTAGGTCAGCTTGTGAGCGATATCGGGATGACCGTCCGCCATGGCGCGGGCGTACAGCCTTTGCGCCAGCCCCTCCAGGGTTGAGGGGGCCTGCGGCCGTAGCGGCAGCCTTCGTGCCGTGGTCTGATTCATGTACATGCTGTCCGTGGTCGAAAAATACCCGTACTCCCCGAACACGATGAAGTTCTCGGATTCGCAGGTGGGACAGGGAACCTCGTACTCCCCATCATTCAACCCATCGAGTTGTTCGCTCCAGACTTCGACACCTTCGAAGCTGAGGAGGGCCGCCAGCAGGTAGACGTATTCCGAGGGAGCCTCGGCGAGTCCGGGGTCTTGAAGGGCTTCTTGCGTTAGTTCCACGAGGTCGGATATCTCCGAGGCGTGGGTCGCTCGCGGATCTTCGTCGCCGTATGGCTGATCCGTGCTGGCCGTGATGGCGCCGGCCAGGATGAGCGGCATCCGCCGGTCCGCGGCCGACCACTCGCGCGCAAGCCGGGTCAGAGTCGGCAGTGCTGCATAGCTGGCCGAGTAGACAGTGCCCTGATGGCACAGCCGGGACCAGAGATCGTTCCAGCCGGCGTGTTGTGGGTCCGGGGTGACCGTGGCGAGTAGGCCCGGGATGTCTTCTGCGGTGCCGTAGGCGTGGTGGAGCCGAGACCAGTCCGTCATGCGGATGATCCAAGCATCAGCAAGGCCGCAACTCCGCAGCGACCGGGGGAGATCAGGACTCGTCTCCATGTCGAGCGGGACAGCCTGTGCTCGAAAGCCCCCGATGACCTGGGCCGATGGCCCGAGATCCTATCCACGTACTGTCCACAGACCCCGTCCTACGGCCACTTGCGGCGGCACACGGCTGCGCATACGCGAAGACCCCGCATCCAGCGTTCTGGCTGGTGGCGGGGCCTTTTGGCACCTCGTACAAGGTGCCCCCGGCAGGATTCGAACCTGCGCACACGGCTCCGGAGGCCGCTTGGAGCTTATCCGTTGCTGCTGGTCAACGGGCTCTGCGACCTAGCAAGGGTCTACTGAGTCCACAAATGGTCCATGGCCGCAGGCCGGTCATGAGGCGAGGCGTGCGACCGCCTGCATGGGCGCTGCTATCACCCGCCCAGGAGTCGGACGCTGGACTAGCCATCCTCTTCGCTGGCCTCGGCTTCTAGCAGAGTTTGTCCGGTGGCGCGTTCCAGAAGCTCCAGTACGGCGGCCAATCGTTCATCCGAGTGTGTCCGCGATCACGCTCGGTTCGGAGCGTGGGTGCTGGTCATCGTCTGCAGGTCGCTGCTGCCTGCCGTATCGGACTCCCGAAATGTCAGTGTCCTCATCCATAATCGGGGCACCGTCTTCAACGAAGGACCCCATCTCTGTGACGATCACCCAGCACGAGCTCGAATCCCGGCTGTGGGACGCCGCGAACGCGCTCCGCGGCCCCGTCGACCCGGCTGACTTCAAGACCTACGTCTTCCCGATGCTGTTCTGGAAGTGGATCAGCGACACGTGGGTCCACGAGCACGACGCGGCATTCGATGAGTACGGCGACGACCTCGACGACGAGATCGAGGCCGACTTCCACCGGTTCGAGCTGCCCGAGGGCACGCTCTGGAGCGAGGTCACCGAGAAGGCCACCAACCTCGGTGCGGAGATCGCGAAGGCCTTCCAGCGAATCGAAATGGCCAACCCCCGCTCGCTCGCCGGCGTCTTCGGCGACGCCTCGTGGGGCAACAAGGAGCGCATCCCGGAGTCGGCTCTGCTGGGGCTCATTCAAGCGTTCAACAAGATCAGGCTCGACCCGTCGACGGTCTCGCACGACCTGCTCGGCGCGGGCTACGAGTACTTGCTGAAGAACTTCGCCGACGAGTCGGGCAAGAAGGCTGGCGAGTTCTTCACACCCCGTGAGGTCGTGAACCTGCTCGTCGGGATCCTCCAGCCTGAGCCGGGCGAGTCCGTCTACGACCCGTCCTGCGGCTCCGGCGGGATGCTTGTCGCGACGATCAACCAGCTGCGCGAGTCCGGCAAGGACCACCGCACGCTCAGGGTGTACGGCCAGGAGATCAACCTGACGACGGCCTCGATCGCCCGGATGAACCTGTTCCTGCACGAGATCGAGGACTTCGACATCAAGCGCGGAGACACCCTCCGCGCTCCGGCGTTCAAGGCCCAGAGCGGTGCGGTCCGCCAGTTCGACGCCGTGATCGCCAACCCGCCCTTCTCGCTGGCGAATTGGGGAGCGGACCGCTGGTCCTCGGATCCGCGAGCCATCTACGGCGTGCCGCCGGCGAAGAACGGCGACTACGCCTTCGTCCAGCACATGGTCTCGTCGATGAAGCCTGGATCCGGTCGTGTCGGAGTGGTGATGCCCCACGGCGTGCTGTTCCGCGGAGGCGCGGAGGCGAAGATCCGCCGGGGCCTTATTGGGAAGGACGTTCTGGAAGCCGTCGTAGGGCTGCCGCCCAAGCTGTTTTACTCGACAGAAATCCCGGCATGCCTGTTGATCTTCCGCGACCAGAAGCCAGCTGAGCGCAAGGATCACGTGCTCTTCATTGACGGCTCGGCGCGGTTTATCAAGGGCAAGAAGCAGAACCTGATGTCCGAGGATGACGTCAGAGCTGTCATCGAGGCGTACCGGACAGGTAGTGACTCAGCGGGTGAGGTCGGTGCGAACGTCCGGCTAGTGCCGCTCGAGGAGATCGAGCAGAACGGCTTCGACCTGAACATCGGCCGCTACATCAAGGTCGCTGCAGAAGAGACCGCCGATCTGGGCACCGCGCTCGTGGCGTATGCCGACGCCCGGCAGCATCGCATCGACACCGAGACTGTCATGTTCGAGCGGCTCGCAGCGGCAGGCGTCGACCTGAGCGTGTTCGGGGTGTCCAGTGAGTGAGTGGGAGCGGGTCCGGCTCGACGAGGTCATCGCGCTGGACGTCGACGCGATCCCGATCACGGCGACGGCCTTCTACGACATCGTCGGTGTCTTGAACCGCGGTCGGGGCCTGTTGCTCCGGGAACCGATTGCTGGCGATGAGACCTCGTACAAGACGCTGAATCGCATCCGGCCGAACCAGATCGTCTACAGCCGCTTGAAGGCGTTCGAAGGAGCGATCACCGTTGCTCCGAACGATCTGGGCGAGGTCTACGCGTCGCAAGAGTTTCCGACGTTCACGTGTGGCGAACGAATGCTTCCCGAATACTTCCGACTCCTTACGACCACAAAACGACTGTGGGAGCAACTGCAGGCGTTGTCGACCGGCATGGGCGGCAGACGCGAACGGGTCAAGCCCGCCGACTTCTTGACCATTGAAGTTGCTCTCCCGTCCTTGTCGGAGCAGTGCCGCGTCGTCGACATCATGGCAGCGGTGGACGCGCAGATCGAGGCGTTGAAGGCGGAGTTTGAGTATTGTTCTGCTTTGCTGGCGGGGCTACAGGCTGATTTGCTCCGCGAGGGTGAGGGGATGCGGTTGGCGAGGCTCGATGAGATTGCGCAGATTGATGTCGGGTACGCGTACAAGAGCGCGCAATTTTCTGATGTACCGGAGGGTATCCGGCTACTGCGAGGCGATAATATTGCGCCAGGTCGTCTTCAGTGGGAGGGTGCGAAATACTGGCCGACCCAGATCCCGGACGATGACCGCTACCGCCTGCAAGCGGGGGACGTGGTTGTCGGTATGGATCGCACTTGGATCAAAGCTGGTCTAAGAGTGGCTACTGTGCGGGAGCAAGACCTGCCTTGCCTCCTTGTGCAACGAGTCGCGAGAATGCGGGCGAAGGCCGGAAATAATCAGCGCCTGATTGAGTTTCTAGTCAACTCACCCGCATTCAAGCAAATGATTCTGAGTCATCAGACAGGGACTTCCGTCCCGCACATCAGCGGTAAGCAGATCGCCTCCTTTGAGGTCTGGGTACCCACGGACGAACCTAGTCAGGGGCGCCTGGGCAATGTCCTGTCGCAAGTGCGGGAGTCTGAAGACTCAGTACTGGCCGAACTCTCTCGCCTCCGCGTCTTCCGCTCCGCGCTGCTCGCCTCCCTCCTCAACCAGGAAATCAAGATCCCGGAGGCGTACGACGCTCTGCTCGAGGAGGTGTCCTGACATGGGGTGGACGGAAGCGAGCACGATCCAACGTTCACTGCTCGAGTGGGCGGAGGAGGCTGGCTGGGAGCGTCTCCAAGGGGACGAGTTGCCGCGCGATGAGCATGACGTCATCGTCGAGGAGTGGGCACGCGAAGCATTGCTCGCGCTGAACCCGGAGCTGGTCGACGACCCTGAGTCGGCGGACCTCGTTCTGCATGAGCTCAATCAGGCTGTCCTCGATGCGCACAACGGTCTCGTTGCGGCCAACGAGCGGCTGACCGTGATGCTTCGTGGCGACCACTCGTTCACGACGATCGACGGTAGGCATGTGCCTCGCCGGCTGATCGACTTCAAAGACCTCAACAGCAACCGCTTCACCGTCGCTGACGAGATCACCGTCAACGGGGCGGCCAAACCGCGCCGGTTCGACGTCGTGTACTACGTCAACGGGTTCCCGCTGGTCGTTGCCGAGACCAAGACGCCTGTGAAGCATCAGGTCTCGTGGGTCAACGCCGCGAAAGACCTTCACGACGTGTACGAGGAGGAGTACCCGAACTTCTTCGCGACGAACGTCTTCAACGTCGCGACCGAGGGCCTGGAGTTCCGCATGGCTCCGATCCGTGCGGTCCCGGACCCCGACTCCGAGATCTGGGCCCCGTGGGGGTCCACTGAGGACGACCCAAAAACGGTCACGGGCCCGGCTCGAGTCGAGCGGGCCGCGCGCTTGCTGCTGCGGCCGGAGACGATCCTGCCGATCCTCAAGGACCTGGTGATGTTCCGTCACGCTCGGGACGCCTCCGAAGTCGACATCAAGTTCTTGCCTCGTTACCCGCAGTTCGGGGCGGCTCTGGCGATCCACGCCAAGGTGCTCGCAGGCCGTCCTGGCGGACTGATCTGGCATCATCAGGGATCGGGCAAGACCGAACTCATGGCGTTCGCCGCCGCCCGTTTGCTGCGCGATAACGCGGTGACGGGGAAGTTCGGGAGCGCGCCGACGGTCATCGTGATCGCCGACCGTAAGGATCTGGTCCGGCAGACGGCGGAGATGTTCGAGACTGCCGGCATGCCGCGGATGTCGGTGCCTCGCAACCGGCGGGAGCTGCACGCTCTGCTGCGTAGCGGTGAGTCCGGTGTGGTCATCACGACGGTGCACAAGTTCGCTGAGGCCGGCCATCTCAACAACCGGTCGAACATCGTGGTCCTCGTTGACGAGGCGCATCGCTCGCAGGAGGGGAAGTTCGGCGATGCGTGGCGCGAGGCGGTGCCGAACGCGAAGTTCTTCGGTGCGACGGGTACTGCGGTCGAGGACAAGGACCGTTCGACGTTCAAGCTGTTCGGCGACCCTGACGACCCGGACTTTGTGATGTCGCGGTACACACCGGAGCAATCCATCGCCGATGGGTTCACCAAGCCAGTGATCGTAGAGGGCCGATCTGTCGGGTTCAACCTCGACAAGGAAGCCTTGGACGAGGCCTTCGACGAGCTGGCCACGGAGGAGGGCCTGGACGGTGAGGAGAAGGTCTTCCTGTCGGGGAAGGCTTCTCACATCGAGACGATCCTCTCCAACCCCGACCGCGTGGCTGCAGTGTGTGCCGACATCGTCGACCACTTCCTTACCTATGTCGCGCCTCTGGGGCAGAAGGCTCAGGTCGTGGCCTACAACCAGCGCCTTGTGATCGCGTACACCAGGGCCATCGAGGCCGAGCTGGAGTGCCGTGCTGCAGTTATGCCGGACGGACGACTCCGTGAGGTCGGTGTGGTGATGCACGTCGCCGACAGCAAGGAGACCCCCAAGGAGCACAAGAAGCACCTGCTCACTCCGGAGCAGGAGGAGGCGCTCAAGCGCCGCTTCAAGAAGGTCGATGACCCGATGTCGTTCATCGTCGTCACCGCGAAGTGGATGACTGGCTTCAACGCGCCCATCGAGGGCGTGCTGTATCTCGACAAGCCCGCCAAGGACACGAACCTGTTCCAGACGATCACGCGGCCCAACCGTCCGTGGAAGAACCCTGTCACCGGCCAGCGCAAGGACTTCGGGCGGGTCGTCGACTACATCGGGCTCGCGAAGGCCATCGGCAAGGCAGTCGCCGGCCCGAAAGTGAAGGTCGACGAAGAGGACGAGCTCAACGTCACCGACGCCTCCAAGCTGGCGGGGAAGTTCGTTGCCGACCTCACGCGTATGCTGCATCTGTTCGACGGCATCGACACCAGCGACCCGTCGTTCGAGTCGCTCGCTGAGGCCCACGAGCGGATCCCCGAGGGCGGCGCGCAGCGCACCGAGTTCATCGAGACCTACGTCGCGTTGCAGACAGTGTGGGAGTTCCTCGACCCGCACCCAATGCTCCGGCCATTCAAGGGGCAGTACTTCTGGCTCGCGAAGGTGTACGAGTCGATCCGGCCCAAGGACGTCTCCAAGACGTTCCTCTGGGCACGTCTCGGCGCGAAGACCACTGACCTGATTCACAATCACATGACTGATGTGGGCGTGAAGTCGATGTCGGCGAAGACAGTCATGCTTGACGCTGCCGGCCTGGCGCTGGTGAAGAAGATCGCCGAGCAGCTGAAACTCTCCGAGCAGCGGAACCCTGAGTCGAAAGCCGGTGACGTGTACCAGGAGGTCCTCGACTCCATCGATGCGCGCCTCAGGCGTCGGCTCGCCGATACCGAGAGCCCGGCGTACCGGTCGCTGGCGGAGCGGATCGAGAAGCTCCGCGCCAAGGCGATCGAGAACGTCGAGGACTCCCTGGCGTTCCTCGAGGAAGCGTTGAAGATCGCTCAGGACGTGGTCGCCGCGGACCGGGCAGCGGAACAGGACGACCAGGGAGCGCTCGACCGGCTGGCCGATCCGAAGCGTGGGGCGCTCACTCAGATCGTCGCGGAGAACACACCCCCCGGGCTGCACAAGATTGTCCCCGACATAGCCTCGCGGATCGACTCGATCGTCGTCGAGGTCGCTTATGCCGGTTGGAGCGCGAGCGACGCGGGCGACAAACGCGTCCGTCGCGAGCTGCGTTCTGTCCTGAAGGAGTACAGCTTGCCGATCAAAGGCGAGCTGTTCGACCGAACGTACGAGTACGTGCGGGAGAACTATTGAACGACGTCACGACCGGGACCATCGCAAAGATTGCCCAAGTGTTGGGGCCGAAACTGGAGTTGGAGTGACTATGCTTGGAACATGTGAGGCAATCACCGAGCCTCAGATCGCGCCAGCATCATGAGAGACGCCCATCCGGCGGTTTGATAGGTGAATGCTGCCTGACCTGGCGAAAGGTGACCCATACCTTCCTGGTTTGGCCGCCGTGATTCCCTGCTGTTCCCGCGTCTCAATGGGCGAGTTTGGAGCTGTCTTCTTGCCCTGCGTCTTGCCGGGGATCTTGGCGACCTGCGGTTTCGCTGCTCAGAGGCGGTGGGCACGTGCGCCTGGGTGGTCGTTGTTGGTCGTCATTGGCCACTGCCGAGCGGCCTCGGACGGCCCCCCAGAGACGGCCCAGCTTCGGCGCGCTCGACTGACGGCCAGCGCCCTCGACGCGTCTCGTCTGAAGCTCAGCTGACGACAGTCAGCTATGACGGCGGGGGCGCCAGCCGGCCACGCGCGCGTGTTCCTCGCTGTGCTCCCACTGGCCTCGCCACGCTGCCGGTGCCGCCGACCAGAGCGAGCCAGTCGGGATCATGGAGTGGTTGTTCCGGCCGAAACCGTTGCCTCTGTGATGCTGCGCAGCTCGTAGTTCAGCGTGGTGCCGAGGGCCGTCCACGGGGACCGTGGAGTGTTGCTGCGAAGCACGTGCGTCAGAATTCCTGATTCACCCTGGCCCTCCCGGAACGGCGCCCCTTTGGCCTTCATGTCGGGGAGGAGCCGGCCGTGGACGTGCTGCACGAACGCTGCGCGGGGATGGACATCAGCAAGCGCGACGCCAAGGTGTGCGTCCGGATGCCAAGTACCCGGCGACGAGGGTCCTTTACGACCGCCACCACGACGTGGGGCGCCACAATGAACGCGGTACTCGCCCTGCGGGATCACCTGCTGGCCGCCGACGTCACGCTCGTGGTGATCGAGGCGACCTCGGACTACTGGAAGCCCTACTACTACGTGCTGGCCGAGGACTTGAACGTTGTCCTGGTCAACGCGCGGCAGGTCAAGAACCTGCCCGGGCGCAAGACGGATGTCTCGGACGCGGCCTGGCTGGCCCAGCTGGGCGCGCACGGCCTGGTCCGGCCCTCCTTCGTGCCACCGCAGCCGGTGCGGGAGCTACGCGACCTCACCCGCGGCGCCCGCACCACTGTCACCCGGGAACGCGGCCGGGTGGTCCAGCGACTGGAGAAGCTGCTGGAAGACACCGGGATCAAGCTCTCCACAGTCGCTTCCGAGATCATGGGGGTCTCCGGCCGGGCCATGCTCGAAGCCCTGATCGCCGGCGAACGCGACCCGCAGATTCTCCCCGAGCTGGCCAAACGCATGCTCCGCAACAAGATCTCCGAGCTCACCGAGGCCCTGACCGGACGCTTCCGCGAGCACCACGCGTTCCTGACCCGGCTGCATCTGGACCACTACGACCAGCTCACCGGCATGATCGACCAGCTCACCGAGCAGATCGAGGAGGCGATGGCCCCCTTTCGCCCCGCACTGGACCTGCTCGACACCATCCCCGGGATCAACCGGGGAGTCGCCGACGTGATCATCGCGGAGACCGGCGGCGACATGGCCCGGTTCGCCACCGCCAAACACCTCGCGTCCTGGGCCGGGGTCTGCCCCGGCCACCACGAATCCGCCGGCCGCACCAAGAACACCAAGGTCCGGCCCGGCAACCCCTACCTCAAAGGCGCCCTCGGACTCGCCGCGTTCGGCGCGGCCAGAACCAAGGACACCTATCTGCAGGCCCGCTACAAGCGGCTGGCTGCCCGCCGCGGACCGATGAAAGCCCTGGTCGCCATCGAACACTCGATCATCACCGCGATCTGGCACATGCTCACCGACAACAAGCCCTACCACGACCTCGGCGGCGCCTACTTCACCCAGCGCGACCCCGAACGCGCCACCCGCCGAGCCATCACCCAACTCAACCAGCTCGGCTAGATGGTGGGCAGGCCGGCGTCCCGGCTGTCGGGTCGGTGGGCGCCAGGTTCCACTGTCCGGGGGAGGTGATGTTGTCGTCGGGACGATGGACAGTTGCTAGTTAGCCAGGGTTGGGCAGAAGCGCGAGCCGTTCGAGGGCGGTAGTGATCTCGCTGGTCCAGGGCCAGTGGCGGGCGAGGCGGAAAATCCTGCGCCGACCGGTGGTGATGGGCTGGGCGGCTGCAGGGAACAGGGCGGGCCCCCGAAGGCGGCGGGGTTCGCAGAACCAGTCCTTGCCGGGCAGGGCGAGCATGGGCATCTCGAGCCAGACCAACACCAGGAAGCCCGCGACATCTGCCGGAGGCTTCTTGTCACACGGCACTTCCGAGGGCGCTTTAACTCGACGTAACAGCGCTGGTCAAAGCCTCATAGATGCGCGGTCGAGTGTGGCCTGTCCATAGATAATCCACAGCGCACCGGCGTACCCGCGGCACCCGCCATTGACTCAATGCTTCGTCCCGCAGGGACTGCGGCATACAACGCAGTACCAGGAGTCGGCGTCCATCATGCCCCGCGAAACCGCAACGGGCCCCTTCGCGGCTCCTTAGACTTCCGAGCATGGAGGGGTGGAAGTTCTGGTGGGGCATCGCGGCCTTCTTCCTCGGAGGTCTGGCGACACAGCTCAGCGGATGGATCACGTACCGGCGGCAACGCGCAGACAAGCAAGCCGATGCCCACGACGCCCTTAGACAGCGTCGCGAAGATTTCGAGCTACAGCACCTGATCGAGACCAACCAGAAGCTGCACGTCTACAGGGAACGCTTCTGGGAGTTCATCGCGGCAAATCGCCGCGAGCGCTTGGCAACCCCGGAGCACGCGGCCCGCCTGCACAGCGAACTGAACGTAGCGAGCGATGCCTTGCGTGAGGCCGAAGGGGCGCTTCACGGCAACGTTGGCTTCATCCTCGACGACAACATCCGCACTCAGGTCCGAGAGGCGATGCAGAACATAGATGCGGCCGCAGGAGAAGCCCTCTACGAAGGAGAAGACATTCCGTCTCCGGTGGTGACGCGATCCTTGGGTGTTGCATTCGATGCACTGAGCGAGCGTGTCCGCGTCATCTACGCTGGCCGCCCCAGCCGATAACCACGCAAGGGCCCGAAGCACCCGCTACCGTGCAGCCCGTGGACGCTGGAGACGTTGCAACCTGGGTCAGGTCGGGCTCAGCCATCCTCGCCGTCCCTCGGCGCTGCCCTGAGAGCGATCCGGTACTTGTAGCTGTCGCCGATCTCCCGCCCGTCCTCCTCGACCGCGGCTTGCAGCGCCTCGGCCGCCTGGCGCCAAGCGTCCTGCAGCCGGATGCCGTCGGCTCGCGTCTCCGCGTCCCAGCCCAGCACCGGCCCGCACGCACGGTGACGCTCACGGACAGCGGCCCGCGCCGCATCCACGGCACGCTGCAGGGCGACGAGGTTCTGCGGGATCGTGATCTCAGGCATGCCGGGGACGCTATGGCAAGGCACTGACATTGGGGCTCGGCCATCGTTAGGGTTCGTGACCACCGACCGCACCACCGGGCAGCGAGGACAGAGGAATGGTTGCAAAGCTCTCCGAGGAAGAGCGGGCCGCTCAGCGGCGGATCATCGGGACCGTGCGGGCCTGCGGCAGGCTCGGCGGCGGCGGACTGGGAATGTGGCGCGAGCGCGACTGCGGCGAGTGGAAGGCCACCGCCGCTGAGATCGCCGACGATCTGTCCCTTCTGGAGATCCCTCACCAGATGGTCACGGCCTTCCGCCCGCCCCTGGCCAACTCGCCTACTCAGAAGCCCCGGCAGGGCGAGGAGGTCCGCGTCGCTACGGCGGACCTCCGGCACCTGGTACGGCGGATGCCATCGTTCCAGAAGTGGATCGACCAGGTTCCCGACGATGCGCCGGGATTTGAGTTCGTCTACTGCCAGCCCCGTGCCGACGGCATGACGTTCGTGGCGGTATCCGCATACGCGGCTGACTGGCCGGCCTGGACCGTCAAGCAGGCTGGCCCGATGGGCCTGCTGTGCGCCGAGTGTGGCCATGACCTACGAAGCCGGGGCGACGGGAGCCGCCTACCCTTCAACATTCCTGCCCCGAAGCAGCCCAAGCGGCGCCGCCTAGTGTGCGGGGTGTGCTGCAACCATGGCCTGGACGAGCTGAACCGGCTTGCCGGACTCGGCGGGCAAACGTCTTCCGTCGACACTATGGCGAAGAAGGATTGAGCGCACGATGCCCCCGCCCAAGTCGCGGGGCATCTGCGTGTCAACCTACGCGGCTACCGCGAGCCGTTCCCGGCAGCCCTCCCGCTCTGCTGCGTGGGCGTCCTTCCACTCCCCGAGTAGTCGCTCATCCTCCGCCCGCTTCTTCGGAGCGCTCGCTTACCGTTGGGTCAACCTGAGCGGCGACGAGTACTCGACTACATAGCCTCTGGTCGGACGGTTCCCACGAATGAAGCTCAGTCGAAATAATGATCTGCTCCTGACCTACCGCACTTACGCGCACGACTCGGCTGACACGCGCCTTGTAAGTTCGATCCGAGTCTCGGGGTACCTGCCGAAACCATGTGGCCGCCGACGGAGTCGGGTTCCCAGCAGCCGACCTGATCCGAGGTCGTCCGTGGTCGTTGATGTCAGCATTGGATGTCAGCGGACAGCTACGGCGACGGGCAGAACTCCCATAGTTCGTGCAGCCGGTCAGCCGATTTCCACCAGATGTGCCGGTAGGTGCACTCCCACAGCCATCGGGGCCGTGACCACCTGTTGGAAGAGCATCAGGCTGCCAGCCTTCGTGGACCGGCCAGGATTAGGGGCTGTGGTGGTGGGCGGGTTTGAGTTCGACGGACGGACTTGCGCTAACGTCCCCTCATCACACGGTCGCGAGGGGGAACGATGGCGCAACAGGGACGGATGGCCAGAGCACGCCAGTGGTGGACGAGCACACCTCGCCTGATCCGACGCTTCAGCATCATCCTGATCCTTGTCGGAGCCGCCCTAACCGGCGGAGGCCTCTGGCTCGACCACACCAATTGGTGGGAAGGCCACGGCTTCCTCATCAACCTCGCCTCCAGTCTCACCTCCCTGTGCTTCGGAGTCCCCACCGCTCTGCTCGTCCTCAGCCATCTAGGCAACGCCCAATCAGACGCACGCCAAACACGACGAGCCCGCGAATCTGCCATCCAAGAGATCGCAGACTTCCAGCGCGCCCTACTCGACGCCTTCAACGTGGCGAGCACCGCTGACCTGGCCGACACGCTTCTCCGTATGCAGGTGGAGCTGCGCGAGCTTCGCCTCCAGCCGAACCCCGAGAGAGCCGAGGCCACCGCCGGCTTGATCAACAACTTCACGGACCTGTTGAAGAATGCCGGGCCCAGACCCCGCAGGCCCAGGCCGACCAGCTGGTCAGAGCTGCCCAGTGAGGGGCGGCAATGGGGGCTGATGCGGACATGGCACGTCAGGGTCGTGTCCCAATGGAAGATTCTTAACGACGAGGTACGCCCCCAAGTGACGGGCTGCGGTCTGCCCTGGCTCACGAAAACCCCGGCCACGGAAGCCGAGCAGGCCGCCAGGCTGCTCCTCAGCGAGGACAGGCGCAACCCCTGGAAACTGCCGGCGAACGCCAACGACTCTGCTGGCATTACCGTCATGGGGCACTTTGCCCGCGACCTGTGGAGCCTGTGCAACACGGCTGAAGCCCTGGCCACTCTGTACCCGTCACCAGAGGCCATTCACGCACCATGAGGCACGTCTTTGGAGCTCCTCCTGACACACACATTCCCAAGGTCGCGGGATAGGAAGCTCGATCCAGCGCGGGGAAGGTGCCGAGCTCACCATCACGGAGCCCGGCGGCCATCTACTCATGTTTGGCCCGCGCACCATGGTGACCTCGTGGTCCGGGAGGACGCTCACCAGGTCGCTAGGAAGACATCCTCAGAACGATGTTCCAAGGATTCCACCCTCTTCGGTGTCGAGGACGACTCTCCTCACTCCGTCTAGAAACCCGTCTTCGTTACCAATGGCAACTGGCACGTCGTTGCTATTCATGGTGCAGATGTACTGACTGCCAGTATCCGAGACTGTTTGCTTCACAAGCGACAGAGCCGCTGCAATCTGGCGGGGGTCAACTCCATCAAAGACGACTGAATCGTGAATCAAGAACCCAGGGTGATGGTTGCCGTCTGAGCCTTCTGCCATCAAAGTGAGATCGAAGCAGAGCAGTTGCATGCGAGTCACACCTCCGCTGGCCGAGGTGGACACGCGGATCGTGAACTTGTAGCCGAGATCGTCTACCTCTGCGGTCAAGACCCCGCCGACTCCGTATAGCTCCTGCAACAAGCGGTCGAATCGCGTTGCAATGGAATCGAGCTTTCCTCTATTGACGGCGAGATCTCGCGCCGTCTCCTGGCGGAGCTGGGCTTTTGCAAGCCGAATATCTTCCATGGCTTGCGCCAGGTCGCGTGCGTTTTGAAGTGCCGTTTCCACCTCAGACACGCGAGCCGCAGCCTGGGCACACTCGTTCTGCAGAGCCGCGAGCTCTTCGAGTGCCCCGCCGGCGTCAAGAACCGCGAGAATGGAGTTTCTCGAATTCGTGAGACTCTTGATTTTTTCCCTGTTCTTCAGCGAGAGTGGGGGAGTGGTCTCCTCGTCCTCCTACTACCGGGCCTGGCAGGAGGCTCGCCTGCTGGCGCTGCCGCCGGTGGTGGCCGCATCGCCCCTCGCCCGGCGACCCTACGACCTGCGGCACTCGGCGCTGTCGACGTGGCTGAACGCCGGTGTGGACGCGACCGAGGTTGCCGAACGGGCGGGCAACAGCGTGGAGGTGCTGCTGAGTCGGTACGCGAAGTGCATCGACGGGCGGCAGGAAGTTGCGAACCGGCGCATCGAGGATCTACTTCGCGAGTACGAGTAGCGCACCTCCTCGACTGAGCGGCAACCCCGTCCAGGGGTCTCGTCGTTTCAGTCGCACCCGAGGTACCTGCCGAGCCCCCTCCATGGCTTGTCCGTGGGCTCTTAATATGAGGTGCTCCGCCAGCCGTTCTATGCCTCTGGGTCAAGCGCCCGAAGCATTGTCAACAGGCCGCGAAGGGGGAGCAACTCATCTTCCGCCTCGGCATCCAGGTCAGGATTTAGATGCATGAGATCATTCCGGAAGCTAGCTGCAACGCGAAGGCGATCCACGAATAGGTTCTGATCGATGCCCCAGCCGAGCTGATCCCACGTCGCTCGTGATTCAAGTATCCAGGGATATTCACCGAGCGTGAGGTGTCGCGCTTCGTGGACCCGTGTACGGCGGTTGCCTCGCAACTGATTTCGAATTTGATCAAGCGTAATCCTCTGATGCCGAAGTGCCCGGTCGATGATGCGCCGCAGTCGACGCTCAATCTCGGCAATGAGGAGAAATGGGCGGAGCTGGCTGCCGAGTTGAGACGTGAGGTCTGCAGTGGTGACGATACCGATAATCCTTCGCTCGGCGTCCCGGACGAATATAGATCCCAGGCGATAGATCTCAGGGATCCATTCAAGTAGATCCTCTTCGCCGTCGACTTCGCGCACCTGGCGGGTCGTGGCGTCCGTCAGGGTCGGAGCAGGGTTGGAAAGATAAGCCATTCCAATGGTTTCCCAGCTTACCGCGCCCCGGAGCCGCCTGTCTGCATCCAAAATGGGCAACTGCGAGAAGTTATTGAGACCCATAAGGGTTGTCGCGCGCCTTAGGTCGTCATCTGGCCCCACCCAAGTGAGCGACGAAGCGATATCAGCAGAGGGCAGCTGCCGTATCCGAAATGTCACGGGTTGGTCATCCGTATTCGTTGCCGGAGGCAGCTCTTGAGCCGTGGGGACGTGGATGCCCGCATCGGGTTCCACGCCAACGGGGACAACGTTGACCGTGCTGTTGATGCTGCCCTCGGAGAACGGTGGATTGGTTGACAGGCCGAGGGCGTCGAGACTTGCTCGGATTTCGTCCACGACGGACAGCCTTCGATGGCTGTGGCCCCAGATCGCGAGCAAATTCCGGATCGTGAGACTGACTGGCCTTCCCTCTGCGACTGACTCTCGGACGAACTCCTCCAGGCGCTCTGGAGAGGCAAGCTTCGTCGCGATGAGAGAGGCATCAGACGCTCCTGGGTCCACGCCGTGCTCGGCGACACTGACCATGCGCTCGGCGGCCTCGTTTCGGCTCAGCTCGAACACAGTAAGAAGCGAACCGAGACTGTCACGCAGGTCCGGCTGAACGGTGTCCCGGTCGATGTCGGTGCGGATCCAATGGATCCGCCGAACGTGCCGCAAGGCTGGGTTTGCATCCGGGCGGTACTGATAGGGACTCGCCACTCGACCCGCGGCGAGCCGGCGGCCTCCCACAGGGGTGATGACGAGGTCGCCAAGGGCTATCTCCTCGCGAAACCTCCAGAGTTGCCCCGTCCAGTTACCGATGACCTGGGCGCTGAGTTCCGGGTAAGTCTCCGCGACCACCCTGCGCATCTGGTCCCGGTTCGGCACTTGGCTAAGGTCACCGACTTCGCTCCAGCCGGCGATGGCGAGTCCTTCGCGAAGCGCTGCGTCTGCCCGCTCGCCGCCCCGTCCTGCTCGAACTACCCAAGCCTGCACCATGTTCACTCCCCCAGAGATTCGGCGGGGGCTACCGTACTGGCAGAGCGCCCGGCGATGTCGGAGTGGTTCGGCTATTCCCCGGGTTTGTATAGGTGCCAGCTGGCGCCGAGGGCCTTCCCACGGGTTGCGCTCCACTGATCTGCGAGAGCCTCATGTGATCCAACTCGCTGGGGCCTCCTCGGCAGGGGTGTCACCTAATGACGCCCCAAGATCCCGTCCACGGATAGTCCACAGACCCTGTCTTACAGCCACCTTCGGCGGCACACGCCTGCGCCTACGCAAAGACCCCGCACTCAGCGTCTTGGCTGGTGGCGGGGTCTTTTGGCACCTCGTGCGAGGTGCCCCCGGCAGGATTCGAACCTGCGCACACGGCTCCGGAGGCCGTTGCTCTATCCCCTGAGCTACGGGGGCGTGTCGGCCGCTGTGGCGGCGACGGGTGAAACCTTACCAGCCTGGAAGGGGTGTCCGTGTACAGGGTTTCCGGGGAGGCGGGTTGCTGGTGGGGAGGGGGTGGCGGGCGTGCCCCGCGCCGCGTGCCGGTGGCATAGCCCATGGCGGCGGCGCGTGTCCGGCGCACCGGTGCGGGGTCCCCCGGTCGGGGAAGGAATGGGGAAAACGCGGACGCATCCGATCCGGCGCGCCTAGGCTCTGAATGTGCCGGGCGAGTCCGGCCGGGTGCTTGTCGTCGACGACAACAAGGTCATCCGGCAGCTGATCAGGGTCAACCTCGAGCTGGAGGGCTTCGAGGTCGTGACCGCGGCCGATGGTGCCGAATGCCTGGACGTGGTGCAGCAGGTGCGCCCCGATGTGGTGACCCTGGACGTCGTCATGCCGCGGCTGGACGGGATACGGACGGCGGCCCGCCTCCGCTCGGACCCCCGCACCCGTGACGTGCGGATCGTCGTGGTCAGCGCCTGCACCCAGGCCGAGGTGGAGCGCGGCGTCGCCGCCGGGGTGGACGCCTTCCTCAGCAAGCCCTTCGAGCCCGGCGAGCTGCTCAGCGTGGTGCGCGGGCTCGTCGACAAGGACGTCGACGCACCCCAGCAAGGCGCGTCGGCGGGCACCCCGGGCACTGCCTGACGGCGGGTGACCAGGGATGACCAAAGGGTGAAACCCGTTCGCGTCGGTACCCCCCTCCTCGCCTACGCTTGCGTCTGTGACCCCCGCTGAGCTCTCCCGCACCGTGCTCGCCACGGTCCGTCGTGCCGTGGAGGCCGACGAGCTCAGCCTCGCGGGCCCGGTGCCCGAGCGGGTCGTCGTGCGCAGGCCGCCGCGGCCCGGGTGCGGGGACTACGCCACGAACGTGGCCCTGCAGCTGGCCCCCCTGACCGGCGTCGCGCCGCTCGCCGTCGCGGACGTCATCGGCCGCCGGCTCGCCGCCGCCCCCGGCATCGCCCGGGTGGACGTCGCCGCACCGGGGTTCCTCAACATCACCCTCCAGGGGGAGTCCCACGAGGCCCTCGTCGATCTCGTACGCGAGCAGGGCCACCGCTACGGGGTGGGGGAGCACGAGGCCGCGGCCCTCCCCGCACCCAGCGGCGAGGGCCGTGCCGACGCCTACGCCGCCGCCCTCCGCCGGCTCCACGCGGCCACCGGCATCGAGCCGCCCGCGCGGCGGCCGTACCCCGTACGGGAGACGCCGGACGAGCTGGCCGGCAGCCTCGGCGCCGACGCCACCGCCTGGGCGCTGCTGCGCCCGCCCGCCGAGGACGCCCCCCGCACCGACCCCGCGGCGCACCTGGCGCAGCGCGAGGACAACCCCCTGTTCCGGGTCCGGTACGCTCACGCCCGAAGCCGGGCCCTGTTGCGCAATGCCCACGACCTGGGCCTGGAACCCGGCGCCGAATCCGGCCGCCGGGATCCCGCGGAGACCGAACTGCTCGGCCTGATCGCCGACTTCCCCCGCACCGTGGAGGCCGCTGCCCGGCACGGCGCACCCGACCGGGTGGCGCGGTTGCTGGAGCGCACGGCCGATGCCTTCCTCCGTTTCCACGACGAGTGCCCGGCGCTGCCGAAGGGCGAGGAGAAACCCTCGGCCGTTCACGGGGCCCGCCTGGCGCTCGCCGACGCCGCCGGGACCGTGCTCGCCAACGGCCTGACCCTGCTCGGCATCAGCGCCCCCCGACACCTGTGAGAGCAGAGAGCACGAGACGATGAGCCGTTCCGCACACCCCGCCGGGCCCCGTTACGCCGACGTCCTCCCCGAGGGTCACTACGCGGCGCCGCCCGCCGACCTGAACACCCTGGACCCCCGGGTCTGGGCCCGTACCGTCACCCGCGACGCCGAGGGCGTCGCCACCGTCGGCGGACTGGACGTCCGCGGCCTCGCGGAGGAGTTCGGCACCCCCGCCTACATCCTGGACGAGGCCGACTTCCGGGCCCGCTGCCGTGCCTGGCGCGAGGCCTTCGGCGCGGACGCCGACGTCTTCTACGCGGGCAAGGCGTTCCTGTCCCGCGCCGTGGTGCGCTGGCTGAACGAGGAGGGGCTCAACCTCGACGTGTGCTCCGGCGGGGAACTGGCCGTGGCGCTGTCCGCGGGGATGCCGGCCGACCGGATCGCGCTGCACGGCAACAACAAGACCACCGAGGAGATCCGCCAGGCCGTCGAGGCCGGGGTGGGGCGGATCGTGGTGGACTCGTTCCAGGAGATCGTCCGGGTGGCGGACGCCGCGCAGAAGCTGGGCAGGCGGCAGCGGGTGCAGGTCCGCGTCACGGTCGGCGTCGAGGCGCACACCCACGAGTTCATCGCCACCGCGCACGAGGACCAGAAGTTCGGTTTCTCCCTGGGCGGCGGGGACGCGGCCGAGGCGGTGCGCCGGGTGCTGCGCCTGGACTCGCTCGAACTGGTCGGCATCCACTCGCACATCGGCTCGCAGATCTTCGACACCTCCGGCTTCGAGGTGGCGGCGCACCGGGTGATCGGCCTGCTGCGGCAGATCCGCGACGAGCACGGGGTGGAGCTGCCCGAGATCGACCTCGGCGGCGGCCTCGGCATCGCGTACACCCCGGACGACGACCCGCGCGAGCCGCACGAGATCGCCAAGTCGCTGGGGGAGATCGTCTCCCGCGAGTGCCGGGGCGCGGAGCTCGCCGTCCCGCGGCTGTCGGTCGAGCCGGGCCGGGCGATCGTGGGCCCGACGGCGTTCACCCTGTACGAGGTGGGGACGATCAAGCCGCTGGAGGGCCTGCGGACGTACGTGAGCGTGGACGGCGGCATGTCGGACAACATCCGCACCGCGCTGTACGACGCCGAGTACAGCGTCGCGCTGGTGTCGCGGTCGAGCGACGCCGAGCCGATGCTGAGCCGGGTCGTCGGCAAGCACTGCGAGTCGGGCGACATCGTGGTGCGCGACGCCTTCCTCCCCGCCGACCTGGCGCCCGGCGACCTGCTGGCGGTGCCGGCGACGGGTGCGTACTGCCGCTCGATGGCCAGCAACTACAACCACGCCCTGCGCCCCCCGGTGGTCGCCGTCAAGGACGGCGAGGCCCGGGTGATCGTCCGGCGCGAGACGGAAGAAGATCTCCTGCGTCTCGACGTCGGCTGACGTGAAATCTCACATAGAAGGAGACCGGTCTCGCGATCCGGACAGCACGTGGAAACTTCCGTCCGGTGCGTGAGACTGGGACCGTCCAAGAGGCTTGAAAAGCCGTAAACCGCGAAGCGAGGTCGGATGATGCGTACGCGTCCGCTGAAGGTGGCGCTGCTGGGCTGTGGTGTTGTCGGCTCAGAGGTGGCGCGCATCATGACGACGCACGCGGACGACCTCGCCGCGCGGATCGGCGCACCGGTGGAGCTCGCCGGCATCGCGGTACGGCGGCCCAACCGGGTGCGCGCGGGCGTGCCCGCCGAGCTGCTCACCACCGACGCGACCGCCCTGGTCAAACGCGGGGACATCGACGTGGTCGTCGAGGTGATCGGCGGCATCGAGCCCGCCCGCTCCCTGATCACCACCTCCTTCGAGCACGGCGCCAGCGTGGTGTCCGCCAACAAGGCGCTGCTGGCCGCCGACGGCGCCGCGCTGCACGCCGCGGCCGTCGAGCACGGGGTGGACCTCTACTACGAGGCCGCGGTCGCCGGCGCCATCCCGCTGATCCGCCCGCTGCGCGAGTCGCTGGCCGGCGACAAGGTCAACCGGGTGCTGGGCATCGTCAACGGCACGACCAACTTCATCCTCGACAAGATGGACACCACCGGCGCCGGCTACTCCGAGGCGCTGGACGAGGCCACCGCGCTGGGCTACGCCGAGGCCGACCCGACCGCCGACGTGGAGGGCTTCGACGCCGCCGCCAAGGCCGCGATCCTAGCGGGCATCGCCTTCCACACCCGGGTGACCATCGACGACGTGCACCGCGAGGGGATCACCGAGGTCACCGCGTCCGACATCGCCTCGGCCAAGAAGATGGGCTGCACGGTGAAGCTGCTGGCGATCTGCGAGCGCAGCGCCGACGGCCGTTCGGTCACCGCCCGCGTCCACCCGGCGATGATCCCGCTGACGCACCCGCTGGCCAGCGTGCGCGAGGCGTACAACGCGGTCTTCGTGGAGGCCGCGGCCGCCGGCCAGCTGATGTTCTACGGCCCCGGGGCGGGCGGCTCGCCGACGGCCTCCGCGGTGCTGGGCGACCTGGTGGCGACCTGCCGCAACAAGCTGGCCGCCACCACCGGGCCGGGGGAGTCGGCGTACGCGCAGCTCACCGTCAGCCCGATGGGTGACGTGGTGACGCGGTACCACATCAGCCTGGACGTGGCGGACAAACCGGGTGTCCTGGCCCAGGTGGCCACGGTCTTCGCCGAGCACCAGGTGTCGATCGACACCGTTCGTCAGCAGGGAAGGAATCCGGGCGGCGGCGACGGAGTCGTCGTCGAGCAGGGTGGTGGCGGGCGACGGGAGGGCGGGGAGGCGTCGCTCGTCGTCGTCACCCACCGGGCGCCGGACGCGGCGCTCGCGGCGACCGTCGAGGCGCTGCGCAAGCTCGACACCGTCCGGGGCGTCGCCAGCATCATGCGTGTGGAAGGGGAGTAATCCAGCGATGAACGCAGTGTCTGCCGGCCGCGTGCCGGCCACCCACCAGTGGCGCGGCCTCATCGAGGAGTACCGGGAGCGGCTCCCGGTCGGCGCGGCGACCCCCGTGGTCACGTTGCTGGAGGGCGGGACCCCGCTGGTCCCCGCCCAGGTGCTGTCCGAGCGCACGGGCTGCGACGTGTACCTGAAGGTGGAGGGCGCCAACCCCACCGGCTCCTTCAAGGACCGCGGCATGACCATGGCGATCTCCAAGGCGAAGGAGGAGGGCGCGCAGGCGGTCATCTGCGCCTCCACCGGCAACACCTCCGCCTCGGCCGCCGCGTACGCGGTGCGGGCCGGGATGGTGTGCGCCGTCCTGGTGCCGCAGGGCAAGATCGCGCTGGGCAAGATGGGCCAGGCGCTGGTGCACGGGGCGCGCATCCTTCAGGTGGACGGCAACTTCGACGACTGCCTGGACCTGGCCCGCGGCCTGTCCGACAAGTACCCGGTGGCGCTGGTCAATTCGGTGAACCCGGCCCGTATCGAGGGCCAGAAGACCGCCGCCTTCGAGATCGTGGACGCGCTCGGCGACGCGCCGGACATCCATGTGCTGCCGGTCGGCAACGCCGGGAACATCACCGCCTACTGGAAGGGCTACCGCGAATACCGCGCGGACGGCGTGTCGACGCGCAATCCGCGCATGTGGGGCTTCCAGGCCGCCGGCGCCGCGCCGATCGTGCTGGGCCACCCGGTGCGCCAGCCGCAGACGATCGCCACCGCGATCCGGATCGGCAACCCGGCGTCGTGGCAGTTCGCCGAGGAGGCGCGGGACGAATCCGGGGGCCTGATCGACTCGGTGACGGATCGTCAGATCCTGTCGGCGTACCGGCTGCTCGCCGCGCAGGAGGGCGTCTTCGTCGAGCCGGCCTCCGCCGCGAGCGTCGCCGGGCTGCTGAAGGCCGCCGAGCAGGGCGCGGTCGACCCTGGCCAGCGGATCGTCTGCACCGTCACCGGCAACGGCCTGAAGGACCCCGACTGGGCGGTCGCCGGCGCGCCGCAGCCCATCACGGTCCCGGTGGACGCCGACACCGCCGCGGACCGGCTCGGGCTGCTCTGACCCCACGGGACGACAGGGGCGCACGGAACCGCACGCGACACGCATCACGCGCTGTCCGTGCGCCCTATGTCGCAGGAGAACCTTCCTTCGATAGGCTTGCCCCACACCGGCGCCGCCGCACGCCGTTCTGGCCCATGCCATTGGCATCCTCCTCGCGGGATCCCCTTGGTACGGTCCCCCAAGTCCTCGCCGCCGTACGGCAACGATGCCGCGGCATCGCGAGGCAGAAACGCCCTGGAAACAAGGAGAGTCATCGAACGATGGCCGGACCAGCCTTCCGCGCCGCCGCCGTCCGAGTGCGGGTCCCCGCGACCAGCGCCAACCTCGGACCGGGCTTCGACGCCTTCGGCCTGGCGCTCGGACTCTACGACGACGTCGTGGTCCGGGTGGCCGACTCCGGTCTGCACGTCGACATTGCCGGCGAAGGCGCCGACTCGCTCTCCCGCGACGAGAACCACCTGGTCGTACGGTCCCTGCGCACCGCCTTCGACCTGCTCGGCGGTCAGCCGCGCGGCCTGGAGGTCGTGTGCGCCAACCGCATCCCGCACGGCCGCGGCCTCGGTTCCTCCTCCGCCGCCATCTGCGCGGGCATCATGGCCGCCCGCGCGGTGACGATAGGCGGGCAGGAGAAGCTCGACGACGCCGCGCTGCTGGAACTGGCCAACGAGATCGAGGGCCACCCGGACAACGTCGCCGCCTGTCTGCTCGGCGGCTTCACACTGGCCTGGACCGAGGGCGGGGCCGCCCACGCGGTCCGTATGGACCCCTGCGAGTCGGTCGTTCCGGTGGTCTTCGTGCCGGGCAGGCCGGTGCTGACCGAGACCGCCCGGGGGTTGCTGCCGCGCACCGTCCCGCACGTGGACGCCGCGGTCAACGCGGGACGCGCCGCACTCCTGGTCGAGGCCCTCACCCGGCGCCCCGACCTGCTGCTCCCCGCCACCGAGGACCGGCTGCACCAGGAGTACCGGGCGCCCGCGATGCCGGAGAGCACGGCACTGGTGAACCGGCTGCGCGCCGAGGGCGTCCCCGCTGTCATCTCGGGTGCGGGACCCACGGTGCTGGCGCTGGCGGACGAGGACACCGCCGACAAGGTCTCCCGGCTGGCGGCCGAGGGGTGGGCGGCGAACCGCCTGGCCCTCGACGCGGCGGGGGCGAGTGTGCTGCCGCTCGCTGTGGGGCAGTGACACGATTGCCGGTCGTAGAGAGGGGGAATGTTTGTTGGATCCGGTAGTGTTAATCTCATTGCTGCACCCGTGGACTCAGGCGCCCGCCTGCTGGACCTGTTGTCCCGGTGCCTTGTGTCCCGCATCGGGACCGCCCATTCTTCCGGGAGCCTCCCACACCGCATAGGCAGCCTGCCTGGGCAGTGCCGAGCACGCTCCGGAGACGGCGCGGGTGACGTTTCACCCGAGAGTGGACTCTCACCTCGCCGGTAACTGTGTTTTTTTGTTCCACATCATTTCCTCCGCCATCAGGCGGACCACCGCCCCGGGTCCGGCGTAAGTGATAAGGACCGGATCCGGACAGCACGACCGGTCGCCGAGCCAGACAGGCCGACGTCCGCTCCAGGGAAGGACCCTTCGTGAGCGACACCACCGATCTGATGGGCGTACGCGCAGACAGCCCTGTCGCCGCGTCCGATGCTGCCGCGCCTGCCACCGGTGCTGCCACTGCCCCCGCCGCGCGGCGCCGCCGCGCCGGTACCGGTCTTGACGGCATGGTCCTGGCCGAGCTGCAGCAGCTCGCCTCCGGTCTCGGCATCAAGGGCACCGCGCGGATGCGCAAGAGCCAGCTCATCGAGACCATCAAGGCCGCGCAGTCCGGCAGCGGCGCCAAGGCCACCGCCTCCGAGGGCGCGCCCGCCGCCGAGAAGCCGAAGCGCCGGGCGACCTCGCGCACCCGTACGGGTGAATCCGCCGAGGCCGGGAACCAGGGCGCCGAGCAGCAGCCGAAGCAGATCGAGATCCCCGGCCAGCCGGCCGGCGAGAAGACCGCACCCGCGGCCAAGGCCAAGGCGGAGTCCGCCAAGGCCGAGCAGTCCGCCGAGGGCCGTGCCGAGGCCGCCGTGGACAGCGCCGAGGGCAGGTCCGGCGACGCCAAGGGCGGCGACGAGCGCCGCGAGAGCCGCCGCGACCGTCAGCGGGACCGTCAGCGCGACCGCCGCAAGGGCGGCGAGGACGGCGGCCAGCAGCGTCAGCAGCAGGGCGGCGGCCCCCAGGGCCAGCAGCAGGGCGGCGGTCCGCAGGGCGGCGGCCACCAGGACGACGACGAGTTCGACGGCAGCGGCCGCCGGCGCCGGGGCCGTTACCGCGACCGCCGCGGGCGGGGCGGCAACCGCCGCGACGACTTCGCGGGTGAGCCGCAGGTCGCCGACGACGACGTCCTGATCCCGGTCGCGGGCATCCTCGACATCCTCGACAACTACGCGTTCATCCGGACCTCGGGCTACCTGCCCGGCCCGAACGACGTGTACGTCTCGCTCGCCCAGGTCCGCAAGAACGGCCTGCGCAAGGGTGACCACGTCACCGGTGCCGTCCGGCAGCCGAAGGACGGCGAGCGCCGCGAGAAGTTCAACGCCCTGGTGCGCCTGGACTCCGTCAACGGCATGGCGCCGGAGAGCGGCCGCGGCCGTCCGGAGTTCGGCAAGCTCACCCCGCTGTACCCGCAGGAGCGGCTGCGGCTGGAGAACGAGCCCGGCCAGCTGATCACCCGGATCATCGACCTGGTCGCCCCGATCGGAAAGGGCCAGCGCGGCCTGATCGTGGCCCCGCCGAAGACCGGTAAGACGATCATCATGCAGGCCATCGCCAACGCGATCACCCGCAACAACCCCGAGTGCCACCTGATGGTCGTCCTCGTCGACGAGCGTCCGGAAGAGGTCACCGACATGCAGCGGTCGGTGAAGGGCGAGGTCATCTCCTCGACCTTCGACCGTCCCGCCGAGGACCACACCACCGTCGCCGAGCTCGCCATCGAGCGCGCCAAGCGGCTGGTGGAGCTGGGCCACGACGTCGTCGTCCTGCTGGACTCCATCACCCGTCTGGGCCGCGCGTACAACCTCGCGGCGCCCGCCTCCGGCCGCATCCTGTCCGGTGGTGTCGACTCGACCGCGCTGTACCCGCCGAAGCGCTTCTTCGGTGCCGCGCGCAACATCGAGGACGGCGGCTCGCTGACCATCCTGGCCACCGCGCTGGTCGAGACCGGCTCGCGCATGGACGAGGTGATCTTCGAGGAGTTCAAGGGCACCGGCAACATGGAGCTCAAGCTCGACCGGAAGCTCGCCGACAAGCGGATCTTCCCCGCGGTGGACGTCGACCCGTCCGGCACCCGCAAGGAGGAGATCCTGCTGGCTCCGGACGAGCTGAACATCGTCTGGAAGCTGCGCCGGGTGCTGCATGCGCTCGACTCGCAGCAGGCGATCGAGCTGCTGCTGGACAAGATGAAGCAGACCAAGTCCAACGCCGAGTTCCTGATGCAGATCGCCAAGACCACCCCGGGCGGCAACAACGACTGACGCCCCGGCGTCGGCACGGCCCAGGAGGCCGGTCCCGTCACTTCGGTGACGGGACCGGCCTTCCGTCGTCCCCGGCCGCTCGTGCGCGGCCGCTCGTGCCCGCCCGCGGCACCGACCGGATGGCTCTCACCTGCGGCGGATCCGGCGCGTCCCGAGGCGGGGCGCTCCCGGACCCGCTGTCATTGCCCTGTGCGGGCACCTCTCCCGTGCCTGATCGGGCACGGGAACGGGTACCCCAACCATGAGGAGCCGATCAGGACAGAGGAGCCGATGGCCGATCACGCGGACGACGGACGAGCCGCCCGGCGACGCCGGCGCAGCCCCCGCCGACGGGCCCTGCGGATCACCGCCTGGGTCGTGGCGACGTTCCTCCTGCTGGCCACCACCGCCGTCGGCTGCCTCTACCTCAAGCTCAACGGCAACATCAGGGGCATCGACATCAACGCCCTCCTCGGACGCGACCGGCCGGCCGACGTCGACAACGGCTCGATGGACATCCTCGTCCTCGGCTCCGACTCCCGCTCCGGCAGCAACCAGAAGGCCGGCGGCGGCCAGGACGACGGCACCGCCCGCTCCGACACCGCGATGATCGTCCACGTCTACCAGGGGCACCACCGGGCGAGCGTGGTGAGCATCCCCCGCGACACCCTCGTCGACCGCCCGGCGTGTGCCGAGCCCGGCGGCGGCACGGCCCCGCCCCGCCGGGGCGAGATGTTCAACGAGGCGTACTCGATCGGCGGCCCGGCCTGCGCGGTCAAGACGGCCGAGACGATGACCGGCATCCGCATGGACCACTACATCGAGGTCGACTTCTCCGGCTTCCAGCACCTCATCGACGCCCTCGGCGGCGTCACCGTCACCACCAGCCAGGCCATCAGCGACAACCGGAGCCATCTGCACCTGCCGGCCGGCACGCACCACCTCGACGGCAAGCAGGCCCTCGGCCTGGTCCGCACCCGTCACGGGGTGGGGGACGGCAGCGACCTGGGCCGGATAAGGCTGCAGCAGGCCTTCCTCAGCGCCCTGGTGGACCGGGTGAACAGCATCGGGCTGCTGAGCTCGCCGACCCGGCTCTACGAGATCGCCGACACCGCCACCGGCGCCATCACCACCGACTCGGAGCTGGCGTCGGTGAAGAAGCTGGTCGGCCTCGGGGAGAGCCTGAAGGACCTGGGCTCCAAGGACATCAACATGGTCACCATGCCGGTGCGCTACGACCCCGCCGACCCCAACCGCGTCCTGCCGATCCCCGACCAGGCCGAGCAGGTCTGGGCCGCGCTACGGGCCGACAAGCCGATCCCCAGGTCCGCCACGAAGGGCTCGGCGGGTGATGACGTCGACACGAACGGTGTGGTCAGGAGCTCCTCGCAGCCGTCCGCGACGGGATCGGAATAGATCGCCGCGGACCCCGGTTTGGGCAGATGCGGCCAGTGCTGGCAGACTGGTACGTCGGCCCCGGTTCACGTGACGCAAGCCCGCAGCACGACCCGGGACCCTCCCGAACACTAGGAGAATCCCTTGAAGCGCGACATCCACCCGGAGTACGTGGAGACGCAGGTCAGCTGCACCTGCGGCAACTCGTTCACCACCCGCAGCACCGTCACCGAGGGCGTCATCCGCGCCGACGTGTGCTCCGCGTGCCACCCGTTCTACACGGGCAAGCAGAAGATCCTCGACACCGGTGGCCGCGTGGCCCGCTTCGAGGCCCGCTTCGGCAAGGCGGCCGGGTCCGCCAAGAAGTAGCGACCCGAAAGCGCCGGTCCACGGCTGCCCGGATATCCTCCGGCGGCCGGACCGGCGCTTTGTCGTCCCAGGCTGGTACACCGGCGTTCACCCCTTCCAGAAGCAGGGATCCTGATGTTCGAGGCGGTCGAGGAACTGATCGGCGAGTACGCCGACCTCGAGAAGAAGCTTGCCGACCCGGCGGTCTTCGCCGACCAGGCCAACGCGCGCAAGCTCAACAAGCGCTACGCGGAGCTGACCCCCATCATCGGCACCTACCGCGGCTGGAAGCAGACCGGCGAGGACATCGGCACCGCGCGCGAACTGGCCGCGGACGACCCCGACTTCGCCGCCGAGGTGAAGGAGCTGGAGAAGCAGCGCGAGGAGCTCACCGAGCGCCTGCGGCTGCTGCTCGTCCCGCGTGACCCCAGCGACGACAAGGACGTGATCCTGGAGGTCAAGGCGGGCGAGGGCGGCGAGGAGTCCGCGCTGTTCGCCGGCGACCTCCTGCGCATGTACCTGCGCTACGCCGAGCGCCAGGGCTGGAAGACCGAGATCATCGACGCCAACGCCTCCGACCTCGGCGGCTACAAGGACGTCCAGGTCGCGGTGAAGACCAAGGGCGGCAACGGTGCCACCGAGCCCGGCCAGGGCGTCTGGGCCCGGCTGAAGTACGAGGGGGGCGTGCACCGCGTCCAGCGCGTGCCGGCCACCGAGTCGCAGGGCCGGATCCACACCTCCGCCGCCGGTGTGCTGGTGACCCCCGAGGCCGACGAGGTCGAGGTCGAGGTCAACGCCAACGACCTGCGGATCGACGTCTACCGCTCCTCGGGCCCCGGCGGCCAGTCGGTCAACACCACCGACTCCGCGGTGCGCATCACCCACCTGCCCTCCGGGCTGGTCGTCTCCTGCCAGAACGAGAAGAGCCAGCTGCAGAACAAGGAGTCGGCGATGCGCATCCTGCGCTCCCGGTTGCTGGCCGCCGCGCAGGAGGAGGCCGAGCGCGAGGCCTCCGACGCCCGCCGCAGCCAGGTGCGGACGGTGGACCGCAGCGAGCGCATCCGCACCTACAACTTCCCGGAGAACCGCATCTCCGACCACCGCGTCGGCTTCAAGGCGTACAACTTGGACCAGGTCCTCGACGGGGAACTGGACGCGGTGATCCAGGCCTGCGTCGACGCCGACTCGGCCGCCAAGCTGGCTGCCGCGGGCGACGGAAGCTGAACCGGAGGCGGAGAACGTGAACCTGCTGCTCGCCGAGGTCGCCCAGGCGACCCAGCGGCTGGCCGACGCCGGCGTTCCCTCGCCGCGGTTCGACGCCGAGGAGCTCGCGGCGTACGTGCACGGGGTGAAGCGCGGCGCGCTGCACACCGTCGCGGACGCCGACTTCGACGCGCGCTACTGGGAGGCCGTGGCCCGCCGTGAGGCCCGCGAGCCGCTGCAGCACATCACGGGCCGCGCGTTCTTCCGGTACCTGGAGCTCCAGGTGGGCCCCGGGGTCTTCGTGCCCCGCCCGGAGACCGAGTCGGTCGTCGGGTGGGCCATAGACGCCGTGCGCGCCATGGACGTCGCCGAGCCGCTCATCGTCGACCTGTGCACCGGTTCGGGCGCCATCGCGCTCGCCCTGGCGCAGGAGGTGCCGCGCAGCCGGGTGCACGCGGTGGAGCTGTCCGACGAGGCGCTGGTGTGGGCCCGCAAGAACGTCGAGGGCAGCAAGGTCGACCTGCGGCAGGGCAACGCCCTGGAGGCCTTCCAGGACCTCAACGGCCAGGTGGACCTGGTGATCTCCAACCCGCCGTACATCCCGCTCACCGAGTGGGAGCACGTGGCGCCGGAGGCCCGCGACCACGACCCCGAGATGGCGTTGTTCTCCGGTGAGGACGGCCTGGACACCATCCGCGGCATCGAGCGCACCGCGCACCGGCTGCTGCGGCCGGGCGGGGTCGTCGTCATCGAGCACGCCGACACCCAGGGCGGCCAGGTGCCCTGGATCTTCACCGAGGAGGCCGGCTGGGCGGACGCCGCCGACCACCCCGACCTCAACAACCGTCCCCGGTTCACCACTGCCCGCAAGGCGACGCCGTGACCACGGCGCCACACGTCATGGAGGTCTGCTGATGGCACGGCGTTACGACTGCTCGGACGCGACGGACCGGGTTGCCGGACTGCGCGAGGCCGCGTCCGCCGTACGCCGCGGCGAGCTCGTGGTGCTGCCCACCGACACCGTCTACGGGATCGGCGCGGACGCGTTCAACACCGAGGCCGTCGGCGACCTGCTGGAGGCCAAGGGCCGGGGCCGCAACATGCCCTCGCCCGTCCTGGTCGGCTCCCCGAACACCCTGCACGGCCTGGTCACCGACTTCAGCGAGCAGGCCTGGGAGCTGGTCGACGCCTTCTGGCCGGGCGCCCTCACCCTCGTCGCCCGTCACCAGCCGTCGCTCCAGTGGGACCTGGGGGACACCCGCGGCACCGTGGCCGTCCGCATGCCGCTGCACCCGGTCGCCATCGAACTGCTGACCGAGACCGGCCCGATGGCCGTCTCCAGCGCCAACCTGACCGGTCACCCCTCCCCGCAGGACTGCGACGCGGCGCAGGAGATGCTCGGCGACTCCGTCGCGATCTACCTCGACGGCGGCCCGACGCCCGCGGCCGTACCGTCCTCGATCGTGGACGTCACCGGCAAGGTGCCCGTCCTGCTGCGGGCGGGCGCGATCAGCGCGGAGCAGCTCCGTGAGGTCGTCCCCGACCTGGAGGTCGGCAATTGACACCGCCCATACCCGGGCAGTGGGATCACGGCGAGCGCCCGTTCCGCATCCTCCACGTCTGCACCGGCAACGTCTGCCGCTCGCCCATGGCCGAGCGGCTGACCCGGCACGAGCTGACGCTGCGGCTCGGTGACGGCGCCGCGGGGATCGTCGTGGAGAGCGCCGGCACCTGGGGGCACGAGGGCTCGCCGATGGAGGCGCACGCCGCCACGGTGCTCGCGGAGTACGCCGCCGACCCCACGGGGTTCCTCGGCCGCGAACTCCTCGACGACCACGTGATCGACGCCGACCTCGTTCTGACCGCGACCCGCGACCACCGCGCCCAGGTGATCTCCATGGGGCACGCGGCGGGGCTGCGCACCTTCACGCTCAAGGAGTTCACCCGGCTGGTGAAGGCGATAGACCCGGCGACGCTGCCGGAGGGCAGCGTGACCGAGCGCGCGCGGTCCCTGGTGCGCGCCGCGGCGGCCCTGCGCGGGTGGCTGCTGGCGCCCACCCCCGACGCGGACGAGGTGTACGACCCGTACGGCGCCCCGCTGACGTTCTTCCGCAGCATCGGCGAGGAGATCCACGACGCGCTGGACCCCGTCCTGACCGCGCTCACCGGGATGCCGGCGCCCACCGCCTGACCGCCCCGGGCGGAAGGTTTCAGCACGACGCACGTGGCCCTCGGGGCGGCTGCCGCGGCACGGCGGCGCGGCCCCTGGCGGAAACCCGGCCCCCGGTGGAGCACAACGCGGCGCGAAATGTCCGGAAGGGTGCAACAGTGGCAGGTGAGAACCTTCCCAGCCGCCCCCGGGAGCGCCGCCATGCCCACCGCGGAAGCGTCTTCACCCCACATAGTCACCCCCACGCTCCCGGCCTGGGGCCGCGGCTTCGACGAGCTGCGCGCCCATGACCCCGAGCTGGCCGACATCCTCCTCGGGGAGGCCCAGCGGCAGGCCTCGTGCCTGCAGTTGATCGCCGGCGAGAACTTCACCTCCCCGGCCGTCCTGACGGCGCTCGGCTCGCCGCTCGCCAACAAGTACGCCGAGGGCTACCCCGGTCACCGCCACCACGCCGGGTGCGAGCTGGTGGACCTGGCCGAGCGGCTGGCCGTCGAAAGGGCCACACGGTTGTTCGGAGCCGCGCACGCGAACGTGCAGCCCTACTCCGGCTCCTCGGCCGTGCTGGCCGCCTACGCGGCCCTCCTGGTCCCCGGTGACACCGTCCTGGCGATGTCGCTGGCCCACGGCGGCCACCTCACCCACGGATCCGAGTCGAACTTCTCCGGCCGCTGGTTCCGCTTCGCCGGCTACGGGGTGACGCGGGGCGAAACCTTCGAGGAGGGCGGCCTGATCGACTACGAGCAGTTGCGGGTCCTGGCCCACCGCCACCGCCCGAAGGCGATCGTCTGCGGCGGCATCGCCTACCCCCGGCACATCGACTACGCCGTCTTCCGGGAGATCGCGGACGACGTCGGCGCGTACCTGATAGTGGACGCCGCGCACACGCTCGGCCTGGTCGCCGGCGGGGCCGCCCCCAACCCGGTGCCGTACGCGGACGTGGTGTGCGCCACCACGCACAAGACGCTCCGCGGCCCGCGCGGCGGGCTGGTCCTGTGCGGCGCGGACCTGGCCCGGCGCATCGACCGGGCGGTCTTCCCGTTCTCGCAGGGCGGCCCCCACATGCACGCCGTCGCGGCGAAGGCGGTGGCCCTCGCGGAGGCGGCGCGGCCGGAGTTCGCGCTCTACGCGCACCAGGTCGTCGCCAACGCCCGCACGCTCGCCGGGGCGCTCGCCGCGCGCGGCCTGCGCATCGCCACCGGCGGCACGGACACGCACCTGATCGCCGCCGACGTCTCGGCCCTGGGGGTCACCGGGATGCGCGCCCGCGGGCTGTGCGCGGCCGCCGGGATCGTGCTGGACAAGTACACGCTGCCGTACGACACGGAGCCCTGCGCGGCCGGTTCCGGCATCCGTCTGGGCACCGCGTCGGTGACCACCCAGGGGATGGGCGAGGAGCAGATGCCGCAGGTCGCGGACCTGATCGTGCGGGCGCTGCGGGAGGAGCGGGGACTGGCGGGCGAGGTCGCGGAACTGGTCGAGGGCTTCCCTCCGTACCCCGGCTGAGACGCGCTTCACAGGGGGCGCGGGCCGACCCCGGGAGTGGTGTGTGCAACCCTGGGTACCCGCTGTGAGTCTTCGTCTGTGTTTACAGTCGCCACCCGGACGCGAATAGGGTGTGGCCGTGCGCGAGTACCTCTTGACCCTCTGCGTGGCAGCCGCCGTGACCTACCTCCTCACGGGGCCGGTGCGGAAGTTCGCCATCGCGGCGGGCGCCATGCCCGAGATCCGTGATCGTGACGTCCACCGCGAACCCACGCCACGCCTCGGCGGCATCGCCATGTTCGGCGGTCTGTGCGCGGGCCTGCTGGTGGCGGCCCACCTGACCAACCTCAAGAGCGTCTTCGAGCTCTCCAACGAGCCACGGGCACTGCTCTCCGGCGCCGGGCTGATCTGGCTGCTGGGCGTGCTGGACGACAAGTGGGGCGTGGACGCGCTGATCAAGCTGGGCGCGCAGATGATCGCGGCCGGCGTGATGGTGCTGCAGGGTCTGACCGTGCTGTGGCTGCCGATCCCGGGCAAGGGCATCGTCGCGCTCACACCGGTGCAGTCGACCCTGCTGACCGTGGCCCTGGTCGTGATCACGATCAACGCGGTGAACTTCGTCGACGGACTCGACGGACTCGCGTCCGGAATGGTGTGCATCGCCGCGATCGCGTTCTTCATGTACGCCTACCGCATCTGGTACGGATACGGCATCGAGGCCGCCGCCCCGGCGACGCTGTTCAGCGCGATCCTCATCGGGATGTGCCTGGGCTTCCTGCCGCACAACTTCCACCCCGCGCGGATCTTCATGGGTGACTCGGGCTCGATGCTGATCGGCCTGGTGCTGGCCTCCGGCGCGATCTCCATCACCGGCCAGACCGACCCCGACGCCATCACCAACCTCACCGGCTCGACCCGGGACACCACGCACTTCATGGTGCCGGTCTACATGCCGCTGCTGCTGCCGCTGACGCTCATCGCGATCCCGGCGGCCGACCTGGTGCTGGCCATCGTGCGCCGCACCTGGAACGGGCAGTCGCCGTTCGCCGCCGACCGCGGCCACCTCCACCACCGGCTGCTGGACATCGGCCACTCGCACAGCCGGGCCGTGTGGATCATGTACTTCTGGTCCGCGCTGATCTCCTTCGGCGCGGTCGCCTTCTCGGTCAACTCCTCCAGCCTGTGGATCGTCCTGGGCATCGTGATGCTGAGCGCCATGGGACTGATCGCCCTGCTCATGCCGCGCTTCCGGCCCCGGGCCCCGCGCTGGGCCGAGGCGTTCGTCCCGCCGCGCTACCGCCGTACCCGGGTGGAGGCGGCGCAGGCGGCGCACGCCGCCGCGGCGGCCACGATCGCCGCGGGGGAGGCCCCCGGCGTCAACGGCGCGACCGCGCTCAGCGCACGGTCCCTGGTGGACGCCGGACGGGGTGCGGGCACCCGTCCGTAGGCCGGCCGCGCGATAGCACAGCCGTGGTGCGGCGTCAGGTAGGCGCCACGACGGTTACTCCTTCCGTGTGACAGGTCACACACGAACCGGGTAAAGACCTCATCAAATAGTTTGTGATACCGTTCACGAGAACCCGGAATCAAGCCGAAAGACCCTAGTGCGATGGTCTTCCGGCGTGAGGCATGTCCTCGCAGCCGGGCTACCCTCGTCCTCGACGACCCCTGTACCCCAACCTCGCCGGAGGAGCTGCCGCCATGCAGTCCAACGACGTCCGAACGCTCCTGAACTGCGCCGTGCCCGCCGCTGCCGCGGGGGTGATCGCGGTGGCTGTGTCAGGCATGCTCGCGGGCGGCAAGGGCGCGATCGGCGCGGGCTTCGGCGCGGTGGTGGTGATCGTGTTCATGGGAATCGGTCTGACGGTGCTTCAGCGCACCGCCCGTTCCTACCCCACGCTGTTCCAGGCGATGGGCCTGATGCTCTACACCGTGCAGCTGCTGCTCCTGGCCATCGTGCTGGCCGTGTTCAAGCACACGACGCTGTTCGACACCCAGGTGTTCGCCTTCACCCTGCTCGGTACGACCCTGGTGTGGATCGCCGCCCAGGCCCGTGCTCATATGAAGACCAAGATGCTGTACGTGGAGCCCGGATCCGCCGGAACTCCGTCGTGAACAGCAGGGCCGGTGCGGGCGAACTTCCGCTCGTTTGCTATCGTCCGGTCTCAACTGCGGCAGAGCTGGCGCGGGTGGCAGTCATGCCTTCGCAACAGCCCTTCGGCTCAGCGCCCACCCGCCGCCCCCACATCCGTAAGACCAGTCCAGTGCCGTTCCGTGGCCACGTGCCGCGCCGACACGTAGAGGTTGCCGTACCTATGCGTCACGCTGAAGGAGCTCTCGGTGAGTGATGTAACGACGCTCGCCTTCGAGACGAACTGCCACATCTTCGACGGGTGCGGCTTCCCGGCCCCCGGCCTGCACTCCTTCCTCTTCAAGCCGTTGATCGGCGACGCGGACAGCAGCGCCTACTTCAACAAGACGATGCTGCTGGCGCTGCTGGGCAGCATCGTGATCGTCGGCTTCTTCTGGGCTGCCTTCGCCAAGCCGAAGATCGTCCCCGGCAAGCTGCAGATGGTCGCCGAGGCCGGCTACGACTTCGTGCGCCGCGGGATCGTCTACGAGACGATCGGCAAGCGTGACGGCGAGAAGTACGTGCCCTTCATGGTGGCGCTGTTCTTCTTCGTCTGGATCATGAACCTGTGGTCGATCGTGCCGATCGCCCAGTTCCCCGTCACGGCGATCATCAGCTACCCGGCCGCGCTGGCCGCGATCGTCTACGTCACGTGGATGTCGCTGACCTTCAAGAAGCACGGCTTCGTCGGCGGCTGGAAGAACATCACCGGCTACGACAAGAACCTCGGCGCGGTGCTGCCGATGGTCGTCGGCCTGGAGTTCCTCTCCAACGTGATCGTCCGGCCGTTCACGCACGCGGTGCGACTGTTCGCCAACATGTTCGCGGGTCACGTCCTGCTGCTGCTGTTCACCATCGCCAGCTGGTACCTGCTCAACGGGATCGGCATCGCCTACGCCGGTGTCTCGTTCGTGATGGTCATCGTGATGACCGCCTTCGAGCTCTTCATCCAGGCCGTCCAGGCGTACGTCTTCGTGCTGCTGGCCTGCTCCTACGTCCAGGGCGCGCTCGCCGAGCACCACTGAGCACCCGCGCGACGCACAGCCCCCCGATTGTCCGGTGGCCAACCCCCACCGGTCCGTGAAAGAGAAGGAAGAAACAGCATGTCCGCTGTGAACCTCGCCGCCACCCAGATCCTCGGCAACCTGGGCTCCATCGGCTACGGCCTCGCGGCCATCGGCCCCGGCGTCGGCATCGGCATCATCTTCGGCAACGGTACGCAGGCCCTCGCCCGCCAGCCCGAGGCCGCCGGCCTGATCCGCGCCAACCAGATCCTCGGCTTCGCCTTCTGTGAGGCGCTCGCGCTGATCGGTCTGGTCATGCCGTTCGTCTACCCGACCTCCTGAGTCCGGGCTGACGAGACCAACCCCTTTCGACGGAAGGCACTGATGTGAACGCCCTGGCACAGCTGGCGGCCGAGGAGGCGGAGAACCCCCTCATCCCGCCGATCCCAGAGCTCGTCATCGGTCTCATCGCCTTCGCCATCGTCTTCTTCTTCCTCGCCAAGAAGCTCCTCCCGAACATCAACAAGGTTCTGGACGAGCGGCGCGAGGCCATCGAGGGCGGCATGGAGAAGGCCGAGGCCGCACAGGCCGAGGCTCAGCGGACCCTCGAGGAGTACAAGCAGTCGCTCTCCGAGGCCCGCCACGAGGCCGCGCGTCTGCGCCAGGAGGCGCAGGAGCAGGGCGCCGCGCTCATCGCCGAGATGCGCGCGGAAGGCCAGCGGCAGCGTGAGGAGATCATCGCCGCCGGTCACGCCCAGATCGAGGCCGACCGCCGGTCCGCCGCGCACGCCCTGCGCCAGGACGTCGGCAAGCTCGCCACCGACCTGGCCGGCAAGATCGTCGGTGAGTCCCTCGAGGACACCGCCCGCCAGAGCCGCGTGATCGACCGCTTCCTCGACGAGCTCGAGGAGAAGGCCGAGGCCGCGCGATGAACGGAGCGAGCCGCGAGGCACTGGCCACCGCGCGCGAGCGCCTCGACGCGCTGGCGGACAACACGTCCGTCGACGCGGCGAAGCTCGCCGAGGAGCTGGCCGCCGTCACGGGGCTGCTCGACCGCGAGGGTTCGCTGCGCCGCGCCTTGACCGACCCCGCGCAGCCGGGAGAGGCCAAGGCGGGCCTGGCGCAGGCGGTCCTCGGCGGGCAGATCGGCGGCGAGACGTCCGATTTGGTCGCGGGCATGGTCCGCAGCCGCTGGTCGCAGTCGCGTGATCTGACCGACGCGCTGGAGGAGCTGTCCTACGGCGCCGACCTGATCGCCGCGGAGCGTGCGGGCGTCCTCGACGACGTCGAGGACGAGCTGTTCCGCTTCGGCCGCATCGTCTCCGGCAGCAGCGAGCTGCGGGCGGCGCTGACCGACCGTGCCGCGGGGACCCAGGCGAAGGCGGCCCTGCTGCACTCGCTGCTGGGCGGCCGCGCCAACCCGGTCACCGAGCGGATCGTGGTCCGTCTCGTGACCCACCCGCGAGGCCGTAGCCTGGAGGCAGGGATCGACGCCCTGTCCAAGCTGGCGGCGGCGCGCCGTAACCGCACGGTTGCGGTCGTGGTCTCGGCGGTTCCGCTGAGCGACCGGCAGAAGCAGCGCCTCGGCGCCGCGCTGGCCACGATCTACGGCCGGCAGGTGCACCTGAACCTCGACGTGGACCCCGCGGTCCGCGGCGGCATCTCGGTTCGGGTCGGCGACGAGGTCATCGACGGGACCATCGCGGACCGCCTCGAAGAGGCGAGTCGGCGGATGGCCGGCTGAACCAGCCACCAACTCAAAGAGCAGTACCAGCGGCCCGAGTTGGGCCGTAGCGAATACTTCGGGCCCAACAAGGAGAGCAGGGAACCCAGATGGCGGAGCTCACGATCCGGCCGGAGGAGATCCGGGACGCGCTGGAGAACTTCGTCCAGTCGTACAAGCCGGACGCGGCCTCGCGCGAGGAGGTCGGAACGGTCAGCCTGGCCGGCG
Organism: Streptomyces sp. PA03-5A; assembly: GCF_033792725.1. Lineage (NCBI taxonomy): Bacteria > Bacillati > Actinomycetota > Actinomycetes > Kitasatosporales > Streptomycetaceae > Streptomyces > Streptomyces sp. PA03-5A. The sequence continues at coordinate 70,772 of NZ_JARAVL010000012.1, read as the reverse complement.
ACGGTATCGCCAAGGTCGAGGGTCTGCCCTCGGTCATGGCGAACGAGCTGCTGAAGTTCGAGGACGGCACCCTCGGTCTCGCCCTCAACCTCGAGGAGCGCGAGATCGGTGCGATCGTCCTCGGCGAGTTCAGCGGCATCGAGGAGGGCCAGCCGGTGCAGCGCACCGGTGAGGTGCTCTCCGTCGCGGTCGGCGAGGGATACCTGGGTCGCGTCGTCGACCCGCTCGGCAACCCGATCGACGGCCTCGGCGAGATCGAGACCGACGGCCGCCGCGCCCTGGAGCTCCAGGCTCCCGGCGTCATGGCCCGTAAGTCCGTGCACGAGCCGATGCAGACCGGCCTCAAGGCCGTCGACGCGATGACCCCGATCGGCCGCGGTCAGCGTCAGCTGATCATCGGCGACCGCCAGACCGGCAAGACCGCCCTGGCGATCGACACGATCATCAACCAGCGTGACAACTGGCGTTCCGGCGACCCCAAGAAGCAGGTCCGCTGCATCTACGTCGCCATCGGCCAGAAGGGCTCCACCATCGCCGGCGTGCGCGCCGCGCTGGAGGAGGCCGGCGCCCTGGAGTACACCACGATCGTGGCGGCCCCGGCGTCCGACCCGGCCGGCTTCAAGTACCTCGCCCCGTACACCGGCTCGGCCATCGGCCAGCACTGGATGTACGACGGCAAGCACGTCCTGATCGTCTTCGACGACCTGTCCAAGCAGGCCGACGCCTACCGCGCCGTCTCCCTGCTGCTGCGCCGCCCGCCGGGCCGTGAGGCCTACCCGGGTGACGTCTTCTACCTGCACTCCCGCCTGCTGGAGCGCTGCGCCAAGCTCTCCGACGAGCTGGGCGCCGGCTCGATGACCGGTCTGCCGGTCGTCGAGACCAAGGCCAACGACGTCTCGGCGTTCATCCCGACCAACGTCATCTCGATCACCGACGGCCAGTGCTTCCTGGAGTCCGACCTGTTCAACGCGGGCCAGCGCCCGGCGCTGAACGTCGGTATCTCGGTCTCCCGAGTCGGTGGCTCGGCGCAGATCAAGGCCATGAAGTCGGTCGCCGGCCGACTGCGCGTGGACCTCGCCCAGTACCGCGAGCTGGAGGCGTTCGCCGCCTTCGGTTCCGACCTGGACGCGGCCTCCAAGGCGCAGCTGGAGCGCGGCAAGCGCATGGTCGAGCTGCTGAAGCAGGGCCAGTACGCCCCGTTCCCGATCGAGGACCAGGTCGTCTCCATCTGGGCCGGCACCACCGGCAAGCTGGACGACGTGCCCGTCGAGGACATCCGCCGCTTCGAGCGCGAGCTGCTGGACCACCTCCGCCGCGAGAAGAAGGACCTCCTGCTGAGCATCGCCGAGACCGGCAAGCTCGGCGACGACACGGTCGAGGCCCTGACCGACGCGGTCGCGGAGTTCAAGAAGCAGTTCGAGACCTCGGACGGCAAGCTGCTGGGTGAGGGCTGAGCATGGGCGCCCAGCTTCGGGTATACAAGCGCCGCATCAAGTCCGTCACCGCGACCAAGAAGATCACGAAGGCGATGGAGATGATCTCCGCGTCCCGGATCGTCAAGGCCCAGCGCCAGGTCCACGCCTCGTCCCCGTACGCCGACGAACTCACCCGCGCGGTGGCCGCGGTCGCGACCGGTTCGAACACGAACCACCCGCTGACCACGGAGACCGAGAACCCGACGCGCGCCGCGGTGCTGCTCATCACGAGCGACCGCGGTCTGGCCGGCGGCTACTCGTCCAACGCGATCAAGGCCGCCGACCGGCTCACCGAGCAGCTGCGCTCGGAGGGCAAGGAGGTCGTCCACTACATCGTCGGCCGCAAGGGCGTGGCGTACTACGGCTTCCGTGAGCGCGCGATCGAGGACTCGTGGACCGGGTTCACCGACAAGCCGACGTACGCGGACGCCAAGTCGGTCGCCGACCCGCTGATCGAGGTGGTCCTCAAGGACACCGCCGAGGGCGGCGTGGACGAGCTGCACATTATCTTCACGGAGTTCGTGTCGATGCTGACGCAGGCGCCGGTGGAGAAGCGGCTGCTGCCGCTCTCGCTCGCCGACGCCACCGGTGGCGAGGCCCGCAAGGAGGGGGAGATCCTCCCCCTGTACGACTTCGAGCCGTCGGCTGAGGGCGTCCTGGACGCACTGCTGCCGCGGTACGTCGAGAGCCGGATCTACAACGCGCTGCTGCAGGGTGCCGCTTCCGAGCACGCCGCCCGCCGCCGCGCGATGAAGTCGGCGACCGACAACGCCGAGGAGCTCATCAAGACGCTCACGCGGCTTGCCAACCAGGCCCGCCAGGCCGAAATCACCCAGGAAATCAGCGAGATCGTCGGTGGCTCCAGCGCCCTGGCCGACGCGTCTGCGGGGAGTGACTAATCATGACCACCACTGTTGAGACGGCCGCTGCCACGGGCCGCGTCGCCCGGGTCATCGGCCCGGTCGTCGACGTGGAGTTCCCCGTCGACGCCATGCCGGAGATCTACAACGCCCTCACCGTCGAGGTCGCCGACCCGGCCGAGGCCGGCAAGAAGAAGACGCTGACCCTCGAGGTCGCCCAGCACCTGGGCGACGGCGTGGTCCGCGCGATCTCGATGCAGCCCACCGACGGTCTGGTCCGCCAGGCCTCGGTGACCGACACGGGCACGGGCATCACCGTCCCCGTCGGCGACTTCACCAAGGGCAAGGTGTTCAACACCCTCGGTGAGGTGCTGAACGTCCCCGAGGAGAACGCCAACGTCGGCGAGCGCTGGACGATCCACCGCAAGGCGCCCAAGTTCGAGGACCTCGAGTCCAAGACCGAGATGTTCGAGACCGGCCTGAAGGTCGTCGACCTGCTGACCCCGTACGTCAAGGGCGGCAAGATCGGTCTGTTCGGCGGCGCCGGTGTCGGCAAGACCGTCCTCATCCAGGAAATGATCATGCGTGTGGCGAAGCTGCACGAGGGCGTTTCCGTGTTCGCCGGCGTCGGCGAGCGCACCCGTGAGGGCAACGACCTGATCCAGGAGATGGAGGAGTCCGGCGTCCTGGACAAGACCGCCCTGGTCTTCGGCCAGATGGACGAGCCCCCGGGCACCCGTCTGCGCGTGGCGCTGGCCGGTCTGACCATGGCGGAGTACTTCCGCGATGTGCAGAAGCAGGACGTGCTGTTCTTCATCGACAACATCTTCCGCTTCACCCAGGCCGGTTCCGAGGTCTCCACGCTGCTCGGCCGCATGCCCTCCGCGGTGGGTTACCAGCCGAACCTCGCGGACGAGATGGGCCTCCTCCAGGAGCGCATCACCTCGACCCGTGGTCACTCGATCACCTCGATGCAGGCGATCTACGTCCCCGCGGACGACCTGACCGACCCGGCGCCGGCGACCACCTTCGCCCACCTGGACGCGACGACCGTTCTGTCCCGTCCGATCTCGGAGAAGGGCATCTACCCGGCGGTGGACCCGCTGGACTCGACGTCCCGCATCCTGGACCCCCGCTACATCGCGGCGGACCACTACGAGTGCGCCATGCGCGTCAAGGGGATCCTGCAGAAGTACAAGGACCTCCAGGACATCATCGCGATCCTCGGTATCGACGAGCTGGGCGAGGAGGACAAGCTCACCGTCCACCGCGCCCGCCGCATCGAGCGCTTCCTGTCGCAGAACACCCACGCGGCGAAGCAGTTCACCGGCATCGACGGCTCCGACGTCCCGCTGGACGAGTCGATCTCCGCGTTCAACGCCATCGCCGACGGAAAGTACGACCACTTCCCTGAGCAGGCGTTCTTCATGTGCGGTGGCATCGAGGACCTCGAGCGCAACGCCCGCGAGCTCGGCGTCAGCTGACGCCCGTCGCCTGACGGCTCACCGTGGCAGGGGGCGGACCCTGTGTCCGCCCCCTTGCCGCACCCCCGTTATCCTTTGTTTTATGCACCCGCCGGACGGCGGTGGGTGCCGACCCGAGGAGCCATCTTGGCTGAGCTGCACGTCGAGCTGGTCGCAGCGGACCGCAGTGTCTGGTCCGGCGAGGCCACACTTGTCGTCGCACGCACCGAGTCCGGCGACATCGGCGTCATGCCGAACCACGAGCCGCTGCTGGGCGTGCTCCAGTCCGGTCCGGTGACGATCCGCACCAGCGAGGGCGGCACCGTCGTCGCCGCGGTGCACGGCGGTTTCATCTCCTTCGCGGACAACAAGCTGTCGGTGCTCGCGGAGATCGCCGAGCTCGCCGACGAGATCGACGTCCAGCGTGCGGAGCGGGCTCTGGAGCGTGCGAAGGCCGACGCCGACGCCGCCAGTGAGCGCCGCGCCGAGGTCCGGCTGATCGCCGCGACCAGCGGGTCGCGCTGAGCACCCGGCCCACCGGGCCATGAGCCGCGGGAGGCCCGTGAGGGTGTCCCGCGGCTGCAGTATCCCTATTCGTGACACGGAGCGAGGAGGTCGGTGGGCGTGATCCTCGCTTTTCAGGTGTGCGGGGCCCTGGTGGCGGTGGCGCTGCTGGGGCTGTTCGTCTTCGGGCTGCGGCGCCGGCTGATCCAGCGGCCCGGCGGCACGTTCGACTGCAGCCTGCGGATGCCGCCCACCGGGGCCGGCGAACCCTCCGGCAAGGGCTGGGCGTACGGCGTGGCCCGCTACAGCGGTGACCGGATCGAGTGGTTCCGGGTCTTCTCGTACGCGCCCCGGCCGCGCCGGGTGCTGGAACGCTCCGCCATCGAGGTGCTGCACCGCCGCGTCCCGGAGGGGCAGGAGGAACTGGCGCTCCTCTCCGACTCCGTGATCCTGGTCTGCGAGCACCGCGGCACCCGTCTGGAACTCGCCATGAGCGACGACGCCCTCACCGGCTTCCTCGCCTGGCTCGAGGCCGCCCCTCCCGGCCAGCGGGTCAACGTGGCCTGAGGTCTGGTTCCGCCTCCCCGCTGGTTGGGGGTCCCCCCGGACGAAGTCTGGGGGAGGGTCAACGTGGCCTGACAAGCGCTGTCCGGTCCCGCCGGCCCTACGGCCGTACCGACAGCCCCCATTCCTGCGCCAGCACCGCGGCCTGCACGCGGCTGCGCAGCTCCAGCTTGGCCAGCATGCGGCTGACGTGCGTCTTCGCCGTCGCCTCCGCCATCTCCAGCCGCACCGCGATCTCCGCGTTGGACAGGCCCTCGCCCACGCAGACCAGCACCTCCCGCTCCCGTGGCGTCAGCGCGCCGAGCACGGCGTGGTCGGCCGCCGGACGCGGCCGGGGGCGGGCGAACTCGCCGATCAGCCGGCGGGTCACCGCGGGCGCGATCATCCCCTCGCCGCGGGCCACCAGCCGTACGCCCTCGATCAGCCGGTCCGCCTCGGTGTCCTTCAGCAGGAATCCCGCGGCGCCCGCCCGCAGCGCCCCGAAGACGTACTCGTCCAGGTCGAAGGTGGTGAGGACGAGCACCTCCGCCAGTCGCTCCGCGACGATCTCCCGGGTCGCGGCGACCCCGTCCAGCCGGGGCATCTGGAGGTCCATGAGGATCACGTCCGGGTGCAGCTCGCGGGCGACGCGGACCGCGGCCTCCCCATCGGCCGCCTCGCCGACCACCTCGATGTCCGGCACCGAGCCCAGGATCAGCACCAGCCCCGCGCGTACCGCGGCCTGGTCCTCGGCGACGACCACCCGGATCATGCGTTCCCCTTCATGGGCAGTACCGCCCGTACCCGCCATGTCGTGCCCTCCCGGCCCGCCTCGAAGGTGCCGCCCAGCAGCTCGGCGCGTTCCCGCATCCCGATCAGGCCGCTGCCGGAGCCGGGGGCCCGGGGGTCCGGCCGGTGCCCCGGGCCGCCGATCCGGCAGGGGCTCGCCACGGTCACCGTCAGCGCCTCGCCCTCCTGCTCCAGCAGGACGGGCACCTCACCGGGCGCCGCGTGCTTCAGGACGTTGGTCAAGGACTCCTGCACGATCCGGTAGGCCGCCAGCTCCACGGGCGCGGGCAGCGCGGCGGCGCCGTCGGGGCGCCCGTCGCGCAGTACGAAGGCCGAGTGCGGGGCCGCCGCGCGCATCTGCTCCAGGAGCGCGTCCAGGCCGGCCAGCCGCGGGACGGGGGCCGGTTCCCCGTCCTCGCCCGCCGAGTCGCGCAGCAGCCCGATCAGCCGGCGCATCTCGGACAGGCCCTCGACGCTGTTCTCGCGGATCACTGCCAGCGCCTCGCGGGCCGGGCCCTCGTGGCGGTCCAGGGACAGTGCGGCGGTGGAGTGGATGGCGATCGCGGAGAGGTGGCCCGCCACCATGTCGTGCAGTTCGCGGGCCATTCGGGCCCGTTCGCGGCCCACCGCCTCCCGGCGGTCCAGCTCCGCGAGGAGCGCGGTCTGCTCGGCGCGCAGCCGTTCGTGGGCGGCCTCGTCGCGGTGCCGCCGCACGACCACGCCGGTCCAGGCGGGGGCGACCGAGACCAGGGCACCGACCACACCGATCAGCAGGGACTCGGCGACCGGGTGCACCGCCACGGCGGTGGCGGTGAGCGCGGCCGTGCAGAGCACGCTGACGACGGGCACGACCCGGGTCAGCCGCTTCGGCCCGTACAGGACGGCGGCGTACACGAGGTCGGTGAACATCAGCACGGTCACCAGCAGCGAGCCGATCACGAAATCCGCGCAGAAGGTGAGCACGCCGAGGACGATCGCGACGCGGGGCGCGGTCCGCCGCAGCAGTTCGCACCCGGCCATGACCACCAGCGGGAGCAGCGGCAGCCAGCGGTGGTCGCCCGCCGGATGGTTCCCGGAGTGGGTGTACAGCCCGAACGCCCACATCGCGAGGCCGCCCGTGAGTCCCGACACGGCGATCAGCACGTCGTCCCGCGGCGGGCGCCGGGCGGCGTTGGTCGTCATGGGCCCATCCCAGCACGCGGCGCGGACGGTGCGCGTCGGCCGGTGGTCGGACCCGGTGCGTACACCGAAGGATGCAGCCGGGTCTCATCAGCGCCGACGACGCGCCCCACCGCGGCCGCGGGGGAGCCTTGCGGCATGTTGGTGACCCTGATCGCCGGGTGCGAGATCGCCTTCTGGGTGCTGCTCGGCGCCGGGCTCGCGGTGCGCTACCTGCTGCGCCGGCCCCGGGCCGGCGCGGCGCTGCTGGTGTGCGTGCCCCTGGTGGACCTGGTGCTGCTGGCCGCGGCGGTGGCCGACCTGCGCGACGGTGGCACGGCCGCCGCCCGGCACGGCCTGGCCGCCGCGTACGTCGGCTTCTCCGCCGGCTACGGCCACGGCGTCGTCCGCTGGGCCGACGCACGCTTCGCGCACCGCTTCGCGGGGGGCCCCGAGCCGCCGCCGGCACCGAGGTACGGCAGGGCCCGGGCCCTGCACGAGTGGCGGCTCCTCGGCCGTACCGCGGTGTCCGCCGCGGTCGCGGCCGCCCTGCTGCAACTGGTCGTCTGGCTCGTCGCGGACGCCGGACGCACGGCCGCCCTGCGGGAGTGGCAGGTGCGGATGGCGGCGACGACCGGGATCCACGCGGTCGTCGCGGCGAGCTACACGCTCCGGCCCAAGCGGGGGCCGGCCGCCTCGCCGCGCACCTGAGCGGGCGCGGTCAGCGGTTCTCGCCGGGCACCCACAACACGTCGCCGACCTCCTTGTTGGCCGTACGGGCCAGGATGAACAGCAGGTCGGACAGCCGGTTGAGGTAGGTGGCGGTGAGCGGGTTCATCGTCTCGCCGTGCTCCTCCAGCGCGGTCCACGTGGACCGCTCGGCGCGGCGGACGACCGTGCACGCCTGGTGGAGCAGCGCGGCGCCCGGGGTGCCGCCCGGCAGGATGAAGCTGCGCAGCTTCTCCAGTTCCTCCAGGAAGCGGTCGCAGTCCGCCTCCAGCCGGTCCACGTAGGTCTGCTCGACGCGCAGCGGCGGGTACTTGGGGTCGGGGACGACGGGCGTCGCGAGGTCGGCGCCGACGTCGAAGAGGTCGTTCTGGACCCGTACGAGGACGGTCACGACCTCTTGCGGGAGCGCGCCGAGGGCGATCGCCACGCCGATCGCCGCGTTCGCCTCATTGGCGTCCGCGTAGGCCGAGATGCGGCTGTCGGTCTTGGCCGTACGGCTCATGTCGCCGAGGGCGGTGGTGCCGTCGTCCCCGGTCCGCGTGTAGATGCGCGTCAGATTGACCATGTGTCGAGCGTAGTCAGGCAGCGCCCGGGGCGCGCCCCGCGACGGGCCCGAGGCGCGGGAGGCGGATGCGGACTCCGGGGGCGGTCCCGGTCAAACTGGACGCGGTTCGCCTGCAACTGGGCGCCGGGGCCCTCAACTGTGCGACGAAGGACACAGGGTGACCCGCCTCTCTTCCTGCTGCGCTCCGCTGTGAAGCGACGTTAAGGTCCCGGCAACAGCATCGAGAAGATAGGTGTGTGCCGTGGCGAAGAAGCTCGCCGTCATCGGAGCCGGCCTGATGGGCTCCGGCATCGCGCAGGTGTCCGCACAGGCGGGTTACGAGGTCGTCCTGCGTGACATCACGGTCGAGGCGCTGGCCAGGGGCAAGGGCGGGATCGAGGCGTCCTACGAGAAGTTCGTCGCCAAGGGGAAGCTCACCGCGCAGGACGCGGCCGCCGCGCTCGCGCGCATCACCACCACCACCGACCTGGACGCGGCCGCCGACGCCGACATCGTCGTCGAGGCCGTCTTCGAGAAGATCGAGGTCAAGCAGGAGATCTTCCGCGCGCTGGACAAGATCGCCAAGGCGGACGCGGTGCTGGCCTCCAACACCTCCGCCATCCCGATCACCAAGATCGCGGCGGTGACGGAGCGCCCGGAGAGCGTGGTCGGCACCCACTTCTTCTCGCCGGTCCCGCTCATGCAGCTGTGCGAGCTGGTCCGCGGCTACAAGACCGGCGACGCGACCCTGGCGCGCGCCAAGACCTTCGCCGAGGAGATCGGCAAGACGACCATCGTCGTCAACCGGGACGTGGCCGGCTTCGTCACCACCCGGCTGATCGCGGCGCTCGTCGTCGAGGCCACCAAGCTCTACGAGTCGGGCGTCGCCACGGCCGAGGACATCGACATCGCCTGCAAGCTCGGTTTCGGCCACGCGATGGGTCCGCTGGCGACCGCCGACCTCACCGGCGTCGACATCCTGCTGCACGCCGCCGACAACATCTACACCGAGTCCCAGGACGAGAAGTTCGCCCCGCCGGAGCTCATGCGGCGCATGGTCGACGCGGGCGCGCTCGGCCGCAAGAGCGGCGAGGGCTTCTACCGCTACTGACGGAGCGTCAACCGGAAGGGCCCGGTCCGGTGCGGATGGCCGGAGGACTGGGCCCCTCGGACCCCTCCTGTCACTCGCAAGGGTGAATTCGGTATCGGTTCGCTCACAGACGGCAACCTCTTCGTACGACGGACCGTCAGTTACGTAGAACCACGGCAGTTCCACCCATTCACTCCACGGGGAGGCGTAATGCACATCAGGGGCGATCACGCCGAGCTGGTCGTCGGGGGCCGCCTCGACGTCCGCACCGCGGCGGACGCCCGCAAGGTCCTGCACAGCGCCGTGGACGGCGGCCACGGCGACCTCGTGCTCGACCTGACCGAACTCGACTCGTGGGACGCGACGGGTCTGGGGGTCATCATGGGGGCGCACCGCCGCTGCGGCCGGGCCGACCGGCGCCTGGTCCTGCGGGGCGTGCCCGCGCAGATGCAGCGCCTGCTGGTCGCCACGCGGCTGCACCGCATCCTGGTCATCGAGGGGGGAATCGCGGCAGAAGCACTGCCGCGGACCTAGCGCACCCACCGGGCGCGCCGAGACGCAAGCGGCAACCCCGGACAGATTCGGACGCAAGGGCGGCATCGCCGCCCTGGGCTTCGCACACGCTGCGGGAAGGTTTAGGGTTCGGTTCCGGCGTGCCTCAACCCCGTACGCCGAGGAGGGGAGCCGGACCGGTCCCACGGCGCGACCACGGGCCCGGTGAGGCCCTGCTGCGACGCAAATGGGGGGGCGGAGACTAATGGACCCACACGGACCCGACATGACCGGTGACGAGTACGGCGCACGACAGGACTCCACGGGCTTTGCCGACGTGACATCGGCCGGCGGCGCGGAGGACGGCACCGCGCCGACGCCGCGCGTCGGCCGGCCGCCGCGCGACCCGCTCGCCCTGGAGGTCGGGGCGGGCACGGGGGACGGCGACGCGCCACGCGTCGTCGAACTCCTCGTGGGCGACTGCAGGCTGACCCTCAACCCCGTCGACGGCAGCGAGGTCAGCTCCCTCGCCCCCGGCGACCTGCCCGCACCCGTTCGGCGCACGGCGGAGGAACGCGCCGCGCTGACCGCCGCCGCCCGGCCGACGGTGCCGCCGGGGCCACGCGCCCCCGAGCTCCCGCTGCTGGAGCGCGAGGAGGAGCGCAAGCGCCTGGTGCGGCTGCTCTCCCGGGGCCGTTCGGTGCGCGTCACCGGGCCCTCCGGCGCCGGCCGCAGCGTGCTGCTCGACGCGGTGGCCCGGGCCTGCGAGGACCTCGCCCCCGACGGCGTGATCCGGCTCTCGGGCTACCGGCGGACCCCCAGCGACCTGCTGCAGGAGCTCTTCGCCACCGTCTACGACACCGAGGACTACCGCCCCGAGCGCAGCCGCCTGCTGGAGCTGCTGCGCGACATCGGCGGGGTCGTCGTCCTGGACGACCTGGAGTTCGGCGGCGCCTCCCTGGAGGAACTGCTCGCGGCGGCGCCCGAGTGCGCCTTCCTGGTGTCCGCGACGCCCGACGTGCCGGCCCCCGCCGGCGACTCCCTGGTCGAAGAGGTCTTCCTTCCCGGACTGCCCCGGGTCGCCTGCCTGGAACTGCTGGAGCTCTCCGCGGGCCGCCCCCTGGTGGAGGAGGAGACCGCCTGGGCGGCCGACCTGTGGTTCGAGTCCGAGGGCCTGCCGCTGCGCTTCGTCCAGGCCGGTGCGCTGCTGCGGCAGCGCGACGCGCTCGGGGCGGAGATCCTCGCGGCCGACGAGTCCGTGTGGGGCGACGTGGACGCGACGGACGAACTTTCCGTCGACGCGCCCTTCGGCACCGAGCCGGGCGCGTCGGCCTCGCACGTGCCGCTGCCCTCGCTCGCCGAGAGCGCCGCGCCCGCCGCCCTGCTCGCCTCCCGCCTCGGCGCCTCGGCGCAGGAGGCGCTGCGCTTCGCGGTGGCCCTGGGCGGCGAGTGCCCGCACCAGGCCCACCTGCCGGCGCTCGTCGGCGACACCCACGGCGATGCGGCGCTCGGCGAGATCGTGGCCGTCGGGCTCGCCGTCCCCGTCGCGGCGCACCACCGCCTGGCGGCCGGTGTGAGCAGCCAACTGGCCCTGGTGGACGGACTGGCCGCGGAGGCCGCCGCCGAGGGCTCACCGCAGGCGCTGGCTGCCGCCCAGCACTACGCCTGGTGGGCCGGGCACCCCTCCGTCACCCCGAAGCGCGTCGCCGCCGAGGCGGAGGCCATCCTCGGCGCCCTGAGTGCCGCCCGCGACGGCGGGCACACCAGCGCGGCCGTGCTCCTGGCCCGTGCGGTGGCGCCCGTCCTGGCGGCCGCCATGCACTGGAGCGCGTGGGAGCGTGCGCTGCGCGTCGGCCAGGAGGCCGCCCGGCTCGCCGGGGAGGTGGCCGAGGAGGCGTACTTCCTCCACGAACTCGGCGTCCTGGCGCTGTGCCTCGGCAACCTGGACCGGGCCCGCAGCGAACTGGAGGCCTCGATAGCCCTGCGCGGCGCCCTCGCGGACCGTCAGGGCACCACGGTGGGGCGCCGCACCCTCGCGCTCGTCGTGGACCGCGCGGGCGGCCCTGTGCCCGGTACGGGCCTCGCGGGCGTCGAGACCCCGGCGGCGGGCACCGACATGTCCGATGCGCCCGCGACGATCATCAGCAAGCGCCTTGCCGCGGCGGCCGCCGCCCCGCGCCGGATCGCCCTCACCGGTTCCCGCCGCAACCTCGTCGCCGCCGGCGCGGGCGCCCTGCTGGCCGCCGTCCTCGGCACCGTCGTCACCCTCGGCACGACGGCCTCCGGCGGTGACCAGAACACACCCATGAACGTCAAGCCGGTCGAGTCCGCCCAGGAGGACAACGCGGACGACGGCTTCCCGGCCGAGGACGCCCCGAGCCCCGGCTCCAGCCGGCGGCCCAGCCCCTCCGCGAGCGGCACCACGCCGGGGTCCACCGGCGCGCCGGGCGCGCCGGGCGGTGCGGTCGACCCGGGTACGGGCGACGGGGGGACCGAGCAGCCGGGCGGCGGGGAGACGTCGACCAAGGGCAGCGGCGGATCGAACACGGGCCGGCCGAAGCCGTCGCACAGCACGTCCCGTCCGCCGACCTCGACGACGAAGCCGCCGAGCTCGACTCCATCGACGCCGCCGGCCAGCGAGTCGCCGACGACCACGCCGACCGAGACGACTCCCAGCGACACCACCAGCGCCGGCGGGCCCTCCGAGACCGCGGTCGCCACCACGGATCCCGGTACCCCGGTGGACGAGTCCTCCACGTCCGGAACGATCGCCTGACCGGCGCCCGTCACGGCGCGGCCGCGGTGGTCTGCCGACCGCCGGGCCGCGCCGTGGTGCGTGCCCGCGGCCGCTCCGGGACCTGGGGTCAGAAGAGGCGGAGCTTGTCGTCCTCGATGCCGCGCAGCGCGTCGTAGTCGAGGACGACGCAGTCGATGCCGCGGTCCGTGGCGAGGACGCGCGCCTGCGGCTTGATCTCCTGGGCCGCGAAGACGCCCTTCACGGGCGCCAGCAGGGGGTCCCGGTTGAGGAGTTCGAGGTAGCGGGTGAGCTGCTCGACGCCGTCGATCTCTCCGCGGCGCTTGATCTCGACGGCGACGGTCGTGCCGGACGCGTCCCGGCCCAGGATGTCCACCGGGCCGATGGCCGTCGGGTACTCGCGGCGGACGAGGCTCCAGCCCTCGCCGAGCACCTCCATGCGGTCGGCCAGCAGCTCCTGGAGGTGGGCCTCGACGCCGTCCTTGATCAGGCCGGGGTCGACCCCGAGTTCGTGCGTGGAGTCGTGCAGCACGTCCTCGATGGTGATGATCAGCTGCTCGCCGGCCTTGTTGGTGACCGTCCAGACCCCGTCCCCACCCTCCTTGAGCGTGCAGGGCGGCGACATCCAGTTCAGCGGCTTGTAGGCACGGTCGTCGGCGTGGACGGAGACGCTGCCGTCGGCCTTGACCAGGAGCAGCCTGGTGGCCGACGGCAGATGGGCGGAGAGCCGGCCCGCGTAGTCCACGGAGCAACGGGCGATGACGAGACGCATGGTCGGCAACGTTACTCGCTACCGGGCGCGGTCGGAAAATGGCCTGTTGTGAGCGCTCGCGCCTAGTGTCATGGGACCTCTCCGCCTACGGTTGTGGGTGGAAGCCGTCGCGCGGGAGAACTCTGGGCGGCTTCTCTCCGTAGTCCGTCTGACTCCTCGGACAGGGGGGTCACGAGAGGAGTACTCATGTCGCTCGACGTCTCACCGGCCCTCCTCGAACAGGCCGAGCGAGGCGAGGTCGACGAACGGGAATTCGTCGACTGCGTCCGGACTTCCCTGCCTTACGCATGGGACATGATCAGCTCTCTGGCGGCACAACTCAAGGTGGACGGCGGCGAGTTCGCCGACAACCAGGTACCTCCGCCGGACGAGCACGCGCGCGGGCAGCTGCTCCGCGCCCTGGCGAGTGACGCGATACGGGGGGCCCTGCAGCGGCACTTCGGGGTCCGGCTGGCGTTCCAGAACTGCCACCGGGTCGCGGTGTTCCCGCTGGACCCGGCGGTCGACGGGCGTTACGCCACCTTCACCTCCGTACGCGCACAGCTGCTGAACCAGTCCCCGGAGCTGCGGGACTGCTGAACCGGGCAGGGTGCTCCCGCCGTTGGTCGCACCACTGCTCTTTGATGTTTCAATCAGGCCAATTGCGGGAGCACTTCGCTGCCGAGCCGCGCCACGTTCTCCTCGGTGGCCGCGAGATCGCCGGAGCCCTCGACGAGCAGGGCGAAGCGGCTGATGCCGGTCCGCTCGGCGGTGGCGGCCAGCCGGTCGGCGCACAGCGCGGGCGGGCCCACGGGGTGGAGGTCGCAGAGGAGTTCGGTGTAGGCGAGCGGATCGCGCATCGTCCGGGGCCGGCCGTCGACCGTGCGGTGCGCGGCGAGACCCCGCTGGAGCCAGCCGGGCATCGCCTTGGTGAGGGTCTCCACGGCGTCCGCACGGCGGTCCGCGATCTGTACGACGCCCGCGGAGACATGTTCCGCCGTGGCCACCATTTCGGGTGAAAGCCCCGCATCGCGCGCCTCGGCCTGCCACATTGCGACCATGGCAGCTTTGTCCTCGTCGCCGCAGTGCATGCCGAGCAGCATCGGCAGACCCCTGCGTGCCGCGAGCCGGACGCTGCCCGGCGAGGTGCAGGCGACGACGACCGGCGGCCCGCTGGGCTCCTCGAACTCGTCCGCCCGCGGCACGACGTCGACCTCGCGGAAGGCGAATCGTTCACCCGAGGCCCCCACGCGCGGCTCACGGAGCCAGCGCAGCAGCAGGTCCAGCGACTCGGGGAAACCCTTCTCGAAGGCGGCGAGTCCGGCGCCGAAGACCTCCAGGTCCACCCAGGGGCCGCCGCGGCCCACGCCCAGCGTGAAGCGGCCGCCCGAGGCGATGTGCAGCAGCGCCGCCTGCTCGCCGAGCGCCACGGGGTGCGCGGTCGGCAGGACGCTCACGGCCGTACCGATCCCGATCCGGCGCGTCCTGCCCAGCAGCAGCGCGGCGAGCGTCACAGCCGACGGGCACACGCCGTACGGCACGAAGTGGTGCTCCGCCAGCCATACGGAGTCCAGCCCGGCCCGCTCCGCCGCCTCTGCGGACCGCACCGCGCGGTGCAGCGCCTCCCCCGGTCCCTGCCCCGGGAACTGGGCGGCGAGGACGAAAGTACCGACACGCATCGTGCTTCACACCTTCCTCGGTGGCCGACACGGCTCCCCTACTGGCACTAACGCCTGACACGTGCCAAAGGCACGGTCCGCGCACCGCGATTTCATGATTTTCGCGGCGATGGCCGGAATGGGGGGTTCCCCGACCGGGTACCCGGCACGGTCCGCGCTACGCGTACGCTGGTTGGCGGCCCCGAGTCCCCCGAACCGCATGAGGTGTGTGCCCGTGTCCCCGCGCCGAAACCGCCCCCGAGGCGCCGCCGGCAGAGTCGAGGAGCGTCCCGAGGCCGGACCGGCCAGGGGCCCGGAGCGTGTGGAGAGCTGGCAGGGCGAGCAGTGGACCGTCCGCCAGCTGAGCGGGAGTCCGGCTGGCAAGCACTACCGCTGCCCCGGTTGCGACCAGGAGATCCCGCCGGGCGTCGGGCACCTGGTGGCCTGGCCGGAGCACGGCGGCGTGGAGGACCGGCGCCACTGGCACACCGCCTGCTGGAACGCCAGGGACCGCCGGAGCGCACGGCTCCAGCGGTCCCGGAACGCCCCCCGGTACTGACCGTGGAGCGGAAGCCCGGTGTCCCGGGTCAGACGTCGCGCTTGGCGAGCGCCGCGTAGGCCGCGCCCAGGGCGACGGCCGTGATGATCGCGAGCCCGATCAACTGGCGCACGCCGTCGGCGTCGCCGTTCTCCAGCATCGGCATCTGGTAGAGCGACGCGATGGCGTTGGGGGAGGAGTACTCGATCAGCTTCTCCTGCACCTTGCGGAGGCTGTCCGACTGCATGAAGATCGCGATGATCAGCGGCAGCAGGACCACGCCCATCATCGTGGTGATCGCGCCCGCGGAGTGCCGCAGCAGCGCGCCCACGGCCAGCGAGAGCAGCCCGAGCAGCGCCACGTACAGGCCGACGCCGACGGTGGCGCCCAGCCACTGGGTGCCGCTCGCGGTGGTGAGGCCGTCCTCGATGACGAGCCGAGCGCCCACGTAGGTGTCGTCGCCCACGGACCTGCCGCCGAAGGTGGCGTAGTTCATCAGCGCGGTGAGCGCGCAGGCCACGGTGGTGACGGTGAAGGTCAGCGCGAAGAAGACGATCGCCTTCGCGGTGAGCACCCGGCCGCGCTGCGGGCACGCGGTGAGGGTCGTGCGGATCATGCCCGTGCCGTACTCGGAACTGATCACCAGCACGCCGAGCGTCATGACGCAGAGCTGGCCGAGGAGCACCCCGAACAGGCCGAAGCCGAGCACCGGGTCGGAGACGTTCTCGGTCGAGCCCAGGCCGACGACGAGCAGGTTGATGCCGAGGATCAGCAGCAGCATGACGCCGAGCGTCCACAGCGTGGAGCGCACCGTACGGATCTTGGTCCACTCGGACTTCAGCGCGTGGCCGAGGTGGGTCCTCTGCACCGGGACGGTGGAGGAGAACTGCGGAGCCGGGTGGACGGGGGCGGTCATCGGGCGTCCTCGACGGGCTGGGTCGGCTGCGGGGCGGGCGGGGCGGCGGGAGCCGCGGGAGCGGCGGGCACCGCCGGCGGTACGGGGGCGCCGGGCGGCACGGGCGGCTGCGCGTACGGGTTCACGGGCGCGGCAGGCGCCGCGCCGGGGGCCGGCGGCACCGGCGCCGCGTACGGCGGCACCGGGGGCTGCGGGTGCCCGTAGCCGTACCCGTACGGCGGTTGCTGCGGGACGGGCTGCGGGTAGGGCGCCTGCGGCGGCATGCCCCAGCCGCCGGGGGCCGGCGCACCGCCGGGCTGCTGCAGGCCCTGCCGCGGGTCGGCGGTGGAGCGGTAGTCGACGGCGCTGTTGGTGAGGCGCATGTAGGCCTCCTCGAGCGAGGCCTGGTGGGGCGAGAGCTCCCACAGCCGCACCTCGGACTCGTGCGCGACGTCGCTGATCCGCGGCAGTTCAAGACCGGTCACGCGCAGCGCGCCGTCCTGTTCCTGCTGCACCTGCGCGCCCGCCTCGGTCAGCGCCTTCGTGAGCCTGTCCCGGTCCGCGGCCACGTCCGGGGTGCGGACCACGGCGAAGCCGGTGGAGTTGCGCGCGATGAAGTCCTTGACGCTCATGTCGGCCAGCAGCTGCCCGCGGCCGATCACGATCAGGTGGTCCGCGGTGAGCGCCATCTCGCTCATCAGGTGCGAGGAGACGAAGACCGTACGGCCCTCCGAGGCGAGCTTGCGCATCAGATGGCGTACCCAGTGGATGCCCTCCGGGTCCAGACCGTTGACCGGCTCGTCGAAGAGCAGCACCTCGGGGTCGCCCAGCAGCGCCGCCGCGATGCCGAGGCGCTGCCCCATGCCGAGCGAGAAGCCCTTGGAGCGCCTGCGCGCGACCTCCTGCAGGCCCACCACGCCCAGCACCTCGTCCACCCGGCGGGCCGGGATCCCGGACAACTGCGCCAGGCACAGCAGGTGCTGGCGCGCGCTGCGCCCGCCGTGCACGGCCTTGGCGTCCAGCAGCGCGCCCACCCGGCGCGGGGCGTTGGGCAGCTGCCGGAACGGCTGTCCGCCGACGGTCACGCGTCCGGCCGTGGGCGTGTCCAGGCCCAGGATCATCCGCATCGTGGTCGACTTCCCGGAGCCGTTGGGCCCCAGGAAGCCGGTCACCATGCCGGGCCGCACCTGGAAGGACAGGTTGTACACGGCCGTCTTGCTGCCGTAGGTCTTGGTGAGGCCGACTGCCTCGATCATGCTCCGCCCCTCGACGAACAGTCCGCGGGGCGGCGCTCGCCCCCATGAGGATTAGGAGGCTAGCGGGGCGGGATCGGTTCCCGCCCCGTGAGGCCGGAATTGCCCGGGAGCGGTCAGGCGTCCCGCTTCTTCAGCAGCGCGTAGCCGCCGATCAGCGCGACGACCACCCACAGCGCCATGATGCCGAGTCCGCCCCACGCGCTGTACGGGGCGGGGTCGTCCGGGGCGATCGTGGCCCGCATGATCTTGCTGCCGGCCTGGTCCGGGAAGTACCGGGCCACCTCCTTGGCGCCCGGCACGGCCGAGAGGATCCCGGAGATCAGGAAGAAGAAGGGGATGAGGATGCCCAGTGAGACCAGCGGGCTGCGCAGCATCGTCGCGACGCCGACCGCGAAGAGCACCATCAGCGTCATGTAGAGGCCGGCCCCGAAGACCGCGCGCAGCACCCCCGGATCGCTGATCGAGGTGTCGAGGTCACCGCCGAGGACGGCCTGCCCGATGAAGAAGGAGACGAAGCTGACGATCACCCCGAGGACGAAGGTGATGCCGGCGGCGACGGCGACCTTGGAGAGGTAGAAGGTCGCACGCTGCGGTACCGCCGAGAGCGAGGCCCTGATCATGCCCGTGCTGTACTCGCTGGAGATGATCAGCACGCCGAAGGTGATCAGCGCGAGTTGACCGAGGAAGAGACCGGACAGGCTCTGGGCGGTGGCGTCGAACTGGGCGCGGGCGCCCTCTTCGATGGTGTCCCACTGGGTGCGGAAGAGCAGGCAGAACAGACCGCTGATGACGATGGTCAGGACGGCGGCGGACGCCAGCGTCCACACGGTCGACCGGACGGTCCTGACCTTGGTCCACTCCGACTGCAGAACAGCGGTGGTCGCTGCCATGTCAGGCTTCCTTTCCGGTGTGCGTGTTCCAGGCGGCGCCCCACTGGGCCGCGGGGGCCGCGGCCTCGCCGGCCTCCGCCGCGGCCCCACCGGCGTGGTACTCCACCGACTCGGCGGTGAGTTGCATGAAGGCCTGCTCCAGGGAGGCCTGCTGGGGGCTGAGCTCGTGCAGCACCAGTTGGTGCCGGGCGGCGAGTTCACCGATCTTGGCGGACTCCGCGCCCTCGATCTCGAAGGCGCCCTCGTCGTCGACCACCGAGGTGATCGACGCGGCCGCCAGCGCGTCCCTGAACTTCTCCGGCTCGGGGGTGCGGACGCGCACGTAGGAGCGGGAGTTCTCGGCGATGAAGTCCGCCATCGTCGTGTCCGCCATCAGCTTGCCGCGGCCGATCACGATCAGGTGCTCGGCGGTGAGCGCCATCTCGCTCATGAGGTGGCTGGAGACGAAGACCGTGCGGCCCTGCGCGGCCAGCCCCTTCATCAGGTTGCGGATCCAGTGGATGCCCTCCGGGTCCAGTCCGTTGACCGGCTCGTCGAACATCAGGATCTCGGGGTCGCCCAGCAGCGCCGCGGCGATACCGAGACGCTGTCCCATGCCGAGGGAGAACCCCTTGGAACGCTTCTTGGCGACGGGCGCGAGACCGACGGTCTCCAGCACCTCGTCGACCCGGCGGGCCGGGATGCGGTTGGACTGGGCCAGGCACAGCAGGTGGTTGTACGCCGTGCGGCCGCCGTGGATGGCCTTGGCCTCGAGCAACGCCCCGATGTGCTTGAGCGGTTCGTGGAGTTCGCGGTAGTGCTTGCCGTCGATGCGGATGCTGCCGCTGGTCGGATTGTCCAGGTCCAGCATCATGCGCATCGTCGTCGACTTGCCCGCCCCGTTGGGGCCGAGGAAGCCGGTCACCACCCCCGGCCGCACCGTGAAGGTGAGGTCGTCCACCGCGGTCTTGTCGCCGTACCGCTTGGTCAGCCCCTGCAGCTCGATCATGCCGCATACACTATTTGGCCGCGGCGCGCGATGCACGCGGAATTCACGCCCCCGTTTGCGCTCCCGCACACGACCGAGCCCCCTGCCGAGGGGACAGGGGGCTCGATGTGCTCCGGAAGACCGGTGGGACGTCAGCGCTGGGCCGGGACGCCGCGCGAGACGGGCTCGTCGTCGGCGGGGGCGCCGGCCGCGGCGACCGCCGCACCGGTCAGCGTGGCCAGCATCTCGCGGACGTTGGTCAGCTGGGCGTTGATGCTGTCGCGGCGGTTGGTGAGCGCCGCCAGCTCGCGCTCGGATTCGCTGCGGATGCGGTCCGCCTTGGCGTTCGCGTCGGCCACGATGTCCTCGGCCTGGCGCTGCGCGGTCTCCACCGTCTGGCGGGCCCGGCGCTCGGCGTCGGTGCGCAGCTTCTCGGCCTCCAGGCGGAGCTGCTCGGCGCGGTGCTCGATCTCGGCGAGGCGCTTCTCGGCCTTGGCCTGACGGGACGCCAGGTCACGCTCGGACTGCTCGCGGCGCTTGGCCAGGTTGGTCTCGAAGTCGGCCGCGGCCTGGGCCGCCTTGGCACGGGTCTCCTCGAAGAGGGCGTCCGCCTCCTCGCGCTTGGCCTGCGCGTCCTTCTGCGCGTCGGCGCGCAGCTGGCCGGCCTCACCCTTGGCCTTCTCGACGATGCGCTCGCCCTCGTCCTCGGCCTTGGTCTTGCGCTCGGCGGCGTAGGACTCGGCGTCGTTGCGCACCTGGGTGGCGGCGGACTCGGCCAGCTCGCGGTGCTGCTCGGCGGCCCGGCGGGCCTCCTCGCGCAGGTCCTTCGCCTCCTCCTCGGCGAGGCGGAGGATCTTCTCCACCCGCGCGCCGAGACCGGCGTACGACGGCTCGGCGTCGTTGACCTGCGCCTGCGCGTTCTGGGTCTCGAGGTGGAGTTCCTCGATGCGCTTCTCCAGCGCATTGATCCGGGCCAGTGCACTGTCACGGTCGGCGACGAGCTTGGTGATGCGGTCGTCCACCTGCCCGCGGTCGTATCCGCGCCGCACGAGCTCGAAGCCGAAGGGGGAGGAAGTGTCGCTCATGGGGTTCCTGTCAATTCAGACCGGGTGGGGTGATAGGGGGAATCCTAGGGGCCCAAGCGGCGTGTCTTACAGTCACTGTCCAGTAACTGTGCACAATGACCGCTCAATCGAGTGGCGCATCGTCGGACCGCTTGCTCCCTGTCCGGGTCGTGCCGGCCGCTGCACCTGCAGTGACCGTGTTCTTACCGTTCTGCGTGGCGTTCTGACTGTTGCTCTTTCCCCCGTCGATCGGCTGCTGGAATGACTCCAGTGCCTCAAGGACATCCTGCACACGGGTGATCTCCGCGTTGATGTCCTGGCGGCGCCGGCTCAGCACCTCGAGCTCCTTCTTGCCTTCGGTCACGATGCGCTCGGCCTCGACGCGGGCCTCGCTCCGCACCCGCTCCGCCTCCCGCTCCGTGTCGTTCTTCTTCTGCTCGGCCCCCTTGAGCAGTTCCTCGGCCTTCTTCACCGCGGCGATGCGGACCTTGCTGGCCTCCGCGCTCGCGGTGGACCGGGTCTCCTCGGCCCTGGCCTCGGCTTCCGTGACCAGCTCGCGGGCCTTGGCCTCGGCCTTCTCCAGCTGCTCGGTGGCGGCCTCGACCAGCTTGTCGACCCGCTCGCCCGCCGACTTCATCGTGGCGGCCGACTCGCTACGGGCCCGCTCGTGCAGTTCCTCGACCTCGGCCTCGACGCGCTGCCGCAGCTCCTCCGCGCGCTCGCGGATGGCGGTGGCGTCCCTGCGGGCCTCCTCCAGCAGCGTGTCGGCGTCCGTACGGGCCCGCTCCACCATGCCGTTGCTCTCGGAGGTGGCCTCGCCGACGATCCGGTCGGCCTCCTTGCGGGCGGCGCCGACCATCGTGTCGGCCTGCTCCTCCGCGGTGGTGCCGATCTTGAGCGCCTCGCCCTGCGCCTGGGAGATCAGCTCGTCCGCCTGCCCTGCGGCCTCGGCGCGGCGCTTGTTGGCGTCCTCGCGCGCCTCGTCCCGGATCCGGTCGGACTCCGAGCGGGCCGCCTCGGCGTCGCGCTCGGCGGAGTCGAGTGCGTCCTTGGCGAGGATGCCCAGCCGCTCCGCTTCGGCGCGGGCCCTGGTGATCAGCTGGTCGGCCTGCTGGGCCGCTTCCGTGCGGCGCTTGTTGGCCTCGTCGCGCGCCTCGTCGAGGATGCGGCGGGCCTCCGCCTCGGCGGTGCCCAGCGCCTCCTCGGCCGCACGGCGGCGCTCCTCGGCGTCGCGCTCGGCGGAGTCGAGTGCGTCCTTGGCCAGGATGGCCAGCCGCTCGGCGTCGCGCTGCGCCTTGCCCACGGTCTCCTCGGCCCGGGCGGCGGCGTCGGCGCGGAGCCGGTCGGCCTCCTCGATCGCCTCGGTGAGCAGCCGGTCGGCCTGTTCCGCGGCCTCCACCCGCTGCCGGTTGGACTCGTCGCGGGTCTCCACCCGCAGCCGGTCCGCCTCCTCGATCGCCTCGCCGACGGTGCGGTCGGCGAGCTGCCGGGCCTCCTCGGCCTCCTCCTGCGACTCGCGCCGCAGCCGCTGGGCGTCCTCGGTGGCGCGCTCGCGCTCGGCGTTGGCGTCCGCGTGCAGCCGGTCCGCGGCCTCCTGGGCCTCGGACCGCAGGCGTTCCGCGGCGTGCTCGGCCGCCGAGCGCAGCCCGGCGATCTCCTCCTCGGCCTGCTCGTGCAGCCCGTTGACCGAGTCCCGCACCTGCTGGGCGGTCTGCTCGGCCGCGCCGACCAGCTCGGCGGCGTGCCGCTCGGCCTCGGCGACCAGCCGTTCCGCCTCGGCGCCGGCCTCCTCCACCCGCTTGCGGGCGGCCGCCAGCAGCTCCTCGCCCTCGCGACCGGCCTGGGCGCGCTCCTGCTCCGCCTCGCCGCGGGCCGCGGCCAGCAACTCCTCGGCCTCGCGGCGGCGGCGTGCGGCCTCCTCCTGGGCGGCGGACAGCGCCTCGGCCGCCTCGGCCCGCAACCGTCCCGCGGTCTCCTGCGCCTCCGAGCGGAGGCGGTCGGCGGTCTCCTGGGCGTCGGTGCGCAACTGCTCGGCCTCGGCGGCGGCGTCGCCCCGCAGCCGGACGGCGAGCTGCTCGGCCTCGGCCCGGGTCTGCGACGCGTCGGCCGCGGCCTCGTCCCGCAGCCGCACCGTCTCCTGCTCGGCCTGCTCCTGCAGCGCCCTGACGCGCTCGGCGACCTCCGTGCGCAGCGTGGCCGCCTCCTCGGCGGTCTCGCGGCGCAGCCGCTCCGCCTCTGTGCGGGCCTCGCGCAGCGCCTCCTCGGCCGCGGTGATGCGGCGCTCGGCCTCCTCGCGCAGCCGGACCAGATCGGCCTCGGCGTCGTCGCGCAGCCGCTGGGCGGCCCGTTCGGCCTCCTCGCGCAGCACCTGGCCGGCGCCCTCGGCGTCCTCTCGTACCTGCTCGGCCTGCTGCTCGGCCTCGGTGCGCACCTGCTCGGCCTCGCCCCGGGCGCGCTCCAGCAGCTCGTCGGCCTGCCTGCGCAGCGCCGCGGCGCGCTCGATCGCCTCGGTACGGGCCTTCTCGGAGTCGACGGTCGCCTTCTGCCGGTGCTCCGCGGCCTCGGCCTTCGCCTTGGTCAGCAGCTCCTCGGCGGACCGGGCCGCCTCCTCGATCTGCTGCACGGCCTCGCGCCGCGCCTCGCCGCGGATGCGCTCGCCCTCGGCGACCGCCTCGGCGCGCAGCTGCTCGGCCTCGCCGCGCAGCCTGCGGGCCTCCTCCTGCAGCTCGACCGTCTTGGCGCGGTACTCCTTGGTGTCGTCCTTGGCGGTGCCGAGCAGCTCCTCGGCCGACTCCTCGGCCTGGCCGCGCAGCCGGTCCGCCTCGGTCTCCGCCTCGCGGCGGATGCGCTCGGCCTCCTCGCTCGCCGCGCGGGTGGTGGCACGGGCGTCCTCGGTGGCCTTGTTGAGGACCTCCTCGGCGGTGCGGGCCGCCTTGGCGAGGGCCGCCGCCGCGTCCTCGGCCGCCTCGGACTTGGCGGTCTCCTGGGCCTGGCTGTGCAGCCGTTCGGCCTCGGTCCTGGCGTCGGCGAGGATCTGCTCGGCCTCGGCCTTGGCGGCCTCCGCCTCCTTGGTGGCCTCGGCGACCAGCCGGGCCACCTCGGCCTTGGCCGTACGGGTGCGCTGCTCGTTGTCGGCGTCGACGGTGGCCAGCCGCTTGGCGGCGTTGGCCGCGGCCTCCTCGCGCAGCCGGTCGGACTCGCTCTGCGCCTCGCGCAGCTTCTCCTGGGCCTCGCGCAGCTTCTCCTCGGCGGAGCGGGAGAGCTCGCCGGCCTGGGTGCGGGCGTGTTCGGTGTCGCTCTGGGTGGAGGCGCGCAGCTGCTCGGCCTGGGTGGTGGCCTCCTGGGCCTGGCTGGCCGCGGCGTTCAGCAGCCGCTCGGCGTCCGCGCGGGCGCGGCGCAGCAACTGGTCGGCCTCGGCGCGGGCGGTCGTGGACTCCGACTCCAGCCGGTCGCGGGCGCCCTCGGCGATCCGCTGGGCCTCGGCGCGGGCGGCGGCCAGCGCGGCCTCCGACTCCGCTCGGGTCTCCTCCATGAGCCGGCGCGCCTGCGCCTCGGCACGGGCGCGGAGCTGCTCGGCCCAGGCCACGTTCTCGTTGACGTGGCTCTCGACGTTGGTGCGGCGATCCGCCAGTTCCTCGTCCAGCCGCCGGCGCCGGGCGACGGCCTCGGCGTGCCACTCGGCCTCCACCCGGGCCTGGTGCTCGGCCTGCTCCTGGAGCAGCCGCTGGGTGGCCGCGCGCGCCTCGCGCAGCTCCCGCTCGGCGTCGGCGCGCAGCTGGTCGGCCTGGATCTGGGCGTTGCGCAGCAACTGGTCGGCCTGGTGGCCGAGGTTGTCGTAGGCAGGACGCGTCGCGAGGTTACGGCGCGCCTCGTGCAGCTTGGCGCGCAGCACCTCGACCTGGTAGCCGAGGTCGTCAGCATGCTGGACGACCTTGTCCCGCTCCTTACGAAGCCGCTCCATCTCGGCCTCGAACTGCGAGAGGTGGTCGTCCTCAACCTCGTAGCGGTCGTAGCCCCGCACTCCGCGGTCCCATCCGTCTCCTGGTGTACCCACCCGCCAACCGAGTGAGATTCCCCGGGGCCCCGTTTACCGCGGGGCCTTGCGGAGAATTGTGTCCGATCCCACGCCGAAGCGCGGGCAGGTACCCCAGCCCACCCCGGGGTCGCCAGGCCACTCTACCGGGGCGAGTCGTCTCCGGTCAGTGGTCCTTGGCCGAGGTGACGAGCTCGGTGAGCACACCGTGGCAGTCCTTGGGGTGCAGGAAGGTGATCCGCGACCCCATGGAACCCGTGCGCGGGCTGTCGTAGAGCACCCGCACGCCCTTGTCGCGGACGGCCGCCGCGTCCCCGTCGACGTCCTCGGTCCCGAAGGCGATGTGGTGCACCCCCTCTCCGTTCTTGGCCAGCCACTTGGCGACGGTGGAGTCCTCGCGGGTGGGCTCCAGCAGCTGGAGGTAGGAGGCCCCGCCGTCGGAGGTCTCGTTGATCTTGAGCATGGCCTCGCGCACGCCCTGTTCCTCGTTCACCTCGGTGTGGAACACCTCGAAGCCGTAGGTGGCACGGTAGAACTCGACGGTCTTGTCGAGGTCGAAGCAGGCGATGCCGATGTGGTCGATTCGCGTCAGCATGACTCCAGTGGACCGCCGGTCCGCATGGTCACGCAACGTGCGCGCGATCACACCGTCTGCCGGGTGACCGCCGGCTCCACCCCTCAGTACATTGACAGCACCCTCGAAAACCATCGTTAACCTTCCCTCCGTGCAAAGGGGCCGCGTCATGACCAGCCAGGCACGAACGTCCGTGATCGTCGCGGGTGCGCGCACTCCCATGGGCCGGCTGCTCGGCTCGCTGCGCACCTTCTCCGGCGCCGAACTCGGCGCCGTCGCCATCAAGGCCGCCCTGGACCGGGCCGGCATCGGCGGTGACCAGGTGCAGTACGTGATCATGGGCCAGGTGCTCCAGGCGGGTGCCGGGCAGATCCCGGCCCGTCAGGCCGCGGTCAAGGCCGGCATCCCGATGAGCGTGCCGGCGCTGACGATCAACAAGGTCTGCCTGTCCGGTCTGGACGCCATCGCCCTCGCCGACCAGTTGATCCGGGCGGGTGAGTTCGACGTCGTCGTGGCCGGCGGCCAGGAGTCGATGACCAACGCCCCGCACCTGCTGCCGAAGTCCCGCGAGGGCTTCAAGTACGGCGCCGTCCAGATGCTGGACGCCATGGCGTACGACGGTCTCACCGACGCCTTCGAGGACATCGCCATGGGCGAGTCCACCGAGAAGCACAACACACGCCTGGGCATCGGCCGCGCCGAGCAGGACGAGATCGCCGCGCTCTCCCACCAGCGGGCGGCCGCCGCGCAGAAGAACGGCCTGTTCGAGGCCGAGATCACCCCGGTGGAGATCCCGCAGCGCAAGGGCGAGCCGGTGGTCTTCGCCAAGGACGAGGGCATCCGCGCGGAGACCACGGCCGAGTCGCTGGCCAAGCTGCGCCCCGCCTTCAGCAAGGAGGGCACGATCACCGCGGGCACCTCCTCGCAGATCTCCGACGGCGCCGCCGCGGTGGTCGTGATGAGCAAGGCCAAGGCCGAGGAGCTGGGCCTGGAGTGGATCGCCGAGATCGGCGCCCACGGCAACGTGGCCGGCCCGGACAACTCGCTGCAGTCGCAGCCGTCCAACGCCATCGCGCACGCCCTGAAGAAGGAGGGGCTGTCCGTCGGCGACCTGGACCTGATCGAGATCAACGAGGCCTTCGCGGCGGTGTCCGTGCAGTCCATGAAGGACCTGGGCGTGACACCTGAAAAGGTGAACGTCAACGGCGGCGCCATCGCCCTCGGTCACCCGATCGGCATGTCCGGTGCCCGTATCGTCCTGCACCTCGCCCTGGAGCTGAAGCGCCGCGGCGGCGGCGTGGGCGCGGCGGCCCTGTGCGGCGGCGGCGGCCAGGGCGACGCCCTGATCATCCGCGTGCCGGGCAAGTAGCAGTACGAACGGCGGGTGAGCCGAAGGGGAGCGGCCGTTGCCGAAAGGGAGAGCGCGCGGAGCCCGCGAGGAACGAGCGGGCGAGCACGGTCGACCGTCGGCGACGGCTGAGCGAACCGGAGGCGAACCGAGCCCTGAAAAAAAGAGGAGCACAGCGATGGACGTCCCCACCCTGGTGGAGCAGGCACGGCAGGGCCGCCCGCGGGCGGTCGCCCGGCTGATCTCACTGGTGGAGGGGGCGTCCCCGCAGCTGCGGGAGGTGATGGCCGCGCTCGCGCCGCTGACCGGTGGCGCGTACGTGGTCGGCCTGACCGGCTCACCGGGCGTCGGCAAGTCCACGTCGACGTCCGCGCTGGTCTCGGCGTACCGGCGGGCCGGGAAGCGGGTCGGGGTGCTGGCCGTGGACCCCTCCTCGCCGTTCAGCGGGGGAGCCCTGCTCGGCGACCGGGTCCGGATGAGCGACCACGCCTCCGACCCCGGCGTCTACATCCGCTCCATGGCCACCCGCGGCCACCTGGGTGGTCTGGCCTGGGCGGCGCCGCAGGCGATCCGCGTGCTCGACGCGGCCGGCTGCGACGTGATCCTGGTGGAGACCGTCGGCGTCGGCCAGTCCGAGGTGGAGATCGCCGCCCAGGCCGACACCTGCGTGGTGCTGCTGGCGCCGGGCATGGGCGACGGCATCCAGGCGGCGAAGGCCGGCATCCTCGAGATCGGCGACGTGTACGTCGTCAACAAGGCCGACCGGGACGGTGCCGAGGCGACCGCCCGCGAGCTCAACCACATGCTGGGCCTGGGCGAGGCCCGCGGGCCGGGCGACTGGCGCCCCCCGATCGTCAAGACGGTCGCCGCCCGCGGGGAGGGCATCGACGAGGTGGTCGAGGCCCTGGAGAAGCACCGGGCCTGGATGGAGGAGCACGGCGTGCTCGCGGAGCGCCGGCTGCGCCGCGCGGCCCTGGAGGTCGAGCACATCGCCGTCACCACGCTGCGCGAGCGCATCGGCGACCTCCACGGCGACCGCCGCCTCGGCGCGCTCGCCGAGCGCATCGTCGCGGGCGAGCTGGACCCGTACGCCGCCGCCGACGAACTGGTCGCCGGCCTCACCGAGCAGGCCTGACGCCCGCGCCCGGGGGCGCGGGCGAACGGGCCGCCGGGTGGGTCAGGCCTTGCCGCGCACCGCGCGCAGGTGGTCCGCGACGGGGTGGAGGGCCCTGCGCAGTGCTGCCAGGTCCTCGGCCGGGAGCAGGTCGAT
Organism: Streptomyces sp. PA03-5A; assembly: GCF_033792725.1. Lineage (NCBI taxonomy): Bacteria > Bacillati > Actinomycetota > Actinomycetes > Kitasatosporales > Streptomycetaceae > Streptomyces > Streptomyces sp. PA03-5A. Next base: position 43,126 of record NZ_JARAVL010000012.1, on the reverse strand, counting down.
GAAGTGCTCCCGGACGGCGACGACGTGGTGCGGGGCGACCTTGCGCATGGTCTCCCAGCCGTCCTCGGTGAGGACGGCGAACAGTCCGCGCCGGTCGGACTCGCAGTTCTCGCGGCGGACCAGGCCCGCGGTCTCCATCCGGCTGATCTGGTGGGACAGCCGGCTCTTGGACTGCAGGGTGGCACGGGCCAGGTCGCTCATCCGCATGCGGTGCTCGGGCGACTCCGAGAGGTTCACCAGGATCTCGTAGTCGTTGTACGTCAGACCGAACGGCTGCAGGTCCCGTTCGAGCTGGTGGGTCAGCAACTTGCTGACCTCCAGGTGGATGCGCCAGGTGCGCTGCTCGTCGGCGGTCAGCCAAAGGGTGCCGGTCTCTGTCTCCATGATGGAATTATACCCAGAAAGTTGAAATCCGGATTATTCGGGGTCCCGATACGTGTCGGTAGCTTCACAGACCGAAGCGGCGCTGCAGGTCCCCGAGCTGTCCCGGGAGCCTCGGCACGCCCTGAGGCATGCCCGGGGCGCCCGCTCCGCCGCCCGGGACGCCGGCCTCGTGCGGGACCGCGCCCGTGGCCTGCTCGGGCATGAGGACCTCGCTCGACTGGAGCAGCACCTGCCCCGCGCCGACGAACTCGAACTGGTGCTCCTCGCCCGAGGTGCCGCCGACGCCGGTCAGCGCCCGCAGGCCGCCCAGTACGCCGCGCATGTACCCGTGGTCGTAATGGTGGCAGGGGGAGGGGCAGTCCGCCCATCCCACCAGCGCCTGCGGGTCGACACGGACCGGAGGCTCGACGAAGTGCACGGCTCCGTTGGAGGCCGCCACGAACTTCCCCGTGCCGATCAGGGTGAGGAAGCCCGGGATGATCGACTGCTTGAGCGACAGGCCCGGCTGGAAGGCCAGCAAGTTGCCCGACCGGATGGTCAGGTTGCCGTCCTCCAGGTCGAAGGAGTTCACGTCGAACGCCCGGTCGGCGAGGATCATCTTGCCCTGGCCCTCGGCGACCACCCAGTCCGAGGCGTGCAGCGGGGAGTGGAAGTTGCTGCGGATCAGGCCGTCGAGGGCGCCGTGGCCGATGCCGTGGAAGCTGATCTGCCCGTAGTAGGCGATCATCTTCCCCTTCTGCAGGAACCACTGGCCCTTCAGGTCGACGCTGAAGGCGTAGGGGTTGACGTTGTCGTCGACCGGCAGGGTGTACGGGTCGTGGACGACGGGTCCGGTGCTCACAGCTTCTCCTCACTCGCCTGCACGTAGACCGTGCCCTGCCCCGACAGCTCCAGCTGGAACGCCTCACCGGAACCGCGGCCCACCATGTCGCGCCAGCCGAGCGCGGTGGACAGCTTGTTGCGTACGTCGCCGCGGTGGGCGACGTACGCCTGGGGGTCGACGTGCACCGGGCGCTGCGGGGTGATCGGCAGCTCGATGACGCCGCCGTGGGCCATCACCGCGACCGCGCCGTGCCCCTGCAGGGTCGTGGTGAACAGGCCCTGACCGGTGACCTGACCGCGGATGACGCCCATGACGCCGCCCTGGGACCCCATGAACATCGTGCCCTGCCGCAGCGAGCCGTCGAAGGCCAGCAGCCGGTCCGCCTCGACGTACAGGGTGTCGGCGGTCAGGTCGACGCAGTGCACGTGGTGGCCACCGTGGCCGAACATCACCGAGCCGTGGCCCTCGACGGTCATCAGCGGCGTCGCCTCGTTGGCGAGCCGGCGGCCGATCATCGAGCCGATGCCGCCCTGGCCGCCCTGCACGTTGGGGGTGAAGCTCACGTTCCCCCGGTAGGCCAGCATCGCGCCGCGCTGGCTGAACAGCCGCTGGCCCGGCAGCACCTGGGCCTCGACCATCTTGGAGTTGACGCGGGTGAACGGCATCAGACCTGCCCCCCGATGGTGTTGCGCTCGCTGGGCTGGACGTACACCAGGCCGTCGCCCTCGAAGCGGATCTGGAAGGACTCGCCGCCCGACTCGCCGATCACCGACCGCCAGCTGATGCCCGCCTGGAAGTGCTGCTGGAGGTTGCCGGTGTGCGCCACGTACGCGCCCGGGTCCACCTGCAGCGGCAGGCCGGGGGCGACGCGCAGCACCACGGCCGGGCCGTCGGAGGTGATCGCCGCCTGGCCGACGCCCTCCACCGTGGTGGTGAACAGGCCGTTGCCCTGCGAGGCACCGCGCAGGCCGGTGAAGGTGGTGCCGGTGCGCAGCGCCGCCTCGGTGGCGAGCAGGTTGCTGGCCTCGACGTACAGCTTCTCCCCGTTCAGGCGGACGAGGTTGATCTCGCTCGCGCGGTCGGCGAAGTAGCAGGTGCCCTGCCCGCGCACCTCCATGACCTCCATCGACTCCCCGGTCAGCCGCCGGGTGACCATGCCGCGCAGGCCCTCACCGCCCCCGGACATCTTCTTGAAGCTCATCTGGCCGTCGTACGCGACCATCGAGCCGTTCTTCGCCTTGACGGCGTCGCCGGCCATGTCCACGGCGAGCACCTTGCTGCCCTGCAATCGAAACTGAGCCACGGGTCAGACCGTATCCGTCCGGGAGGAACCCGTCACCAGGGTCCGCGTCACATGGGGTGCAGTGGTTCCGTGCGGCGCTCCCGCCGCCTCCTCGACCTCCAGCAGCGAGGCGCCGCGGCGCTCGGCCTCGAAGGCCGTGTGACCGCCGCGCAGCCCGAACAGCCGCTTGGAGAGCAGGATGTAGAGGACGGCGAGGACGTTGAGGACCAGCGTGCCGATCTTGAGGTAGCTCACCTTCTCGGTGAGCTCCCAGACCTCCAGCGGCAGGAAGGCCGCGGTCGCCACCACCGTCAGGTACTCCGCCCACCGCTTGGCCGCCCACAGGCCGACGGCCTCGACGATCTCGATCACCGCGTACGCGAGCAGCGCGCCCGCCACGATCAGCAGCGTCGAGTGCCGGTACTCGAAGGTGCGGCGGATGGTGTCCACGACGGGGGAGTGGTCGAGGTCGTAGTGGAAGTGCCGGAAGACCGGGCGGAAGACGGTGAGGTTCTCCTCGAAGAACCGGCGCACCGAGTCCTGCGAGTTGCTGAACCGCCACACGGCCCAGGCCGCGACGACGATGAACGCCCCCCGCAGCAGCCGCTCGACCGCCAGGAAGCGCAGGATGAACAGGTCGCGCAGCGCCCGGCCGCGCGGCACCTCGGGCGCCCGGTCGGCCGGGCCCGAGCCGTGCGGCGCGCCCAGGGCGAAGTCGCCGCAGCGCAGGCAGCGCCACACTTCTCCCAGCGCGGTGTCGGCGCGCAGCCGCTCCCGCAGGTGCGCCTCGTCGGGCGCGTACGTGATGTGCCCGCGCCGGGCGCAGTGCCGGCGGTCCCAGTCCAGCTTCATCCCGCTTCTTCCTCGAGAGGGCGGTTCGTCTTCCGTCGTGGAGGGGGACGCGTCCCGCGCGCCGATGGTTCACCTGTTCCCCCGGGGGCCCCGGGGGCGGGGCGGCCGGAGGGCCGGGTGATAATGGGCGGAACACTTGTGATCGCATTCACAAACACTCGATCGCAGTGCCCACGCCCGCCGCAGTCCCTGTCCCGATAGTGAGGTCCCGTGGACATCAAGACCGCCTCCGCCCTGAACCGGCTCCGCCTGGTCTCCGCCCCAGAGGCGGTCTCCTTCCTGCTCCTGCTGGTCTGCTCGGTGCTCAAGCGCACCACGGACTTCAACGCGGTCCCCGTCATGGGCATGATCCACGGCGTCCTCTTCGTGCTCTACGTCGTGTTCTGGCTGGACGCCTGGAACCGTGCCAAGTGGCCGCTCGGCCGCGCCGCGCTGTACTTCGTGCTGTCCGTCCTCCCCACTGGCGGCTTCTTCGCCGAGCGCAGGCTCCGCCGCGAGGCCGAGGCCGGTGTCATCGCCGCCCGCGCGCGCAAGGAGCTCAAGGAAGGCGTGGTCGAGGCATGATCGTCGCCTTCTCCGTCACCCCGCTCGGCGTCGGCGAGGACGTCGGCGCGTACGTGGCCGACGCGGTCCGTGTGGTGCGCGAGTCGGGGCTGCCCCACCGCACCGACGCGATGTTCACCTCCATCGAGGGCGAATGGGACGAGGTCATGGATGTCGTCAAGCGCGCCGTGGCAGCCGTCGAGGCCCGGGCACCGCGCGTCTCGGTGGTCCTCAAGGCCGACATCCGGCCCGGCGTCACCGACGGGCTCACCTCCAAGGTGGAGACCGTCGAGCGGCACCTCGCGCAGTAGCCGTTCCGCACCCCGCGGCGTTCCGCGTCCCGGCGGTCAGTCGTCGGCCAGCGCGCTGCCCAGCGGGGTGCGCTCGTACAGCACCTGGTGGCCGTAGCGGCGCGAGGTGAGCAACCCTGCGTCCCGCAGGACCGACAGGTGCGCCGACACCGATGACACGGCGAGGCCGTGCCGGTGGGCGAGCGCGGTCGTGGTCGCCGGCTCGCCCAGACCGCCGAGGATGGCCGCCCGGTTGGCGCCGAGCAGCCGCACCAGGGCCCCGGAGGCGGCCTGCGGGGTCTGCCACAGGCCGCCGATGCCGCGCGCCGGATAGACGACGGTGCCCTGCCAGGGCGGGTCGAAGCCCGCCGCGAGGTCCGGCCACACGAAGACGCTGGGCGCCAGGACCAGGCCGTCGCCGCCCAGGTCCCGGTCGTGCTCCGTCGGCTTGTGCAGCGTGAGGGTGTCGTCCGCCCAGCTTAGCGAGGGATGGAGGTCGGCGAAGAGGCCCGTCAGCCCGCCGTCGGCCAGCCGGCGCGCGCGGAAGGCGATGTCGGCCTCCAGCACGGCACGCAACCGGGGCCAGTACGGCGCCACCAGCGTCTCCCAGGCGCGCTCGTACAGATCCGCCAGTTCCCGTACCGCGCGCGCCGGGTCGGCCAGCATCGCCCGGCCGCGCGGGCTGTCGGCGGCGCCCGGGGTGTCCGCCAGCGAACGGGCCATGTCCTGCCGGGCGACCTCCGGATCGGTGGCCCGTACCCGGGCGAGCTCGTCCTCGATGGCCGCCGACGGGCCCAGCGGGGGCGGGCAGAGGAAGTCCGGGCTGTGGCCGGGGCGGGGCATCAGCAGCCACAGCGGGGTGAGGTCGAGGGCCCGGGCCGCCTCACGGGTCTGCCGCAACCACGGCACGTGGTACGTCTGCAGCCCGGGCTCCTTCAGGGTGCGGACGGCCCCCTCGGTCTCCCACAGCGGGGAGAGCGCGAACCGGCAGCGCAACAGGTCGTCCGGTCCGAAGCGCATACGGAACGGCACGGCGGACCCCTGCTCCTCGACTTTCGGCTGGAGCCGAAACACTACGGCGTGCCCCGTCCCGGCCGCCAGGCTGCGCCCATGACGCTGAACACCGACACCACCGCGGCGGGCCCGGCCGCCGGGCGCGGCTACCGCGCGGTCTTCGCCGTACGGGAGTTCCGGGCGGTCTTCGCGGCACACGTACTGTCGCTCCAGGGCACCGTGGTCGCCGAGATCGCGCTGTCCGTGCTGGTCTTCCGGCTCACCGGGTCGCCGCTGCTGACCGCGCTCACCTTCGCGCTCGGCTTCGTGCCGTACGCGCTCAGCGGCACCCTGCTCGCCGGGATCTCCGACCGCTTCCCGCCGCGCCGGGTGCTGGTCGTGTGCGACCTGCTGTGCGCAGCGTGCGCGGCCGGGATGGTGCTGCCCGGGACGCCGATCGCGGTCCTGCTCGGCCTGCGGTGCGTGATGGCGATGATCGCCCCGGTGTTCACCGGCACCCGGGCCGCGAGCCTGGCCGACATCCTGCCCGGCGACACCTTCGTGCTGGGCCGGTCCCTGATCCGCATGGTCGCCCAGGGCGCGCAGATCGTGGGCTTCGGCGTCGGCGGGTTCCTGCTGGTCCTCCTGCCGCCCCGGGCCGCGCTGGCGATCACCGTGGCGGCCTTCCTGGGCTCCGCCCTGCTGCTGCGCCTCGGCACCGCGCGGCGCCCCGCGCGCGGCGGCGGCGCGGCGCGCTCCGCCGGCGGCAGCGGCCGCCTGCTGCGGGACCCCCGGGTGCGGTCCCTGCTGCTGCTCTGCTGGATCCAGCCGTTCTTCGTGGTGTTCCCGGAGGCGCTCGCGGCCCCGTACACCGACTCCATCGGCGCCGGCACCCCGGGCCTCGGCCTCTTCATGGCCGCGATGCCCGTCGGCACCGTCCTCGGCGAACTCCTCGCGGGCGCCTTCCTGCCCCCGGCCGCGCGCGCCCGCCTCACCGTCCCCCTCGCCGCGTGCTCCCTCCTCCCGTACGCCCTCTTCGCCCTGCGCCCCTCGCTGCCCCTGGCCGTCGCCGCGATGTTCACCACGGGGCTGACGGCCGCCTACACCCTCGGCCTCGATCAGTGGTTCGTGGCGGCGGTGCCGGAGGGGTTGCGGGGGCGGGCGATGACGTTGCAGTCGGCGGGGTTGATGACGATCCAGGGTCTGGGGATGGCGGTGGCGGGTGGGGCGGCGGAGTTCGTCCGGCCGCATGCGGTGACGGCGGTGGCGGGGGGTGCGGGGACGGTGTGCGTCCTGCTGGTGCTGGCGCGGGTGCGGGGGACTGCCGTCGGCGGGGTGTGAGGGGGCCGGGCGGAGCCCGGCGCAGGCGTCCGAAGCCGGTGAGGCCCCTTGGGGCCGAGCGGTGCGAGGGCGGCCGGGGGAGGTTCAGCTCAGTGGTTCGTGGCGGCGGTGCCGGAGGGGTTGCGGGGGCGGGCGATGACGTTGCAGTCGGCGGGGTTGATGACGATCCAGTGTCTGGGGATGGCGGTGGCGGGTGGGGCGGCGGAGTTCGTCCGGCCGCATGCGGTGACGGCGGTGGCGGGGGGTGCGGGGACGGTGTGCGTCCTGCTGGTG